>JAEUHD010000136.1 GCA_016793645.1 Verrucomicrobiales bacterium
AGGGCGGTGGCGACGAAGCTGCGTTCCTCGTCGCCCAGACGGACGGCTTCGGCATAGGCGTCCGCAGCGGCGGCAAGATCCCGCTGCGCCTCCTCGGCGAGAAGTCCCCGCTGAAGGGCCTCGCGGATGGGATCGGCGGCGTGGACGAACGGGGCGGTCAGCAGCAGCGCGGCGAGCGCGGCCGGAGTTGGAAGTGCACGTTTCATGGCGGAGTCCAGTTCACCAGGGTTTGCGGACGAGGTTGTCAGGAAGATGTCAATTCCCGGCGCGGGTGCCTGCGGGTTCCGGGTCCAGTTTGTAGCCCACCCCGTGCACCGTTTTGAGAAAGCGGGGAGTTTCGGGATCGGGTTCCAGTTTGGCCCGGAGTCCGGACATGTGCATGTCCACGGTGCGCGTGGTCGGAAAGGCGCCGACCCCCCAGACGACGTCGAGAAATCGTTCGCGGGTCACCGGTGACCCGGGGGTTGCGGCCAGCAGTCGGAGCATCGCGAATTCCTTTGCCGTCAAATGGACGGGTCCCGACGGGCCCCGCGCCTCCATGCGGACGAAATCAATCGTGACGGCACCGATCCGGAGGCGATGCAGTGAGGCGCCCTCCGGTCCTGCATTCCGGCGCAGCAGCGCCCGGGTGCGGGCCAGCAGTTCCTCGCCGCTGAAGGGTTTGACCAGATAATCATCGGCACCGGAGTCCAGTCCGCGGACACGGTCGTTGACGAGGCCCTTGGCGGTCAGCATCAGGATCGGTGTGGAACGCCCGAGCCGGCGCAATTCCGCGGCCAGGGCGAAGCCGTCGAGTTTCGGCATCATGACGTCGAGCAGGATCAGGTCGGGCTGCTGCTCCAGGGCGCGGGACAGTCCCGTCTCACCCTCGGATGCGGTGAGAACCCGATGTCCTTCCCGTTCGAGGAGGTCGGTGAGGGCGGTTCGCATGGCGAACTCGTCTTCGATGATGAGGATGCGCGGCATTCGGAAGGGGGCGCGGTGGGACTCAGGGATTCTCCGGGAGCTCGAGGAGAAAGGTCGCTCCATGACCCGGGGTGCTTTCCACCCGCACCGTTCCGTGATGTCCCTCGGCGATATGGCGCACGAGGGTGAGCCCGAGTCCGATCCCCTGGGTTTCGCGGCGCAGTTCGGATCCGCGCCGATGGAAACGTTCAAAAATGCGTTCCTGTTCGTCGCCGGGGATCCCCGGTCCCTGGTCGCGAACCCCGATCCGGAGCCTCCGGGGATGTCCGGGCATTGCCTCCAGAAACACGACCACGGTGGTGCCTTCCGGGGAATGCTTCAGGGCATTGTCGATGAGGTTCACCAGGGCTTGCTGGATGGCGGCGCCGTCCCAGTTTGCGGACTCCGAATCCCCGGCGGGGGCTTCGGGAAGGCGGACCTCCAGGGCGACCGAGCGTTCCCGGGCGACGGGTTCCAGCAGGTGTGCAGTTTCCTCGACGAGACGGCGGACATCCGTGGGGGAGAATTCGTAGTGCGTCCTCCCCTGATCCAGCCGGGCGACATCGAGCACGTTTTCCACAAGGGTGCCGAGACGACGGGTCTCCCGGACGATCAGGCGCGCGTACTCGCGGCGTTTGTCTTCGCCCGTCAGTCGGTCCTCCGCCAGTCCCTCCGCCAGGAGGCGCATGCTCGCGAGCGGTGCCCGGAGTTCGTGGGAGACGCTGGAGACAAAATTGGATTGTTCGCGGTTGAGCTCCAGCTGCCGTTGGAAGGCGCGCTGGGCCTGACGGACACCGATGCCGGCGACCCCGGCGGTGGCGAGGATCAGGCCGCCAAAGATCCACTGGCGCTGACGGTGTGCGGCGAACAGCGCCGCGGGATTCGTCAGCACCGCATCGACCGTGAAGCGGGGTCGGGGTTCGCCGGGGTCGAATGTCGGTTCTGGAGCGAGTTCCGCGGCGATGGATGCAAGGAGGGACGCGTTCGTGTTTGAAGCCGCCCAGGCGGCTCCGGGGAGGTCGAGATCGCGTCCCTCCAGATTGATTCGCAGCGAGATTCCGGCGGGGAGTCCGGGCGGCCGGGGTCGCGCACCGCTGTTCGAACCCCAGTCCATTTCCGCGGCGTGTCGAAAGATCGATGCCAGGAGTTGGCGTGGGACCACCTGGAAGGACCGCCGGGCACGGGCGTTGTCGGGCGTGGGTCCGGATTGGGCTGCGGGCCGGGTGGCTTCCGCACCCGGGACGAAGGCGAGCCAGTCCTGTCCGGACGCCGAAACCCAGATGGGTTTTGGGGATTGTGGAGCCGTGGCCACCTCGGATGGGATCCGGGCCGCGATTTCCCGACGGCGATCGGCGCTCACCCAAAGGTCCCGGAGCCGCGTCACGGCGGACCGGGCTTCGGGATCCGCGTCGGCGACCCTGTGATCCGCTTCGTCCAGGAGCCAGGGGGTCAGGATGGAGGGTTGGACGAGGACCAGGTCCGCCAGCACCGCGAACTGGGCGGCATCCAATGGGGCGTCGGGATTCTGGCGCTGCGCCTCGGCGAGTGCGACGGCTCCCAGCGGAAGTCCCGAGGCGGTTTGCACCCGGGAGCGGATGGCTTCGGTGGCCAGGGTGAGCAGCGCAGGACCCCGGGATTCCGCGGGCTCCGACGGGGAGGGGGTTCTCAGCAGGGCGAGTCGCTGGTGAAACTGCACCGCTTGCGCCCCTGCGGGATCGGACGCGAGGTCCAGGCGTGGGGGAGGATGGGGATCGGCGGATTCGGGGCGCGGATCGGACGACGGGTTCTGGATCCGTTCCCAGGCTTCGACCTGTTCCGGGGTGAGGTTGAGAAACCAATCCGGCGGAACCGGGACGGTCGGAACCGGGGAGGGGCGCGTCAGGGTGCCGCGGTCGTCGAACTGGATTTCGAGGGGCCAGGAGCCGGGAGGAATCGAATTGCGTGCTTCGAAAAGGCTCCCGGGATTCGTGGCGGCGCGCGAAGCCGGAGTCCATGAAGCGGATTCGGTTCCGTCGATGTCGGCTCCCGCCCAGTGATCGCTGGCCACTTTGAGGAGGGCGAGTTCCCCCGGGACGGTCCGGGCGAGGTGGGCGGCGACCCGCTGGATGACTTCGTCCGACCGTTGGCGGGCATCGGACTCCACGGCGGCCCGGTCGCTGGAGAGCGCCGCCATGCCGCCGAGGGCGAGGGCGGCGACGGGAAGAAGAATCAGGGACAGGTGCAGCCGGGGGGAGCCCGTTGCCCGGGTGAAGGAGTCTGCGCCCGTGGGGTGGGGTCGGCGGAACCCTGCCTGGAAGCGCGCGCTGAGGGACTCCGGGACGGCGGGACGCGCCCCCGGTTGGGTCATGGCGCTCGGTGTGGGCATGGCTTGTCCTCGGTTCGTAGCGCACCCTGGTCCAAGACGGCAGGGGAATTGTCAGGAAATTGTAAGGTGGGGAATTCCGCAGGAGGTGGACGGGGCCATTGCCCACAAATCCCGGAGGGAAGGCGGCACCCCGGCAGGCTTGCCTCGCCCGGTTCACCGCCTACGCTGGCGGCACTTCAGCACCGGACAACCCCATGACCATCGAGGAACAGATCGCGCAGTTTCGGGAAGCCTATGCCACCGTCCTGAACGAAATCGGGCGCGTGGTGGTGGGCCAGCAGGCCATTGTGGAAGGGACGCTCCAGGCCATCTTTGCCGGTGGACATGTACTCCTGGAGGGGGTGCCGGGACTGGGGAAGACGCTGCTGGTGCGCACGCTGAGCGAGGTGTTGGACCTGAGCTTCAACCGCATCCAGTTCACCCCCGACCTGATGCCCGCCGACATTCTGGGAACCAACCTCGTGGTCGAATCGCCGGAGGGGCGGCGCGAGTTCCAGTTTCAGAAGGGGCCGGTGTTCGCGCACCTGCTGCTGGCGGACGAAATCAACCGGGCGACGCCGAAAACCCAGTCGGCCATGCTGGAGGCGATGCAGGAAAAGCAGGTGACGGCCGGGGGGGAGATTCGTCGCCTGGAGGAGCCATTTTTCGTGCTGGCCACCCAGAATCCGATCGATCAGGAGGGCACCTATCCGCTGCCCGAGGCGCAGCTCGACCGGTTTTTCTTCAAACTGGTGGTGGGGTATCCGACGGCGGCGGAAATGGCCGAGGTTCTGAACCGGACCACCGAGGGGGAGAAGGTGACGCCGAAGAAGGTGCTCGACGGTCCTGGATTGCGCGCGCTGCAGCGTCTGGTGCGCGAGGTGCCGGTCGCCACCCATGTGAAGGACTATGCCGTCCGGTTGGTCTTGGCGACCCATCCCAAGACGGAGACTGCCGCGCCGATCACCAACCAATACCTCAAGTTCGGAAGCAGCCCGCGTGGCGCCCAGGTGCTCCTGCTGGCGTCCAAGGTCCGGGCACTGACCCAGGGGCGGTTCAATGTCAGCTTTGACGACATTCAATCCGTCACCGTCCCGGCGCTCCGGCACCGCCTGATTCCCAATTTCGAGGCCGAGGCGGAGGGGATCACCACGGACCAGATCCTGGCGCAGATTCTCCGGGACGTGCCCCGCGACGCCGGGCTTGCGGCGGCGGCGTGAGGGGGGCCGCGTCGGGGGGTGACGCGAGGGAGGCAGCCTAAAGGCTGGACTACGAACGGGGGCTTGTAGTGCAGGCTTCAGCCTGTCCCTCGCGCGGGCAGACAGCCTGACGGCTGCAGTACCCACGGGAGCATGGACGGAATTCGGCGTCCTCCAACCGCCCCAAATACCTGTTGCGGAGGGGGGGGCGCTGTCTATTCTGACCCTCCGATGAGCGTCCTGAAGCACGTCAAGGCGGTTGCGCTGTCATTACTACTGCTCGCCGTTTTGACCGGATGCGGTGGCATCCAGGGAAGCAAGGGGTTCTCCCCCGCCTCCTTCCTGATCCCCGGCCTGGATCTCCATGCCGGATCTGCCGCCCCCTCGCTCCCTCCTTCGGAACTCACCCCTGCCCGTTGATTTAACATGCGATTTCCTCTCGCGCTGACGCTCAAGATCGCCAAGCACATCACCCGGAACCGGCTCAAGGGCACCTCGAAGTTCGCGATGGTGCTGCAGTTGGAGCCCCTGCACACGTGCAATCTGACGTGCACCGGTTGCGGGCGCATCCGGGAGTACTCCACCAGCCTGAAGGATCTGGTTCCGTTGGAGCAGTGTCTGGCGGCGGCGGCGGAATGTGATGCCCCGATGGTGTCCATTTGCGGTGGTGAGCCGCTGATTTACCCGAAGATCGAGGAGTTGGTGGCCGGATTGCGGGCGCAGGGCCGGATCCTCTACATCTGCACCAACGGCGTCTTCATGCGGAAGAAGATGCGCGAACACCTCGCGGCGACGTACGGACCGGCCGTCGAGCCGACGGTGGCGCGCCTGTTGTCCGAAGGGTTGATCACCGAGAAGGAGGCGGAGCAGATCCGCAATCCCGACGAAGCCGCCCGGAAAAAGGTGACCCTGGGACCCACGAAGTGGATGTACTGGAACGTCCATGTGGACGGTCTGGAGTACACCCATGACCTCATCGTGGAACGCGAAGGGGTGTTCAAGGAGTGCGTGCTGGCCATCCGGATGGCGAAGATCATCGGGTACCAGGTGGCGACCAACACCACGGTGTACAAGGAGACCAATCCGGCGGAACTCGAGCAGATGTTCCAGTTCCTCAGTTCGCTTCAAGTCGACGGGCACACCATTTCGCCGGGATACGATTACGATGCGGCGAAGAAGGACATGGTGAAGCGGCTGGGCCGGGATCCGAAGGACTTCTTCCTCACCCGCGATCTTGTCCGGGAGAAATTCAAGGACATCCGGCGCTGGGGCGAGCAGTTCACCCTGTTCGGAACGCCGGTGTATCTGGAGTTCCTGGCCGGTCGCCGTGAGCTGCCCTGCTCGGCCTGGGCGATCCCCACGTACAACGTCCGCGGCTGGAAGGCCCCGTGCTACGTGATGACCGAGGGGCACTACGGCTCCTACCAGGAAGTCCTGACCAAGGTGGACTGGGAGAAGTACGGCACGAAGGACGGGGTGGCCCTGAATCCGAAGTGCGAAAACTGCATGATGCACAGCGGCTACGAGCCGTCGGGGGCGTTGAGCACCAAGCTCGGCGACACCTGGGTCAACATGAAGTTCAACTTTGGATCCAAGCCCAGGCCCTATCCGGCGTCCCCCGAATTGACGAAGGCGGCCTACAATGGCGCGACCATCGGCAAGGGCCACCTCGCGGAGGCCAAGGCGGCCGTCAACCGCGAGCTGTCGGGTGCCAAGTCGGCCTATCAGCGCAACGGCGATGACCACACCCACGACCATAGTGGCGGTGGCGATTCCTGCGGAAGTTCCCCGGAGCGCGATGCCCTGCTCGCCAAGGTTCGGGACGCGAAGTCGGCCGAAGTGAAGGCCCGCTGAGGCCCGCTGAGGCCAGATAAGTCCGGAACGGCGGATCCGGGGTCATCAACCGTTGTTGCACAGGACCGGCGGGAGCCGGTCCTTTGTTTTTGAAGTCGGCGGGGGCCCTTTGTCATCTTCGCGAATGGCCCTCCGGTTGCTACACTCCAGCATGGCCCGGCGGTGTTCTCCCATTCTGTGCCGCGTATTGACGGCGGGACTGACCTCCCTCGCGGCGTTGGCCGCCGAACCCGCGCGGTTCCGTCTCCCGGCGCCGGTCCGGTTCATTCCCGAAACGCCCGTCCCGGTCGCCAACGCCCGGGCACGGGCTGCGGCGCCGGTCGGGTCCACGATCCGGGCCCATCCCGCGGACGCCCCCGATGAACTGTGGGAATTCACCGATCGCGTCGCCCTGCAGGTGGACGCCTCGGTGTCCGTTACCTCCCTGCTGGAGGGCACCTCATTGGTGTTGGACCGGACGATCCGGCCGGGCCTGTTCGTTCTGCAGGCCCCCAGCGCGGCGGAGGCCTGGCGTGTCTCGTCCGAATGGTCGGCACGCGACGGCGTGATTTCAGCGCATCCCGTGGTGCATCCGCCGTGGGTGCCGCAGGACGCCTATGCGGCGGCGCCCAATGACGAGTTCTTCCGAGCGCAGGCCCGGGGCATTCCCGGCCAATGGTATTTGGAGAACCGGGATCCGGACACCGGGGCCCGGCTGGGAGCGGACATCAACGTCCGGCCCGCATGGGCGATCACCCGGGGCGCGGGGGTCACGGTGGGGGTTGCGGACACGGGCGTACGGCTTACGCATCCCGACCTTCGGGTGGCGACGGCGGGGAGGCCGCACTTCAATTTCGATCTGGGGACTTCGGAAGGCGGGATCATCCGGACCGACAACCTGGGCGCGCACGGAACCGCGGCGGCCGGCCTCATCGGCGCCACCGCCAACAACGCGGCGGGGATGAGTGGCATTGCCCCGGAGGCGGGGGTCGCCAGTTGGGTGATCTACAATCCCCGGGGCCAGATCGTGACCAATGAAAAGCTCGGCGATGTCTTCCGGCACGCCGGGGACCGGGTCGCCGTGCAGAGTCACAGTTGGGCTCCGCCGGGTCGCCGCCAGGTGGGGCCCTCGGTGCTGGAGGATGCGGGCATTGAGGATGCCTGGACCCTGGGGCGGGGCGGACTCGGAACCGTGATCGTCCGCAGCGCCGGCAACGACCGGTCGCGCGGGATACAGGCCGGGGACGATGGGTATGCCAATGATCCGAGGGCGATCTGCGTGGGCGCCGCTCGCATGGATGGTAGTCCGGCCGGGTACTCGGAACCCGGTGCGTGCCTGCTGGTGGCCGCCCCTGCCGGCGAGCAGGATCAGGGCGGGCTCTTCACGACCGATCTGGAGGGGTCGGATGGTGGGGATCCCCGACTCTTCTTCCCGCCCGATGAGTATCTGTCCGACTACCGGTGGGGAGCGTTTGGGTTTTCCGGAACCTCCGCGGCCACTCCCATCGTTGCCGGGGTCGCGGCACTGGCCCTGTCGGTGAACCCGGGCCTGTCTGCCCGGGACGTGCAACAGGTGCTCCTGTTGAGTGCGCGCCATTGGTATGCGACGGATCCGGGGCTGGCGCGGAACCGGGCAGGATTGCCCTTCACTCACAACCTGGGCTTCGGGGTGGTGGATGCCGGGGCCGCGGTGGCATTGGCCCGCCACTGGTCCAACCGTCCGCCCGCCGTCGAGGTGACGGCCGAGTCGCCGGGACCGGCCGTGGAGATTCCTGACGCCGGGCTTCGCGTGGAGTTGGAGGCGGATCCCGCGGGCGGGGCGCCGCTGATCATTTCCGGACTTCCGGGTACGGGCATTCATCCGGAGTCCGCGACGGACTGGCTGCCGATGGTGGATCTCGGACTGGCGCTGACGGATCCGCCGCAGCGGATCGAGGGTCACGGCGCGCTGATCGAACGGGGGCAGGTCAACTTCTCCGAGAAGCTCGCCCGCGCGGCGGCGGCAGGAGCGGCGTTCGCGGTGGTTTACAACGCGGCCTCCGAGTCGATTCCTGATGGCAGTTGCCCGGGCGGCGAACAGTTGTGTGTTCTGGCCGGAACGGACTACTCGCCGATCCCGGCCCTCTTCATCCGGCGATCCGCAGGGCTGGCACTGCGCGATGCGATCACGGCCGGCCCCGCCCGCAGGGCTCGTCTCCACCTCGAGGCGGCCGTGCGGACGTTTGAAATCACCCGGGACCTGCAATGCGAGCATGTGGGCGTCCGCTTGCGGACGGACCATTCCGGCCGCGGGGATCTGCGGGTAACGCTGCGGTCACCGTCCGGAACGGTCAGCGTGCTCCAGCGATACAATGCGGACACCAATGCGGGCCCGGCGGATTGGACCTATTGGAGCACGCAGCATTTCTTTGAACCCTCGGCCGGCACCTGGGAATTGCGGGTGACGGATGAGGCGGAACTGGAGGGACGCGGGCGTGTCCTGGGAGCGACCCTGCGCGTGCGAGGCGTTCCGATCCTGGATACCGACCACGACGGATTGGACGACGACTGGGAGCGCCGGCACTGGGGGGATTTGGCGCAGGACCCGGAGGGGGACCCGGATGGCGACGGTGCGAGCAACCTCCTCGAGTCGCTCACCGGCGGAAATCCGCGCGTTGACCAACGATCGTCCGCTCCCGACCTGGGCTTCTTCAACGACCACGTGGTGCGGGTGAGCTGGCCTGGGGGGACGGGAAAGCCCCATCAGGTGGAGGCGGGGTCCTCCATCGGGAACTGGTCTTCGGTGACGCGGGCGGAGGATCGATTTCCGGTGGCCGAAGTGTTCCTGCCCGCGCCGTCCACCGCCGGCGGATTCTTCCGGGTCACTCCGGCGCCGTGATCGTGGAGCCGTCGATGGAGGAAGGGGGAAGGACCCGCCAATCGCCGGAGGGGAGATCGCCCAGTTCATGGGTGCCGAAGCGGGTGCGGTGAAGGCGGATGACATGGGCGCCCTGGCTGGCGAACATGCGCTTCACCTGGTGATAGCGTCCTTCGGTGAGTTCCAGACGTGCTTCGCGCGGGCCAAGAATCTCGAGCCGCGCCGGCAGGCAGGGGACGTCCTCCCCGTCGAGGATCAGGGTCCCCGCGGCGAATCGGGGGATCCAGTCCGGGTTCAGATCGCGATCCACCGTCACTTCATAGACCTTGGCCACGTGATGACGCGGCGAGGTCCAGCGATGGATCAGTTCCCCGGAATCCGTCAGCAGGAGGAGTCCGGTGGCGTCCTTGTCCAGTCGGCCGACGGAGTGGACGGGCGGATTTCGTTGCAGCCAGCGGGCGGGGAGGCGGTCGTAAATGGAGGGTCCCTCCCCGGGGTCGTGGGAACAGACGAGACCGGCCGGCTTGTGATACAGCGCGAGGATTCCCCCGGGATGTTCCACACCTTCCCCGTCGATCCGCACCCGGGCGGGCGCGGCGCGGTGTGACGGATCCCGGATCGGGGTGCCGTCCACGGTCACACGTCCGGACCGCAGCCACTGGCGGGCCTCGCTGCGGCTGCAATAGCCGTATCGCGAGAGGATCTGGTCGAGGCGGAGCGGACGGGCGTCGTCGGGCATGGTGCGCAACGGCGTCCGCTACAGGGTGAGCCGTCGCAGCAGGTATCCCAGAAGCCCGGTGAGGGGCAGGGTGAGCACCCAGGCCCAGAGGATCCGCTCCACGACGTTGAGCTTGAGCGCGCTGAAGCGCTTGGCGCAGCCGACACCCATGATGCTGGTGGTGATGGCGTGGGTGGTGGAGACGGGCATTCCGTAGTGGGCGGCGACCATCAGGACGGTGGCGCCCGCGGTCTCCGCGGCAAATCCATTCACGGGCTGAAGCTTCACCATTTTGTGGCCCATGGTCTTGATGATGCGCCAGCCGCCCGCCGCCGTTCCGGCGGCCATGGTCAGCGCGCAGATCACCTTGATCCAGGAGGCGATGACCTCCTTGCCGCCATGGTCCACCATGGGGTGGCGGAGGAATCCGAGCCATTCCGGGATGGCCTCAAGGCTGCCGTCCTTGGCTCCCGCGGCGAGGGCGAGGGCGATGATGCCCATGGTCTTCTGCGCGTCATTGGAACCGTGGGCGAATCCCATGTATCCGGCGCTGGCCAACTGCGCCTTGCCGAATACGGAGTTCACGGTGTGCGGAAGCCAGTTGCGGAGGAGCAGGTACAGCAGCGTCATCACGAGCATCCCGAGGAGGAATCCGGCCAGGGGCGAGCTGACCATGGGGATGACCACCTTGTAGAGCAGTCCGTCGTTCTTGTACCAGGGGCCGTCCTTCACCTTGGACCAGATCAGCGCGCTCCAGTTGCCGTTGGCCGAGGCCAGTGTGGCGCCGCAAAGACCCCCGATGAGGGCGTGGCTGGAGCTGCTGGGAAGACCGAACCACCAGGTCACCAGGTTCCAGACGATGCCGCCGAGCAGAGCGCAGATGATCGTGGAGCTCGTGACGAAATGGGAGTCCACCAGGCCTGACGACACGGTCTTGGCGACCGCATTTCCGGCCAGGGCGCCGATCAGGTTGGTGGAGGCCGCGAGCAGCACGGCCATCCGGGGCGTGAGCACCTTGGTGGACACGACCGTGGCGATCGAATTGGCGGTGTCGTGGAATCCGTTGATGTACTCGAAGACCAGCGCGACCACGATGACGGTGAAGAGCAGCGTCATGGCCGGTCTCAGGAGTTTTTCAGGACGATGTAGAAGATCACGTTGCCGGCGTCGCGGCATCGGTCGATCACCTTTTCGAGGAGATCATAGAGGTCCTTGAGGACGATGACCGCGACCGGTTCAAAGCGGCCGGAGTACAGCTCGCGGAGCAGTTCGACCATGACCTTGTCGGCCTCCCCCTCCAGGTACTGCAGGCGGTCGTTCTGTTCCTTCACCCCTTCCAGGCCGGGGTTGTTCCGGAGCCCGCGGATCATCTCCAGCACGGTCTGCGTGGCCTCGTCGAGCAGTTGGAGCTGGCGGGTGAAACTGGCGCCCTTGAGACGGTCCGGCGCGAGCAGCAGGCGCTCGCAGAATTTCTCCAGGGTTTTGGGGATCTTGTAGAGCGCGGTGCTCAGGGCGTCGATGTCCTCCCGCTCCAGCGGGGTCACAAAGGTCCGGGTCACCAGGGTCCGGATATCCTCGGTGATCCGCTTGTCTTTTTTTCGCAGCAGGGCGAAGTCGTCGAGGGAACCCGCACCCTTGGACGGGGAGTCGAGGGCGGCCTTGACGAGCGCCACGCTTTCGCGGGCCTCCGTGGCCGACTTCTCCAGCAGGTCAAAGAATTCGTCGTTGCGACCCAACAGGCGTTGCAGGGAAAACATGGCGGAAGGGGTGGTACCGGAAACCCCGGGCGGTGGCGCGAAAAATCTGGGGAGGATTCGGACGCATTGGGATCGTCGGCCGCCCCCGGTTCCCTCAGGCTGTCCGGGGCCGATGAGGGTGGTGGTCTATTCGGATCTTCATTACGCGGGCGCCGCGGAACGGTCCCGCCGTGGCTTTGAGGCCCGGGCGATCCGGAACCCCCTGCTGCGGGGAATGGCCCTGGCGTGGCGGCACTGGATCTGGCTTCGGGATCCGATGGCGCACAATCACCGGCTGGAGGCGCTGATTGAGGCAAACCCCGATCCGGATCTCGTGGTGGTGAACGGGGATTTTTCGTTGGATTCGGCCTTCGTGGGGGTCAGTGATGATGCCGCCCTGGCGAGCGCCTCCGAGGCCCTGGGCCGTCTCCGCGGGGCGTACGGATCCCGCCTGCTGGCCACGATGGGCGACCACGAGTTGGGCAAGCAGAGCCTGTTCGGAGGTGTCGGCGGATTGAGATTGGAAAGCTGGCGCCGCTGTGAGGATTCCCTGGCCCTGGAAGCCGTCTGGAGGAGGGATGTCGGTCCGTGGTCGTTGGTGGGGATCGCGTCCACACCCGCGGCCCTGCCGGTGTTCGCTCCGGAGATGCTGCCGTCCGAGCGGTCCGGCTGGGAGTCGGTGGGCCGGAATATCCAGGACCGGTATCGGGCGGTCCTCGATTCCATCGGGCCGGACCGCCGAATTCTGCTGTTCGTTCATGACCCAAGCGCCCTGCCGTTCCTGGCCCGTGAGGCGAGTGTTGTGGGCCGGCTGCCGCAGGTGGCGCAGACGATCATCGGTCACCTGCACACGCCCTCCCTGTTCCGCCTGGCGCAGGGGCTCGCCGGGATGCCCCGGATCAGGTTCCTGGGAAACACCGTGCGGCGTTATTCCTCCGCCCTGCGGGAGGCGCGGGTCTGGCGGGAGTTCCGGACCGTGCTCTGTCCGTCCCCTCCGGGAATCCAACTGCTGAAGGACGGCGGATGGCTGGAGCTGGAGCTGCCCCTGGACTCAGCGGAGTCCGGGCTGCGGATCCGGCGACACCGGCTTCCGTGGGGTCCGGAGTCCTGAGTCCTGAGTGTCTACTCCCCGGTTCCGTTGGACGGAGCAGGTGCCGGGGTCGAGAAGGGGGGGGGCGTGGAGGAATCCTCACCCAGGGAGTCCAGATGCTTTTCCGCCGCGCGGTTCAACTTGTCCCGTTCCTTCCTGAAATCGGCTTCCAGCATCCGGATCTGGGGGGAGTCCTGCTGGTACTGCTTCGTAAGCTCGGCCGCCGACTGCGGATTGGGCAGCACGGTGGGACGCATCAGGATCATCAGTTCGGTGCGGGACTTGTCCACCGTGGTGGACCGGAAGAGGGCTCCGAGGAGCGGGATGTCCTTGAGCAGCGGCACGCCCGACTTGGCATTGCCCTTGGAAGCGCGGATGTAGCCGCCGAGCAGGACCGATTGTCCGGTCTGGACGGAGATGGTTGACGTGGCCTGGCGCTTGTTGGTCACGGGTGCGTTCTGGGCGGTTTCGATGCCCCCGTTGTTGGGCGCGATTTCCTCGATCGTCTGCTCCACCTCCATGACCACCAGTCCATCCGAGGTGATGTAGGGCAGGACGTTGAGGCCCACGCCGACGTTTTGGCGGTCGTAGAAGGTGCTGGTGCCGACGAGACCGACGCCATTGTTGTAGCCGCCCTGCACGAACGGGACGGTCTGCCCGGCGAAGAAATTGGCCGGCGTGGCATGCGAGGTGATGATGCGCGGACGCTGGAGAATGTTCACATTGCCGTCCGAGGCCAGCGCCTTGACGATGACATCGATGTCCTGGTTGAAGCGGAGCAGGTAGTTGAGTCCGCCCCCGGTGGGGATCGTCGGAAAGATGTTGGTGAGCGAGTTGAAGCCGTTGAGATTGTCCATCGTGCCGCCGCCGCCGACGGTGTCGTTGAACTGCTTGTATTTTTGGCGCGCGCTGACCCCGTAGGAGAGGCCGGAGTTGAGGCCCACTTCCATGATGACGCCCTCAATCAGCACCTGCGCGAGGAGGGTATCCACCTTCTCGATGATCTTGCGGAGTTGGGCCATGTCCTTCCGGCTCGCATAGATGATCAGCGAATTGGAGCGGGGATCGGGGGTGATGCTGGCCTCCCCGGCGAGCGGTTGCGCGGGGTTCTGCTGGGCGCCGGCCCGGTTGGCGCTGTTGAGGCGACCCTGGAAGGTGTTGGCGCCCCCGGACGTGCCCGCCGGGCGGGGCGTGGCGACCTGCTGGGGCAACAGGAGCGGCTCCGATCCCTCGGATTGTCCGTAGTATTGTCCGGAACTGCGGCTCCCGTAGGAACTGCCCAGGGAATTTCCGAGACCGCTGCGGTTGAGTCCGCTGCCCAGGCCGCTTCCCAAGCCTCCGCCCAGACCCCCGCCCAGTCCGGTGTTGCGCCTTCCGGTTGAGGCCGGGAGCGCCCCGCCGCCGCCTCCGCTGATGACGCTGCTCAGGGTCTGGTACAGTTCCTCAACCTTGCCGAACTTGATCGGGAACACCTCGAAGACGTATTCCTGTTCCACCTCGACATCGATCTTCTTCAGGACCTCAAGCATGCGCTTCACGTTGATGGCGTAGTCGCGAAGGATGAGGGTCTTGGTGGACTCCAAGGCCACGATGCCGTTCTGGTTCTTGGCGAACTGCTTCAGGGTTTCCGCGGCCTCCCCGACCGGAACGTGCTCCACCTTGATGACGTGGGTCACGAACTGGCTCGCTTCGGCATAGTCCTCCACCTTCTTGTTGGCGAAGGCGGCACCCTCCTGCATGGCCTGGGCGGTCGGTACGGCGAGCACGGCCTTCTCGCCGGTCGGGATCATGGTGATTCCGTTCAGGGCGAGAATGGTGTCGTACATCTGGAGCCGCTCCTCCTGCGTCAGGGTGCTGGCGGGCTTGAAGTTGATCTGGGTGGTGGTGGGAAGATTTGCGGCGCGAAGGACCGTGCGTTTGGAGATGGCGGAGTATTCGTCGAGGAACTGCTCCAGCGGCATGTTCTTGAAATTGATGACGTCCGTGGATTCCGCGGTGTCCGCACCGGCTCCTCCGGGAGGGCGGGCCGCGTTGGTCGCCGATCCGGCCGCTGCGGCGGAACCTCCGGGATTGAACGGGGGGAGGTTCATGCCGACGGGACGTCCGGCGGGCCGGGGGAGGTTGAAGCGGGCGGCGTTGGTCGCGGCGGCACCCGAGGCGGTGCGGCCGGAGGGCACGGCGGGATTGATGGGCGGCGGGGCGGCGGGACTGGGAACGGGGGTCGCCGGGGTGGGCACCGTTGTTGCGGAGGGGGTGGCGGCCGGCGGGGGGATCGTGGCCGGCGGCGTGACGGGCGACGGCGAGGGAATGGAGGGGGTGGGCACGGTGCCCGGGGGGGTGCGGACGGGACTGGCCGGGGCCGCCGGCGCGGGTGGCGGAACTCCGGCGGCGGGGTCCACGACGGGGACGTCCGGCTCCGGTCCGGCGGTGACCGCCGGGTCCACAACGATGTGCTCCACGACGGGCGCTTCTTCGGGTTTGCCGGGTTCCGAAAGCGCGAAATCCTGGGCGAGGGCGCCGGAGGCCGCCAGCCAGAGCGCGAGGAGGGAGGGCACGAGAGGTTTCACAGCGGTCTATTTTTTCGATGGAGCGGCGACGGAATTGGTGTTCGTCGCTCCCTTGGGTTGAACGGCGGCGGGACGGGAAGGTTTCGGGGAGGCGGGTGCAGCCGGGGGCGCCTTGGGCTTCTTCTGGTAGCTGGCGACGATCGTCAGCGTGGTTTGGAGCCTGGTCTGGCTCGCATCCAGCCGAAGCCGGGAAATGTCCCGGACACGGATCAGCGAGTTCCCCGTGCCGAGGGAGTGGAGGAAGTTGACGAGTTCCGGCTCACTGGCCGTGACCTCGGCCGTCATCTGGTTCTCCTCGAAGAACGCGTTGGTCTGGCCGGCGCGCGCACTGGTGGCGATCGGACGGATGTTCCCGACGGTGACTCCGTACTCGGCCGCCTTGGACTGGATCATCGACTGGAGGCGGTTCGCCTGCTCCTCCTGCGGGACCTCCGCGCCGGCCAGTTGCAGTTCCTTGAGCTGCTTCTCGTAGTTGCCCTTGTTCCGGATCTCCTTCTCGTACTTCAACTGGCTGGTCGTCAGCTTCTCGATGTCCGTCTGGACCTCCTTCCAGCGGCCGAAGAAGGGCCAGACGATCCAGTAGTTGACGACGACGGCGAGCACGACGAGGCCGATGAGCAGCCAGCGCCGCTCGGTCGGCTGGAGATTGAGCTTGTCGAGCCACTTCATCATGGCGTGTCGCTCCTCCGGAGTTCGGCCTCAAAATTCCAGGTGGTGATGTTGGCGCCCGGGCGGGTGTCGAACTGGGTCGCCTTCACGTTGGAAAAGAGGGGTTGCCCGCCCGCCTGGGATTTCTTGAGCTCGGAATTGAACTTGGTGATGTCCGCAGTGCTGTCGGGTGGCACCGTTCCCCGCAGCGCAAGGGTGTGTCCCTTCTGGAAATCGAGCTGGGTCAGGGTCGCCGATGCGGGCAGGAGATCCACCGCGGCCTTCCAGGCGTCGAGGGCAGCGAATTTGAGCGCCACCTGCTCCTGGAGGACGCCCACCTGCGCCCGCATCTGCAGGGTGTTGGTGTAGGTGACCCCCAGGGCCGAGACGTCGGAACGCAGGTTGTCCCGCTGCAGCGTCCGGATGTTGAGGGCGATCAGGAAGGCGAAGACGAACACCACGTAGGCCACCGCCAGCGCCCCGAGGCCGCCCATCCACAGGCGGTCCACGGCCTTTTGCCGCTGGGTATTGCTCCACTCCGTTGGCACCAGGCTGGTGGCCGCGGACTTCAGGAAATGGGTGCAACTGGCGAGGGCGAGGAGGGGAAGCGGGGACGGCGTCTCCCGTTGGACGGGATGTCCGGACCAGGCGCTGAGGATGGGTTCCATTTCCCCGGCGAGGAGGGGGTCTGCGACGATATGGACCGGGGGGACCGTGGTGAACCAGCCGTCCATTTCGCCCGCCCAGGCGATCTGGCCCAACTGGGAAGCGAGCGTGGGGGCGCCGTTGGGTCCGGGAACGACCGACAGGAGGGTGACATCGCGCCACACGCCCCCGAGAAACCAGCCGGCGAGGCAGAAGCGCTTGTCGCCGGAGGATTCAAAGATCAGCCAGAGCCCGTCTCCGGAAGGCTGGAGCGCCTGCCAGGCGCGGACCAGCGAGAGGTCGATCCGGTCGGGAACGAATCCGGCGGCCGCCTGCTCGTTGAGAAACTCCTCGACGGCGGTTCGCGACGCGAGCGTGACGAGGGCGGTTTGCTGCTGGCCGTCCGGATGCAGCATGCCGACCGCAGTCCAGGTGATCTGGTTGACCGGCAGCGGTGAAATGCGATCCAGCTGGAATTCCACCAGCGATTGCACCTCGGCGGGGTCTCCGGAGGGCAGTTGGATGGCCCGGACAAAGGCGCCCTCGGTGGGCATCCAGGCCACCCTCAGGCAGGGTTGGAAGATCGACTGCCAGTCCCGGGTCTGGAGCCGTTTGGGCAGCGGCTTTCCGGCATCGAGCCGCAGTTCCCCGGCGGGTTTCACCCGGTTGCGGGCCACCTCGAACTGCCAGACGCGGCGTCCGATCGGCGACGTCGAAAGAACGACGCCCGACTGGTATCGGGGCGAGCGGGCCTTCATGACCTCACCTTTCCGGGGTCCGACACGAGACTGCGGACATGCTCCTCGGTCTGGGTGACGCGGAGCACCTCCTCCAGCGTGGTGACCCCCGCCTTGACCTTGCGCCATCCGTCCTCGCGCAGCGTGCGCATGCCCTGGGCCTTGGCCGCCTGGGCGATGTCGGAGGCCGGGGCGCGGTTCATGACCAGGGGGCGGATGGCCTCGCCGACGACGAGAAGTTCGTGGATGCCCGTGCGTCCCTGGTATCCCAGTTGGCGGCATTCCTCGCATCCAACGCCCTTGAGGAAGGTGGTGGACGCAATTTCGTGCTCCGGAAACCCGATGCGCACCAGGTAGTCGTGATCCACCTTCTGCGGCACCTTGCAGTGCGGGCAGATGGTCCGCACCAGGCGTTGCGCCATCACGGCCTCAACCGACGACGCCACAAGGAAGGGTTCGATGCCCATGTCGATGAGCCGGGTGAAGGCGCTCGGGGCGTCATTGGTGTGCAGCGTGCTGAAGACGAGGTGTCCGGTGAGCGAGGCCCGGATCGCGATCTCCGCCGTTTCGAGGTCGCGCACCTCGCCGACCATGATCACGTTGGGATCCTGACGCAGGATGTGCCGCAACCCGACGGCGAATGTCAGCCCGATCTCGCTGCGCACCGGGATCTGGTTGATCCCCTTGAGCTCATATTCCACCGGTTCCTCGATGGTGATGATGCGCTTGGTGACCGAGTTGATGGTCGAGAGGAAGGCGTAGAGCGTCGTCGACTTGCCGGATCCGGTGGGTCCGGTGACCAGGAAGATGCCGTGGGGCTTGACGATGATCTCCCGGATGGCCTCGTCCTCGTCGTGGGCGAAGCCGAGTTTCTCCAGTCCGAAGAAGATCTTGCCGCGGGTGAGCAGACGGAGCGACACCGATTCGCCCCAGACCGTCGGGACGGTCGACACGCGGATGTCGATTTCCTCGCCCTTGATGCGGACGTTGATGCGGCCGTCCTGCGGGAGCCGCTTCTCAGCGATGTTCATTCCCGCCATGACCTTGATGCGGGAAATGAGCGCCGCCTGATACCGCTTGATCTGCGGGGGCAGCGGCGTCTGGTGGAGAATGCCGTCGATGCGGTACCGGATGCGCAGTTCGTCCTCGGACGGCTCGAAATGGATATCCGTCGCCCGCTCCTTGAAGGCCTCCCAGACCACCTGGTTGACGAACTTGATGACGCTGGCGTCCTGGTCGTCCCCGGTGATTTCCCGGTCATCGCCGACGATGAGCTCCATCGGCTCGTCCTCGGACATTTCATCGAGGGTTTCCGCGCCGACGCCGTAATACTTTTTCAGCGCCTTCTCGATGTCGTTCCGGGTGGACAGGACATACTGGACCGGCCCCCGGGCGTCGAACTGCACGGCCGCTTGCATGGCCGGATCAAAGGGATTGTGGGTGGCCACCTGCAGGACGCCGGCCTCTTCCCGGATCGGGAGGGCCGAGAACTGGAAGGCGACCTTGGTGGAGACCCGCTTCCGGATGTCCGCCTCGATCGACTGCCGGCTGATTTCGACGTACGGCCAGTCGAGGGCCTGGGCCAGCTTCTGGAGAAACTGCTCCTCCGAAATCCCGGATTCCCGGGCGAAGAAGGCCAGCTGGGTCTCGGTGCCGCCGCCTTCCACGGCGGACCTCCAGGCCGCGGTCCAGTCACGGAACTGCGCGGGGGTGATCAACCCCGCCCGTTCGAGTATTCCCTGAAGTGACCGGTATGCCATGCAAGTGGTGAACTCCGGCAGATACAACGGCCGATGTCCGGAAAAGTTGCGTCGAGTAAACGGGGAAGTGAAGCGCGGGACAAGTGAGTACCTCCGGCACGGGGATGAAAACTTCCGGGACCCGTCCGGAGGGGATTTTCATTGGACGGTCCGGGCGGCCTCCGGCACAACCAAGGGGTTGTTCCCCCCGCATACCCCAACCAGGCCCTGCCATGAGTGAACCGGACAGCTCCCAGACC
Organism: Verrucomicrobiales bacterium; assembly: GCA_016793645.1. Taxonomy (GTDB): domain Bacteria; phylum Verrucomicrobiota; class Verrucomicrobiia; order Limisphaerales; family UBA9464; genus UBA9464. Next base: position 19,319 of record JAEUHD010000136.1, read on the forward strand.
CTTTTTTGGACCAAGCGTTGGGAACAGGGGAAGATCCCGTGGGATTGTGGCGGGATTCCGCCCAGTTTGGTGGAATTCCTGAGGCGGGTCCCGGGGCCGACCCGGGTTCTGATCCCGGGCTGCGGTTCCGGATACGAAGTGCGGGCGTTTCATGAGGTGGGGCACGACGTCAGCGCCATTGAGTTCTCGGCTCCGGCCGTGGCGCATGCGCGTGAGATCCTGGGCCCGCTGGGCGAACGGGTGATCCACGGAAACTTCTTCAAGCACGACTTCGCCGGGAACCGCTATGGACTGGTGTACGAGCGCGGCTTCCTGTGCTCCCTCCCGACTGAGCGCTGGACCGATTATGCGGCCCGGATGGCCGCACTGATTCCACCCGGGGGCAAGCTGGTCGGATTGTTCCTGTACGGGAATGAGCCCGAGCCGCCTCCGTTTCCCCTGACGGAACCGGTTGCCGCGGAATTGCTGGGGCGGTTCTTCCGGCGGGTGTATTCCGAGTCCGTCGAGGATTCCGTCCCGGTCTACAAGGGATTGGAACGCTGGCAGGAGTGGGAGCGGATTCCCGGGTGACCCCCCCGGTTGCCCCGATCCACAGGCGGACTACGCCCGCGGGTGAAACTCCTCGTGAACCTCGCGGAGTCGGCGTCCGGCGACGTGGGTGTAGATCTCCGTGGTGCTGATGCGCGCGTGTCCGAGCATTTCCTGGATCGCGCGGAGATCCGCCCCGTGCTCCAGGAGATGGGTGGCAAAACTGTGGCGCAACATGTGGGGCGTCACGTTCCGGGCGATGCCGGCGCGGCGGGCGCAGCCCTTCACCCGGAGCCAGAGGGTGACCGGCGCAAAGGCCGAACCCCGGCGGGTCAGGAAGACGTTCGCCGGGGAACGCGGGCGCACCAACTTCGGGCGTCCCGCGCCGAGGTATCGTTGAAGGGCTTCCACGGCCTTCGCCCCCACCGGAACGACGCGTTCCTTGTTTCCCTTGCCAATGACGCTGAGGAATCCGGCCTCCAGATGCAGTTGTTCGAGGCGAATCCCCCGAAGTTCGGCGAGGCGCAGTCCGCTGGCATAGGCCAGCTCCAGGACCGCGTGGTCGCAGAGTGCGGACGGCGTGGCCTGGGTGTCCGGCGGCATCAGGAGCCGGCGGATTTCGTCGTCCCCCAGCGCCTTGGGCAGCGTTTTCCACCGGCGGGGCAGGGTCAGATTGCCCGAGGGATTCGGAGTCACGAAACCCTCGCTCTCGGCAAATCGGAAAAAGGCGCGCAGGGCGGCAACGTGCAGGTAAAGACTGGCGGAACTGAGCCGGGCGGGTTTGCCGGACGGGGCGAGGGAGGGACGCGTCCGCTGATGCTCCAAAAAGGCCATCAGGTCGGAGAACGTCACGTCCTTCCACTGCTCCAGGCCCCGGGGCCCGGCCCATTCCATGAACTGGCCGAGCAGATGCGCATACGTCCGCTGGGTATGCTCCGCCTGTCCGCGTTCATGGCGGAGATGGATCAGGAATTCCTCGACCAGCGGGGCCAGCACCGCGGCATCAAAGCCGGGAACCGTCGTGTCCGGTACAAGAATCCCCGGGCTAGGGTTTGGCGGGGTCGCCCGCGGAGACCCACTCCAAATTGAAGGCGGCGTGCCGGATGGACTCTCCCGCCGGCGTGGAGATGCTGTAGGTGGCGTGCAGGAGTCCGTCCCGCGCCTCGATCAGGCTGGGGTAGGAAAAGCTGTCCTTTCCCGCAGGATCCTTCTCGAGATGGCGCCGACGCTTCCAGGTGAGCCCCTCGTCGTCGCTCAGCCAGACAGCGAGGGAATGGCGGCCGGATTCCGTGTCATTGCCGATGAACGCCCAGGTCCCGTCCCGGAGGGAAATCACCTCGGCCCCGGAACCGGGATTGGGAATGGCGCTGTCCACGACGTCGCCCCAGGTCTCGCCACGGTCGGTGGAGGCGGTCGTCATCAGACGCTTCGGGGGCGGCCCATTGTCCCGCATGTAGGTGACCAGGGCGCCATCCCGTCGACGAAGCAGGCTGGGCTGGATGTTGCCACCCCCGATCAGGGGCGCGCTGGTGTGCCAGTGGTCCCCGTCGTCGTCCGTGATCGCCATCAGGGAGAACGAAAAACCGTCGTGGTACACGCCGAGGACGAGCCGTCCCTCCACGGCGATCGGATGCGCCCGCGGCATCCAGCCGAGGCGCTGGTAGAGTTCGTTCGTCGCGTGGGACTGCATGGCGACGAGGTATTCGGAGACTTCCTGCCGGGTGGTGGCGTCCCAATCCGCCGTCGCCGCCCGGCGTTCCAGGTCGGGGAGGACGCGGGCAATCCCGCGACTGAACTCCGGTCCGGGGGCGAGGTGCAGCACCTCGCTCCGGTCCCAGCGGGGAGGCGTCGCGCGCTCCCAATCCGAACTGACCCGGAACTTGAGCAGGGCACCCTCCCAGTGGTGGTCCAGAATCGTGGGGTAGAACAGCCAGAGACGCCCCCGGGAATCCACGTGCAGCGCGGGATTGCAGTCGGGGTGGCCGGGGGTGTCGGCAAGCGTGAAGCGGGGCGTCCAGTTCTGGGAACCCTGAGGCAGGCGCGCCGCCTGGAGGAGCACGTCGTCCGCCTTGCGTTCCCCGGACCCGTGGAACCAGGCGGCGAACAGGCCCCCGCCCGGCGCCTCCACCACGCAGGAACCGTGATTGTGCCAGCGTTCCGGCGGGAACAGGTCTTCCGCGCGATGAACGGGCGCGGCCCCCGCGGAGACACCCGACAGGATCGCCGACACGATCGCCAACGGGACGAGGGCGGTGTGGCGGCGCATGCGGTCAGCGGAGCAGCAGCTTCTCGAGATACCCGACGGTCTGCCGCACCTGCGGATCCACCTCCATGCGGTTTTTTACGGCCCGGACGGCGTGCAACACCGTGCCGTGGTCGCGTCCGCCAAAGGCGTCCCCGATGGAACTCAGCGAACTCTCGGTCAGCGTCCGGCACAGGAACATGGCCACCTGCCGGGGGAAGGCGATGTTCTCCGGACGGCGCTTGCTGGTCATGTCGGCGAGCCGGATGTCGTAATGCTCGGCCACCCGCTTCTGGATCACTTCAAACGTGATGGCCCGCCGGCTTTCCTCCTGGAGGATTTCGCGGAGCAGGTTCTCGACGTCGTCGAGGCGGACCGGACGCCCGGTGAGCTGGGTGAAGCTGGCGACCCGGACGAGGGCGCCTTCGAGGCGTCGCACGTTGGTGCGGATGCGATCCGCGAGGAACTGGACGATCTTGTCGTCGAGTTGGATGCTGAGGACCGCCGCCTTCTGGCGGAGAATGGCCAGGCGGGTTTCGACGTCGGGCGGCTGGAGGTCGGCGGTCAGGCCCCATTCGAAGCGGGAGATGAGCCGTTGTTCGAGTCCGGGAATTTCACTCGGCAGCTTGTCGCAGGTCAGGACGATCTGCTTTCGCGCCTCATGGAGGGTGTTGAAGGTGTGAAAGAACTCCTCCTGGATCCGCTCCTTGCCACTGAGGAACTGGATGTCGTCCACGAGGAGGCAGTCCACCTGGCGATAGCGGCGGCGGAACTTGGCGAGGGAGTTGTTCTGCAGCCCGTCGATGAACTCGTTGGTGAAGCGTTCGCAGCTCAGGTAGGCCACCCTGGCGTTCTTGCGGTGGCTCAGGACCTCCTGTCCGATGGCATTCAGCAGATGGGTCTTTCCCAGGCCCACGCCGCCGAACAGGAACAGGGGATTGTAGGATCGCCCGGGATTCTGGGCGACGGCGATGGCCGCGCTGTGGGCCATCTGGCTGTTGCTGCCCACCACGAAGGTGGAAAACGTGTTGGTCGGATTGAACAGCGCCTCGACGGGACGCCCGTTCGCGGTCGCCGCGCGCGGTTCCTCGCGAACCGGTGCCGGCGCCGGAGCCGGTGCCGGCCGGGCGGGAACGCTGGAGGGGGCTCCGACGACAAACTCAATCTGGACCGGACGGACCGCCGCGCGGCTGGCCACCGAACGCAACAGATCGAGATAATTGTCGGTCAGCCACATCGCGCAGAAGTCATCGCGCACCTCCAATTTGAGTCGGTCGCCGTCCAGGGAGACCGCTCGGATGGGTTCAAACCAAAGCTGAAAAATGTCCGGTTTGAGGAGACCTTGCAGGTGTTCCTGGACATTGGACCAAAGGGTTTCGGCGGATGCGGACATTCTGGGGTGTTGGGGAGGACGTTCGGGGGAGGAAATCTGGCTTTATTCACGCCCCCATTTCACGGGGCTGTCACACGCTGCCGAATCGCGCAACTGCGCAGTGCTCAACGGAATAGACGAAACCAAATCCTGGCATCCGAAAGACCCGGCGCTCCGGGAATCCACGTCGTAACTGCCTGAATACGAGTGGATTAAATTCTTCATGCCTGAAAGGTGTGGAGCGATGGATATTGGGGGCGGGATGACGAAATGGCGCGACGACGGCTGGCTTGTAGAGTGTCGGGCCTCGGCAAACTAGACGAAACTATTACGAGTTCTGCCCACGTTATTCACAGGGGGTAAATCTCCCCGTTTTTGGCCGGAAAATGGAGGGTTGCCGACGGTAAACACACCCGGGACCAGACGGGGCGCCTGTGAACAGGTCACACGGCGGACTCGCCCCGTTCCTCGGTGCGGATCCGGATGGCATCCTCGATGGCGGAGACGAAGATCTTTCCGTCCCCGATTTTCCCCGTTTTGGCGGCGCTGATGATGGCGGCGACCGCACCCGCCACCTTCCCGTCGGCCACGGCGATCTCGATCTTGATCTTGGGCAGGAAGTCCACGGTGTACTCGCTGCCGCGGTAGACCTCGGTATGGCCCTTTTGGCGGCCGAATCCCTTGACCTCGCTGATGGTCATGCCCTCGATGCCCGCCTGGTTCAGTGCCTCCTTCACTTCTTCGAGTTTGAACGGCTTGATGATGGCTTCGATTTTCTTCATGGGCGTGGAGGCAGTTGAACCACCTACTTCCTAGCGCGCCCTCCCGAATGAAGTAAACGCCTTTTTGAACTGCAGAAATCGGGTTCTCCGCTTGACGCCGCCGGTGGGTCGCCGCAGAGCCCCGTCCCGCCCTTGCGCGATGAACATTCCGGGGAATCGTGAATGATGACTCGTCCGGGTTTTTCCGCGTTTGCCGCAGGCATGATCGTGACCGCCCTCGTGGCCGGCGGATGCCAGGTCACCCGTGCGGGCTACGCCACCGCGCCCTACCAGGTCCTCCACCGATCCGGATCGGTGGAGATCCGATCCTACCCCCCGTTGCGACTGGTGGAGACCTCCACGGACGGCGACGACTTCATGCGGCTGTTTCGCTACATCTCCAAGGGCAATGCCTCGGAAACCAGGATCGCCATGACCACGCCGGTCTTCATGACGGACCTGGGAACGACCCACGGGCGGATGGCGTTTGTGCTCCCGGAGGATCTGACCACACCGCCGGCCCCCTCGGAGCCCGGGGTGGAACTGAGAACGACGGAGGCGAACACCGTGGCGGTTCTCCGCTTCCGCGGAGGGCAGCAGGGGCCCGACGGCGAGGCCGCCCGGAAACTGACCGCGTGGATGGCCCACGAGGGAATCCCCGCCGAGGGGGCGCCCGTGTTTGCCTACTTCGATCCGCCTTGGATTCCAGGATTCCTCTGCCGGAACGAGGTCATGATCCGCACGACCTGGCCTCCTCCCGCGGTTTCTCCGGCGCCCGACGCAGGTCAGCGCCCCGTCGCATCGGACGTCGGACGGGTTGCGGACGCGCGGTAGTAGGTCGGACCGTCACCGGCATCCGGCGGCAGGGAAACGGCAAGTCCACCGACCGGGGCGTTCGTGGATTGCACCGGGGTCCAGTGCAGCAGATCGGGCGACGACTCCAGGGACACCGCGCCCCCAATGAACCCGTGGATCCACAACGTCGGTGTGGACGAATCCGGACCGTCCACACGGAGCTGGGGCAGGGAGTCCACGGGAAGCAGGAAGTTGGCGAAGACGTAGTCGCCGATTCGTCCGCCGGACTTTTTTCCCTCCGTGTTGTCAAAGGAGAAGTGGATGCCGCCGTAGATCCGGCTCATGCCCACCTCGTCGGCGCAGGCGGCGACGCTTTCAAAGGAACGAACGACCCCGGGGAGGGTGTCGGATCGGGCGGTGAAGCGGAGGGCGTCGGTTCCAAAAAAATGGGTCAATACCTGGGCGCTGGCCTTGCTGAACGAGCTGTGCCCGCTGGTGTAGGCCGGAAACGGCGGGGCGATCAGGAGTTCCTCCCAGGACGGGTCGGGTTCGGTCAGGGGATTCCCGTCCTCGGCGGCCCGCCGAATGGCCGTGACCGGACGCCAGAGGTTCCAGCGATACTTGGCGTCCCAGCAGACGATGGCCGCATCCGCCTGCGCCAGTCCGATCAAGGCCAGCAGACGGGAGGTCTCCGGAACCGGGAGCTTGCGGTCCAGCGCCAGGGAGGCGGCGATCTCATGCCAATGCCCGGGTGGCATGGCCGTGTAGTTGAAATCCGACCAGAAGGAGGCGATCTCGGTCTGCTCCGGAGTTCGTACCGGGTTCAATTTCCCTCCCAGACGCTTCACCTCGTTCAGCGCTTCCGCGTATTCGCGGCTGTCCAGCGGGGGCGGTGGCGCGGGCCGGAACGGCTCCAGCGAGGGAAGGCAGAACGTTCGGACACGTCCCCAATGCGGGGTCAACGGAGGGCGGAAGTAGGGGGGCGTCCGACGCCAGTGCCCGGGGGCATCCGAGGGGATGTAGGGGATCTCGGTATTGGATCCGTCGGCGCCACGTTCCGCCAACAGGCGCCGCGCCGCCTCACGGCCGATCTCCAGCCCCTGCGTCACCGCTTCGGAGGTCGGAAGGGACCGTTGCTGGGAGGAGAACAGTTCCTCGGTGCGTGCCCGAAAGCCCGGATAAAGGGACAACATGACCCCGTGTCCCGCCGCCATGGCCGCGGCCTCGACGTGGGCCCCCGGGGGGGCGGGCAGTTGCACCAGGTAGGGTTGGTGGGTGCGGACGATGGATTGGACGGCGTCATGGGCTGCCGCACCAAGGATGGCGAGATTGCGGCTGCTCAGGGTCGGGTTGGTGGTGTCCGTGCGGATCGCATCCAGCATGAGCGCACACCAGTCCACGACCGGATTGCCCCGGACCGCGGGGGAGAGGCTTGCGAGGACCGCCGCCAGCAGGGTTCGCAGGATCGCACGCCCCGGGCGCGGACGTCCGGAGAGGCGGGGGTTTCCCCAAGACGGTGATGTCGGCGGCGCTCCCATCGTGCGGACCGGGGCAACATGCCGGCGGGAACGGCGATGGGGAAACGATTTCGCCGCCGACCAACGGCGGTCAGGACCCGGGAAACGGAAAACCCGCCAGCCCGGTTTCGGGGTGGCGGGGGTGACGAATGGAGTTGGACCGGGATTACTTGGCGGGCTTCTCCTGGGAGTCCGTGGCGCCTCCGCCGGGGGCGTCCTGGGTCGGACGGGGACGGCGGGTATCGCGCATCTTCTGCCACTTCGCGAACTGGTCCGGCGTCAAAATCGACTTTGCCGTCGCCGCAAAGGAGTCGCGCAGTTCGCGCATCTTGGCCGTCCGTTGCTCCGCAGTCAGGCTGGTGTCTTCACGCACGGCGCGGACCTTGTCCGCCTGTTCCTTCTGGGCCGTCTTGAGCTTGTCGCGCTGGTCATCGGTCAGACCCAGTTCCGCCATGGCGGCGTCCCGGCGGGCGCGGGCTCCCTCGCCGGCGTCCTGGGGAGGCTTTTGCTTCGGCTTCTCAGCGGACGGGGCGGGCGTCGGCTTCGGGGCCGGGTCCTGTGCCCGGAGGCCGAAGGGAAGGAGAACGAGGGCGGCCAGCGTGAGCGAGGCGGCCCGGGAGAAGGGACGTTTTGAATTCATAGTTCGTCCGTAATGACGGCGGACGGCTGTGGGAGGTTACAAGAGGCTTGATCGGGGGGGAATCCTCCAATGGGACAGGACAATTCCGGGGACAATCTATGGCAAAATTCCGCAAGCCCCGCCCGGCGGCCCCGCTATAGTCGGCCCGTGGTTCATGCGGTTTCACGACCCCCCAGGCGTGGCAGTTCCGGATTCACTCTCCTGGAACTGCTCGTCGTGATCGGGATCATCGCCATTCTGGCCGGACTCCTCCTGCCGGCCCTCGGGAAGGCGAAGTCCCAGGCTCGCAAGGTCAACGAGATGTCGTCCGCCCATCAGCTCAACCTGGGCTGGTCGATGTATGCGGATGACCATGGGGAACGTGTGCTCAAGGGATACCGGCACTTTGGTCCGGGCGAGGAACTGCCCGTGGACAGCACCGGCAAGCCCGTGCCGCATCCCATCAATTGCCGCTATCCGTGGCGACTTGCGCCATGGCTGGGGAAGAGTTTTGCCGCGATGTACGCCAACGAGAACCGTCCGCTGTTGGAACAGTTCCAGCACATGCCGGACCCGTTCATCGGCACCTACGCCGCCAGCGTGTTTCCCTCGCTGGGGATCAATGCGACCTTTGTGGGCGGGGACGACCTGGAACTTCCCCCGGAACCCCGGGCCTTCGAACGATTCGGCCCCTTCTGCGTCCTGAAAACCACGGACGCCCGCCGCCCCAGTGACCTCATGGTCTTCACCTCCGCCCGGGGGCCCTTTGAAGGCAAGGTTGTCAACGGGTTCTACCTGGTGAAGTCCCCGTACTTCATGGCGCGCCGCTGGTCGGAGGATTTTCATCCGGGGGACGGACCCGAGGCCTGGGGGCATGTCCACCCCCGATTCTCCCATCGGGCGGTGGCCAGCATGGTGGACGGCCATGTCGAGGCCCTCGACCGCCGCGAATTGGAGGATATGCGGCATTGGGCCAATCAGGCTGACCGGCCGGACTGGACGCTCCAGCGGGTGAAGTGACCGGGGTATCGGCGGGCGCCTCTCGCCACCGCCCCGCTCGCTCGTAGTCCAGCCTTCAGGCTGCTCCCCCCGGCCCCACCACCGCCCACGCGTCCCTGAACCACAGGCTGAAGCCTGCACTAGGGCGCTTGGCGCTTGGATAGGTCAGTGGGATGAAAGGAGCCCATACAGAAGAGTTGACGCTAACTGAAGCTGAAGGCCAGGTCGG
>JAEUHD010000142.1 GCA_016793645.1 Verrucomicrobiales bacterium
TGCTGACCAACGGCGTTGTCCTGCGCGGCGTGGTGCATGATCCGACCGCCCGTCGGTTGGGGGGCGTGGCGGGTCACGCGGGATTGTTTACCACCCCCGGGGATCTGGCCCGCTATTGCCGGATGATTCTGGGAGAGGGGATTCTGGATGGCGTTCGCGTGCTGACCCCGGAGTCGATCCGGCAGATGACGTCCGTGCAGACCCCGCCGGGACTGCCCCGGCGCGGATTGGGCTGGGACATCGATTCCCCGTACGCCGGTCAGCGGGGAACCGTGTTTCCGTTGGGAGGGTTTGGACACACCGGTTGGACGGGCACCTCGTTGTGGATCGATCCGTTTTCCCGGACATTTGTCATCCTGATGTCGAATCGGAATCACCCGACTGAGGATGGGAACGTGCTCGCGCTGCGGAAGGAGGTCGGAACGCTCGCCGCAAAGGCGGTGCGGGGGTTCGACTTCACGACGGTTCCCGGGGCGCTCCCTCCGGCGAACCCGTCACCGGCCACCACTTCGTCCGCCGTAATCGCGAAGGCCCCGGCTGCTTCGGCTCCGGCAACCGTTCCGGAGGCAGCGTCCGAGGTGCTCAACGGCATCGACGTTCTGGAACAGGCGGACTTTGTGGCGGTGCGGGGACTCCGGCTTGGGTTGGTGACCAATCAGACGGGACGCAATCGGGCAGGCCGCCCGACGATCGATGTGCTGCGCTCGGCACCCGGCGTGCGGTTGCTGGCGCTGTTCAGTCCGGAGCATGGCATCCGCGGTGCCCTGGACCAGGAGTCGATCGGGGACTCCACGGATCCGCCGTCGGGGCTGCCGGTGTACAGTCTCTACGGCGAACGCCGCGCCCCCACGTCCGCGCAACTTTCGGAACTGGATGCCCTGGTCTTTGACATCCAGGACATCGGATGCCGGTTCTACACCTATATCTCCACCATGGGCCTCTGTCTGGAGGCGGCGGGGAAGGCGGGCAAACGCTTCATCGTCCTCGACCGGGTGAATCCGGTGTCGGGCATCACCGAAGGCCCGGTGTCGGCGGGTCCACGGAGTTTTGTCGCGTGGCATGAGATTCCGCTGCGCCATGGAATGACGGCGGGGGAACTGGCGCGCCTGTTCAACACCGAGCGCTCGTTCGGGGCGGACCTGACGGTGATTCCGGTCCGGGGCTGGAGTCCGGGCCAATGGTTCGACCAGACGGGGCTCCCCTGGGTGAATCCGTCTCCCAACATGCGCAGCCTGACTGCGGCGACGCTGTATCCGGGGGTGGGACTGCTGGAGTTCTGTCAGGTTTCGGTCGGTCGGGGGACGCCCACGCCCTTCGAGTTGCTGGGGGCTCCCTACATCGACGGATCGGTGCTGGCCGGGGAACTGAATGCCGCAGGGCTCGCGGGGATTCGTTTTGAACCGGCGACGTTCACGCCCACTGCCAGTGTTTTTGCCGGCAAGCAGTGCCATGGGGTTCGCTTTGTGCTGACCGACCGCGCTGTGTTTCGCGCCCCTGAACTTGGGGTCGTCCTGGCAACCCTCCTGAACCGGCATTACTCCGGGGAACTGCACCTGGACCGCATGGAGCGTTTGCTGGTGAACCCGGAGGTTCTGGCGGCCATTCGGACCGGACAGTCCCTTGCGGAGATCCGAAAACGCTGGATGCCGGAACTGAATCACTTCGAGGAGCGTCGTCGTCCGTTCCTCCTGTATCCGCGCGTTCCCTAGCGAGCCCGGTGCAGCTTCAACCCCGTCGCCGGGATTGGCGCCATTGGTCGAGTCCGACCGCGAGGACAATCACCGTTCCGATGATGATTTCCTGGGAGTAGGTCTGCCAGCCGAGTTGGTTGGTCCCGTTGCGCAGGAGCGCCATGATCAGGGCTCCGATCAGGGAGCCCAGCACGCTTCCAGCGCCGCCGCTGAGGCTGGCCCCTCCAATGACCACGGCGGCGATGATGTCCAGTTCGAGTCCGACGGCGACCGTGGGATCCCCCTGCGTCAACCGGGACATCTGGAGCAATCCGGCGAATCCGATCAGGAGTCCGGAAATCGCATACGTGGCGGCCTTGACGGGGCCGACCCGCACCCCGCTGTAGCGTGCGGCGGTTTCATTGGCGCCGATGGCGAAGACGTGGCGTCCGAAGACGGTTTCGCGAAGGAGAATGGCCATCAGGACCGCCAGGCCCAGGGCGATCCAGACCCCCGGGGGCAGCGGCCAGAATTCAGTGGGGTTCACCCGGGCCATGAGATGGCTGACGGGGGAATCCGGCGGCGCATTGACGGTCTGGTTGTTGCCCAGCCATTTGGCGGAGCCGCGGACGATGCCCATCATGCCGAGGGTGACGATGAAGGGCATCATTCGGAATCCGGCAATGATGGCGCCGTTGAACAATCCGATCGCTCCGCCGACCAGGACCAGGACAAGCGTGGTGGACCACGGGGACCATCCGGCCACCAGCAGTCGCGCTCCGAGCACGCCGGTGAAGGCCACGACCGAACCGACGCTCAGGTCGATGCCTCCACCCACGATGATCAGCGTCATCCCGAGCGCGCCGACCGCGACGATGACCGTCTGGACGAGGATGTTCTTGAAGTTGCCGCCGGTGAAAATGAAGGAGCGCTCCTCGGTGAGCGCGAAGAGACCGCAGACCAGCAGCAGTCCCAGGAACGGCCCGCCGGATTGGAGCAGTCGGGAGATCGTCCCGCGTGACAGGTTCATTCCTTCAGGTACTTGGCGATGGGCGGGGCGAGGAGCGCTGCCATGTCGGGTTGTCCCATGTTTTCCTTGGTCACCAGCGACACGCCGGTATCAATCCGCTTCTCGACCTTTTTGCCCTGCAGGGCCTGCACCAGGGTGACCACGCCGAGGTAGCCCATCTTGAGGGGGTCCTGGACCACGAGGGCCTGCACGTCGCCGTTCTTGAGGTCGAGCACGGACTGCGATCCCGAGTCGAAGCCGACGAGCTTCACCTGGCCTCCTGCGCGCCCGATGTCGCGAAGCGCCTTGGTCATGGCGATGGTGGCGGTTTCGTTCGGACAGAAGATCCCGTTGACCTCGCGTCCGAAGCGGTTCAGCAAATTTTGCGAAGCCTGGTAGGCGACTTCGCGGGTAGCCCCGGCGTGCTGGTCGGAGGAAATGAGTTTGAGTCCGGGGTGCTTCTTGATCGCGTCAAGGAACCCCTCCTCGCGGGCTTCCGTGCTGGCGCTGCCGACCTGGTAGCGGAGCAGGATGACATTGCCTTTTCCGCCCAGCGCCTTGGCGAGGAATTCGCCGGCCATCTGGCCGCCCTTGAAATTGTCGGTGGCGACGAAGCTCAGCTGTTTGTCCGACTTGAGGTCGGAATCGATGACCACGACGGGGACGCCCGCCTGGGCTGCGGTTGCCACCGGGGCCACCAGCGCCTGGGAATCGAGGGGGGCCAGCACGATGCCGCTGACCTTGCGGGACGTGAAATTCTCAACGACCTGGATCTGCTGGTCGCGGTCGTCCTCGCGCAGCGGCCCCTTCCAGAACAGCTTCACGGTGATGCCCTGCGCGGCGAGTTCCTGCTCCGCCTTCACGGCACCGGCGTGGATGGACTTCCAGAACTCATGGGTCGTCCCCTTGGGGATGACGGCAATCGTGTAATTCTTGTCCGCGGCCAGGGCCGGAATGGACAGAAAGGCCGCGAGGACCGCGCCGAGCAGGGATTTCATGGGCGGCAGCCTACGGAAGCCCCTGCCACGCGGGCAAGCCCGGCTGCGTTTCTCAGTGTCCGCCGATGCCCGCAGCATCCAAGGGCTTCGGCCGCCGGCCGGCGAGTTGCCACGCCGCCTTCCAGAGAAACAACGGGACGATGCGGGAGTACCGGGGCCAAAGCCGCTTGAAATCCCTGGTCAGGCGGTAGAGCCACTCGAAGCCGCTCCGCTGTATCCAGCGTGGTGCCTGTTGGACGCGTCCGGCGAAGAAATCGAACGCCGCACCGACCCCGACCAGGATCTTCGCGTCGAGCTTGGAGAGGTGTTCCGCCATGAAGCGCTCCTGCTTGGGCGTGCTCAGCCCCACCCAGAAAAAGTCCGGACGCACCCGCGCCACGTCGGCGGCAAGGTCGGCGAGTTCGGAGGCTGTCAGGGGACGGAACGGGGGCGTGTGGGTGCCGACAATGTGGATCCCCGGGAACCGCTGCTCAAGGCGCTGCTTCAGTTCCTCGGCGACGCCCACATTTCCGCCGTAGAAGTAGTGCGTTGCCCCGCTGCTTCGGGACCATTCGAAGACCGCTTCCATGAGGTCCGGGCCATAGACGCGCCCCATCGATTTGTGTCCGGCGAAGCGTCCCATCCAGACCATCGGCATGCCGTCCGGGGTCGAGAGCAGGGAGCGGTTGTGAATGAGCCGCAGGGCCTCGTCGGATTGGGATTCAATGACGCCGTGGACGCCCGTCACCGTGATATAGCCGCGTTGTCCTGCGGCCAGGGCGTCGCGCAGCACGCCGACGACGGTGTCGAGGTTCAACACCGATATGCCGACACCCAGAACATTGACCCGCGGAGGAGGAACGAATCCGGCCACGACGCGAGGCTATCCGCGAATGATTCCGGTGGGAAGGCGTCCGCACCCTCGGATGGCTCACGGCCTCGCCGCGAACTCGGCCCCTTCCAGGGCGAGGTCCGACCAATAGGCGAAGGCGGGGCGTTCGTCCCGGACGGCATTTTCGAGCCGGAGGACGATCCGGCGTCCGGCGAAGGCGGAGAGGTCGACGCGCACCTGCTTCCAGCGGTCGCCCTCATGGGAAACCACCTGGCGGTGGATCACCTCGCCATCGGCGCGGACGCGCAGTTCCCAGTCGCCCTGGTCATGGGCCGCGACCGCGACGCGCAGGGTGGCGCGTCCGGTGGTGGGAAGAACGAGAGGGCGAACGAGCGCGGCAGGGACCCGGTCGTCCGCCGGGTAGGTCATCAGGACGTTCCGGCGACCGGCGAATTCCGGGAGGCGTGCGGGCGCCCCCTCGGCGTCGGGACAGTCCACCTGCCAGCCGGGCGCCCAGAGTGCGATGCTTTCGCCGTCGCGGGGATTGGTCACCGCCGCCTGGTCGTTGGATTCCCCGGAAAGTTCCTTGCGGCGGACGTCGTCTAGCGGTTTGCCATCCTGGGGTGGGGACAGGATGTACCAGATGAGGTTTCGGAAGTCCGCGTCCGGGATTTGTTCAAGACCCTCGGGCATGACGGAGTTTTCCGTGGCATGGAGTTGTTTGACCTCCGATTTGGGGACCACGGTCTCGGAGGGTCCCGCCATGATGATGCGGACGCGCAGGTTGTTGTTCTCGACGATCCGGCCGAAGAGTTGGCGTCCGTCGTAGGTCTCCACCTCCACGTTCTCGTACCCCTCGCCAATGATCTCATCCGGGTGGATGACGTTGTGGAGCAGTGCGTCGAGTGAACTGCGCCCGGAGCCCGTGAGATCGGGTCCGACCTCCGCGCCCTCCCCGTGGAGTTTGTGGCAGACGAAGCAGGTTCGGCGCGCGATTTCGTGCCCCGCCTCGAGGTCGACGGGACCGGACACCACCACCCTGCGTTTGGCGGCGATCAGCTTCAGCTTGTCGGCAGACGACGCGTTGACCCGCCCGAACAGTTTCTGGGCCTTGGTGCGTTCGGCTTCGTCCTTGGAGGAGGCCAGTGCGCGAACGACGCTCGGGGGCAGGTCGCCCCGCTTGACCTGACCTTGATCCACCGCGGAGTACAGGGCCCATTTCCACGGGCCGCGGGTGGTGCAAAGTTCAACCACGGGGCGGCGAAGGGCGGGGGGAAGCGTGGGCCAGAGCGCCAGCAGGCGGGACGCCGTGTCGTCGGATCCCACTTCCGCCAGGCTTCGGATCGCGGCGACCCGCGCAGGTTCCTCAAACGATCCCGAGACCACCTGCAGAAGGGCCTGGCGGGATTCCTCGGTCTTGAGTTTGCGCGCGGTCGCGATGGCCGCGAGCCGGTCGGCTTCGCTGGTGTCGGGATTGTTCAGTCGGGCGAGCGCCGCCTTCACCGAGTTGGCATCGCCCCACAGGGAACCGACCTGCTGGGCGGCACGGGCCACGGGTTCGTTGGTGGACGTGGCGAGGCGCGCGATCACGGCCACCGCGTCCGGTCCGGGTGACTGCACCTTGCCGCGCTGACCTTCCACGAGTCCCTGGAGTCCGGCGACGAGGGTGTCCGTGGCGTCGGGGGGAATCTTGCCGAACTCGACCACGGCGCGTCCGAGGACCGCTTCGTCGCGAAGATCACAGGTGCGGCGCATCATTTTCCGGAGAACGTCGGCGGAGAAGGGCCACGTGGACCGCGCTCCGTCCTCTGTGTAGAACCCGATGGCATGCACGGGGTCGAATCCAATGATGGGTTCCAGGGCCATCCAGAAGAGAAAGTCGAACGTCGGATCCGTCCCGAGCTTGGAGTTTTTGAACAGCCCGGTGAGCACTCCGCCGGTCACGACCTCGCTGATGGGAATTCGCGGCGTGGTATTGACGGTGAGGGATCCCGACACGAACTGCCTCGCGGCCACGGCCACGCCCGTGCGGACGGTGAGGTCCGGATCAGCAGCAAGTTTGTCGAGCCGATCAAACGCAGCCTTGGTCGGATAACCGCGTTCCCCGGTCAGTCGCGCCGCCCACATGCGCATCGCGGGCTCCGGGGAGGATGCGGCGGTATCGAGCCATTGCTCATCCAGCAAACCGGTCGAGTGCAACGTCCACAGGGCGGCGAGGCGGCTCTCCGGCGTCGCCCCCTTGGTCATCAGATCGTGGAGCGGCGTTTGCCCATGAAGCTCGCGGGTGCCAAAGGCGGTGGTGCCGCGCCCGTTGAGAAGGCGCTGGGCGGTCCGGCGCTGCCAGACGTTGGAATCCGCAAGCCTGGCCACCAACTCCGGGGAACTGAGCTTGGAGAGATCCATGTCCGGAGTGGGGCGCGACGGGACGGGTTTTCCCGGAGTGCCCCCGGTCCAGACGACCCGCCAGATGCGGCCGTGTTCCCGGTCCACGCCGGCCGGGTCGGCGTTGGCGTTTTGGTAGCACGGGTACTTGTCATACCAGTCCATGATCCAGACGGCGCCGTCCGGTCCGGTCTGTGTACTGACCGGCATGAACCAGCCGTCGCGGCTGGTCAGAAAATCACCGGATTCATTGCCTTTGGAAGCGACGAAGGTGGATCCCTTGGGGGTCAATCGGTCCCAATTGATCGCACTTTGGTGGATATTGCCCTGAAGGGCTGCGCCCTTCCATTCCGCGGGCCATTGGTCGCCCTGATAGATGTCCACTCCGGCGTACGCCGCCATGTGGTGCCGGTGGTCCACAATGCTGGGCAGTTCCCCGTAGGCGTAGGGGTGGGGCGGTTGTCCCGCCTGACGCTGATAAATGCCTCCCGGGGTGAGGTGAAAGAGATGGTCAATCACGCAGGCCGAGACGAAGGCGTTGCCCTGGGCATCGAAATCGACTCCCCAGGGGTTGGAGGTTCCCTCGGCGAACACTTCGAGCTTGCGGGTCTTGGGATCCAGTCGTGCAACGCCGGCGGTGAGCAGCACGGGTTCGGACTTCGGGTCCTCCGGATTCTTCGCCTCGGTTCGCGTGAACACCCCGTGGGTCATGTACATCTTCCCGTCCGGACCCCAGGTGAATCCGTTCAGAAGTTCGTGCCGGTCCTCGAGGCCGAATCCAGTCAGGATCTGGATCTTTCGGTCCGCCCGGTCGTCGCCATTGGTGTCCTGAAGGAACCAGAGGTTTGGGGCTTCCCCCACGTACACGCCGCCGTTCCCGACCAGGAGTCCGGTGGCCAGATTGAACCCTTCGGCGAACACGGTCACCTCGTCGGCGACTCCGTCCGCATCGGTGTCCTCGAGGATTTTGACCCGGTCCCGTCCCGGGGTTCCCGGGCGCGCGCCCAACGGGTATTCGTAAAGTTCCAGGACCCAGAGACGCCCGCGTTCGTCCCAGCACATGGCGACCGGATTGACGACTTCGGGTTCGGAGGCGAACAGGCGGACCTCGAATCCGGTCGGCACGGTGAACGCCTTCTGGGATTCGGTGGGGGAGAGGGCGGGGTTGGCTGCGGGTTTGTGCTGACCGGTGAGCTGTTTGCCCGAGGGGGCGTTGGTATAGACCGGGAATCCGAACTTGGGATGGCGGGGAACGTCGGCCAGCGCGGTGAGGGACAGTCCGACCGTGGCGACGACAAGAGCGGTGCGACTCATGGGATTTGCGAAGACCTTGACGGCAAAGTGTGGCGGGTCAACCGGGGACACATCCCGCGAGAACCGGGATGCGCCAGTTCCGCCCGGTCGGCGCTGTGGCTAGGGGGCTGGAGGCGCGAGATCCTGCAGGGCCTGCTGGGCGGCGCGATTGCCGCCCGAGGCGGCGCGCTGGAGTTCGGATTGCATCGCCGCGAGCACGCTGGCGATCTCCGCGCCTTGGAGTTGCGCCTCGGGCAGACCCATGACGGTCTTCAGGAAAACCACCGCGGAGGCGTAGTCCTTGCCATTCCAGGAATCGAGGGCGGCCTTGGCATTGTTGCGGACCACGGGGCTCGGATTGGATTCGACCAGGGCTTTGAGTGATCGGACATCTCCCACCTCCGGCGCCGGAGCGGGTGCGGAGCCTTCCGGGGAACTGGCGGCATCGGTCGAGGGGGATGCGGCGACAGGAGCGGGGGCGGGCGGGGCGGATTCGGCGGCTTTTCGGCCGCATCCGGAGATCACCGCCGCGAGACAAAGAATGGCGAGGGATCGGTACATGGGGACTACCACCAGAATTTTGGTTCCGCCCCGCTCTGGGTCCGGCTTCGCATGGTGGGGAATTTCCGCCATTCGACGTGTCCGTCCACAGCGGTGATACTACCGCCGTCGGGAAGTCCGCCGGAACCGAGATGGCTGGTGCGATGCGGCAATTTGGCGCCCCCGATAACCTTGGTGAAGGCTTCCTTTCGGGAAAGGGACTTGAACTTGCCGGCGGCATCCACGTTGGCGCCCTGGGAAACCGTCGAGTCGGCCACGAGGACCGCCTCGGTTTCATTCGTTTTCAAATTGCTCAATCGTTCCACCCGGTAGCGCGGGTCGATGATCGATCCGGTCCGCTCGAACGCGTAGGAGTATCCGGTCCACCGGTACCCGTACGCCTTCGCCCAATAAACCCATCCCTCATCAGTGTTCTGTGCCCATCCGGACGGGCAGTAGAACGAGGCCCGGGGAAAACCAAAGTTCATCAGGTTGGTGACCGTCTTGTTGGGGATGTCCCAAGCCCATCCGCCGGGTCCGCCCTTGTCCTCCGGGACATAGTCGCGGTTGTCCGAGGCGTACATCGTGATGGCGAGGCTGAACTGCTTGAGGTTGTTTTTGCACTGGGCGCGCTTGGCCTGTTCCTTGGCCTTTCCCAGTGCCGGCAGCAGCATTCCGGCGAGGATCGCAATGATCGCGATTACGACCAGCAGTTCGATGAGCGTGAATCCACGCCGGTTTTGGGAGGGGAGCAGGTTCTTCATGGTGCCAGGGGCCACCGGTTCTGTGTGCGAGCCGGGCGGCGGATTTCGAATCTCAAGGAGTACGGTGGCACCCAATCAGCTGCGGGACGATTCGTCCATGAGCTTGTGCGCGAATTCCGTGATGATTTTCACCGGGGCATCGCCGTCTTTCTTCCCGGGCGTTCGGCGGGCAGACTGGCCGCCCGAGATGAATGCCTCCTGGGAAACACGGTCCGTGTCGGAACTTTCCGACCGGATCTGGCACGCTCTTTCGTCGGCGACCGAGCCGGGGCCGGACCCCTGGCGAACCCCGGTGCTGGCGACGGTCGGAACCGGGGGGCCATCCGTGCGGACGGTTGTGTTGCGGGCATTCACCCGTCCCGGATTTGAGCTTATCGCGTTTTCGGATGCCCGGGCAGGGAAGATTCTGGAGTTGGATCGGAATCCCACGGCCGCCTGGCTCTTCTATGATCCGACGGCGCGGGTTCAACTCCGGGTGGCCACCCGGATGCGGCTGCATTGGCGGGATGCCGTGGCACAAACCTACTGGCATCGTTTGCCGGAGGATCAGCGCGCGCGATATCGGTCCCTGGCCGCTCCTGGAACCCCGCGGCCGGATCCGGGAGAGAGTGGGGCCACCGGATTCGGGGACGAGAGCCAGTTTGCAGTTCTGATTGGTGAGATGGAGGAATTGGACTGGCTGTGGCTGGGTCCGTCCCATCATCGGCGGGCACGGTTCCGGCGTTCGGAATCCGATTGGTCCGGTTACTGGGTGGAGCCATGAGTGATTTTGACCTGCGATTCGGGGGGGTGCGCCGGGTGTACGGTGCCGCCGCGGCGGAGAGGTTGCGGGGCGCCCATCTGATGGTCGTCGGCCTGGGGGGTGTCGGTTCGTGGTCGGTGGAGGCCCTTGCCCGGAGCGGAATCGGAGCGCTGACCCTGGTGGACCTGGATGATGTCTGCCTGAGCAATGTGAACCGCCAGCTTCCGGCACTCGACGGGACGATTGGGCGTCCCAAGGCCGAAGTCCTTGCCGAACGGGTTCGGGCGATCCACCCCGGGTGCCGGGTAACTCCGGTCCTGGAGTTCCTGACGGCGGATTCCGTGGAGCGACTGCTGTCGCCGCCGCCGGATGGGCCTCCATTGGCCGGCGTCCTGGATGCCATTGATCGGGTGGTGAACAAGTGTGTGCTGATCCAAGGGTGCCGGGAGCGGGGGATTCCGGTGGTCAGTTGCGGTGCTGCAGGCGGGCGGCGGGACGCCTCCCGGATTCGGGTGGAGGACCTGGCCCGGGTGACGCACGACCGTTTGCTGGGCGGGGTCCGGAAGCGACTGCGTCAGGAACATGGATTCCCGAGGAGTGACCGCCGCATGGGGGTCGAATGTGTGTTTTCGCCGGAGGAACCGGTGTTTCCCAGGGAGGACGGGACGGTTTGCGACACGCCTGCCGCGGGCGGCGATCCCGGGACCCGGCGCCTGAACTGCAATTCCGGAATGGGGTCGTCCGTGTTCGTGACGGGGACTTTCGGACTGGTGGCGGCGGGACGTTTGGTGGATCGGCTTTTGGCAGCGGGTTCCTGAAGGTCGATGACCCGGGGCAGGTGACGGGGGATTTCTGCAACTGGCAACCGCCCTTCCGTGTGATGAGGTTCGAAGAAAGGAATCGAATGACTTCAATGCACGACGTTGAATTTGAAATCCACGGCCACGACATGCAGTTCGTCGAGGTCATCCTGGATCCCATGGAGGCCGCGGTCGCCGAGGCCGGGGGCATGATGTACATGGACCCCGGAATCCAAATGGAGACCATTTTTGGCGATGGTTCGGGGCAGGGCGGGGGGATTCTCGGATCGATCCTGGGAGCAGGGCGCCGGGTTCTGACGGGGGAGTCCCTGTTCATGACCGTCTTCCAGAACCGGGGGGCGGGAAAACAGAAAGTGGCCTTTGGGGCACCTTACCCGGGCAAGATTGTCCCGGTGCACCTCGCGGAGACCGGGGGCGAATTAATCGCCCAGAAGGACTCCTTTCTTTGTGCAGCCAAGGGAGTGAGCATTGGGATCGCATTCAACAAACGGATTGGGACGGGCTTGTTTGGGGGCGAGGGCTTCATCATGACGCGCCTCACCGGGGACGGCTGGGTGTTCATCCATGCCGGGGGAACGCTGCTCACCCGTGACCTTCAACCCGGGGAGGTCCTGCGGGTGGATACGGGTTGCGTGGTGGGTTTTCAGCGTACCGTCGATTTCGACATCCAGTTTGTGGGTGGGGTGAAGTCCGCGCTGTTCGGAGGCGAGGGGCTTTTCTTCGCCACGCTGCGGGGGCCCGGAAGAGTCTGGCTGCAATCATTGCCCTTCAGCCGCATGGCCGACCGCATCGTGCGCGCCTCCCGCGGCGGGCGCGAAGAAGGCTCGGTGCTCGGTGGCTTGGGCCGGATGTTCGACGGCGACAATCGCTGACCGGGTCGGGGCCGCCCTCCCCGGAGGCGGACCTCCGTTCAAATTGTGGTGGGCGGGTTTGCGCTGGGCTTCAGCTCCGGGATTTCCTCTGGGCCGATATCGCGCCAGGGCACCTCGTAAATGGGGACAGGCTGGCGGAATCCCTTGGGGCTCACCGGCTCCAGGGCGATGCACCGCACGGCAAGTTTGGGAAGTTGTTCCGCGAGGCACTTGTAGGTCGTCTCACCGATGATGATCCGGCCCCGACCGGAGACGCCCTCCAGGCGGGCGGCGAGGTTTACCTCCCGCCCAAACACCGTGTAATTGAGGATGTGGCTGTCGCTGCCCATCAGGCCGACGGTCATGAATCCGCTGTTGATTCCCGTGCCGAGTGCGAGCCGTGCCAGCGGAGGCAGGGGAGGGAGCCCCTGGGTGGCGCGCCGGACGTTCTCCGCCTCGCGCCGGACGTTCTCCTCGTCGCGCTGGACGTTGAGACGTTCCATGGACTGCTGGGCATCCACGGCTGCGCAGACCCCGTCCACCGCGTGGCGGGGATTGGGAGTGGGGGCGCCCCAGAATGCCATGACGCAGTCGCCGATGTACTTGTCGAGGGTGCCCCGATGGCGCTTGATCACATCGGCAATGGTGGCGAGGTAAAGATTGACCGTCTGCAGGACCTCGGTGGATTGCTGCTCGAAGTAGGCCTCGGCCTCGGCCCCGCTCAGTCCGGTTTTTCGGACATGTTCCTCGGCGGCTTCCTGGGCCCGGTCCGTCAATTCGGTAAAACCCCGGACGTCAGCAAAGAAGACGGTCAACTCGCGTCGGGCGCCGCCCAGGCTGAGCCGATCCGCCTTGAGCAATTCCTGAACAACATTGGGCGAGACGATCTTTGAGAAGATCCCGCGCACGCGCTGGCGTTCGTTTTGTTCGAAAATGCTCCGATAGGTGAGCATCGCCGCGTGGTTCAGGGCGAGGCCGGCGAAGAGGGGGTGCGCCATGGGAAGCCATAGCCGGTCATACTCAAATGCCCGGAAGGCAATCCAGATCCAGGCGACACCAATAGCCGTCAGGGTCAGGCTGGCGGCCACGGTTCTCAGGCGCCAGGTCAGTGCGGATCCGAGCAGGGCGGCCACCAGAACGATCAGGTAATCCACCCAGGCGGGCGGGAAGTGGACAAACTGCTGGCGCAGCAGCGAGTCCGTCACGTTGATGTAGGTGCTGACCAGGTAATCCACGGGAGCAATGGGCGTTGCACCGCGGTCCGCCATGTTGTTTCCGGTGGCGGTGGAGCCGATGACCACCAGTTTGCCCGCCCAGGCGGCGGGAACGGGATTCGTTGGATTGGCTTCGCGCTCGAGCGCCTGCAGGACAAGGTGATTCAGGCCGTCGATCTTGATCCGGGTCTGATTGGTGGTGGTGGTGGACCAGTTGATGAAAAACTGGTTGGCCGGAGTTACGGGAAGAATTCGGGTGATGACCCCGTTGGTATTCGGGAACAGGATTCTGCCGGGTTCCATCCGCGCATTCGCGAGATCCAATCCCAGCCGGAGGGAGGCCAGGGTGATCCCCATGTGCCAGACCCGGTTCGTGACATGGACGGATTCCGCGGAAAGGGCCCCATTGGGACGGAGAATGCGAACGGATCCGTCGGGATTGATCGGCCAGCGGACAATGTCGTCGGAATCCGGTGACTGGAGAAGAACGGCGTCGTTGGTGACCCCGAGAATCCAGAGTCGCTGCCTTCGAGCATGGGCCTCGATGGACGGGTGCATCAGGACATGGTCGGCGAACGCATTGACCCGTCGGGCGGTGCCGTCCACGTCGTGGGGGAGGGCGACATCCCCCAGCATCGACTTTCGAAATGGAGGTGCCGGAGGAAAGTTGGTGAGGGAGGCGAGGATGACATTTCCCGAGGCGGCGGCCTCCCGGGCGAAAAAGGTGTCGGACAGGACGTTGGTGTAGCCCTCGATCGGAACCGTTCCGTGGTCGGGTCGCTCGTCCCCGAGTAAGATATCGACCGCCACCCCCTGGGCTCCCTGGTCTCGAAGTTCCCTGAGGACCAGACCGTAGACGAACCGGGGCCAGAGCGGACCCACGGGCGTTCCCAAGGTGCGTCCGGTGCGAAGTTCTGCGATGGTGGGGTCGTCGAGGAGGACGAGACCCAGATCGCTGGAAACGGAGGTCTGCCGGTCGGCGGCGCGCCGTGCCCGCCAGTCGTAGGTGATCAGTTCGAGACGCTGAAGGGGATCATATTTTCGCAATCCGGCCGGAAACCCCTTGGCATCCTCGTCGCCCTTCCCGGAGGCGTCCACCCAACGGGTCATCGCCAGCGTTGCCACGGCAATCGTGGCACCGGCGGCGGCCACCAAGGCCGGGATCCATCGGTTGAGCCGTGGGTTCATTGCGCCATCTCAACAAAAAACCCAGAGCAATTTTCATCGCTCTGGGTTTCGAAAGGTTAACCGGCCCGCATTACTTCGCTGCCGCGGCAGAGCCTGTCGGCTCCGTCGGAGACAGTTCCGGCGGGAAGGGCGAGACGTACACCACCGGGCGATCTAGCGAGGGAGTCACGATCGTCGGGGCCACACCGAAGCTCGGGGCCTCGACTCCTGGCGGAATAGAAACGACACCGGGAATCTTCGGGTCGAACATCTGGCCGGCACAGACGCTGTAGCGCGCCTCACGCTTGGTGACGGGATCCACCATCACCACATCGACGCAACCATCGAACACCAGCACGGCGCCGTTGGCGTAGGTGGTGAAGGTCGTGCCGCGGATGGCCGCCGTGCTGGACGGGGTTTGCACCACGTAGCTCGACTGGCTGGAGAGTTTGGAGACTTGGGAGTCCACCTTGCCCTCCTTGAGGCCCAGGCGGGTCTTGACCACCGTCTCAGGTCCGGCGGAATCCACCGTCAACTCGTCGAGGGAAAGCTTGCTGTTCTCCAAGACCCGGGTGTAGCCGCCGTTGGCACCCAGGTTCAGGAGGACCTCGGAGGCAGGCCCGGTGGTGATCACCGTCCCAGGCCCAACCACGTCCCCGACGTTAGCCGGAGCGGATCCGAGATAAACGACCCCGCTGACCTTGGTGACCTTCGCGGAGCCGGGCTGCGGCGCGGCGAGAACCAGGTTAGCGGCCAACGCGAGGATGGCGCCGACGCACGCGACACGAGAAAAGCGTCCAAAATAGTTCATGTTGAAGCCCTTTGGAGAATAGTAACCGGACGCAGTGCAGCCTAGGCAGGAGGGTTGAAAAGTCAACGCCTTAATTTCCTGATGTGGATGCCGAAACGTCTGACACCACGGTTCTACCGGAGGCGGGGCTCGGAACGCCACAGGTTTGTTCGGAAAACAGCGGAATCCTGACTTGTTCCCCGGCGGGGATTCCGGCACGCTTTACCTCGTGAACAGCGGCAATCGGGAGATTTCCTTTTGGTTCGGCCCGGGTGGGTCGGCGCGAATGATTGCGATTTCCTCCCACTGTATGGACTGCCGCTGAACGAAGATGATTTGTCGAAAACCCCGTTCCGCGAAGCCGGAACGGGGTTTTCGGTTTCTGGTCCGGTGGAAATGTCCCTGAAAACACCTCAGTCCATGAAGTTCAAGGTATCCATCTACGATACGACCCTGCGCGATGGTGCGCAGGCCGAAGGCATCAACTTCTCGCTCACGGACAAGCTCCGGATTGCTGAAAAGCTTGATCAGTTCGGCATCGGATTCATTGAGGGCGGCTGGCCCGGATCCAATCCCAAAGACATGGAGTTTTTCCAGCAGGCCCGCCGGCGCCGGTGGAAGACGGCACGGATTGCAGCCTTTGGATTCACCCGCCGGAAGGGGGTTCCCGTGGAGCGGGATGACCAGATCCGACTGTTGCTGGAGGCGGAAACACCCGTCATCACGATCGTCGGCAAGACCTGGCTGCTGCACGTGCTGGAAGTGCTGCGGGTGAAGCCTGACGAGAATCTCGCCATGATCGCGGACACCATCCGCTATCTAAAGGATCAGGGCCGCACGGTGGTGTACGATGCGGAGCACAGCTTCGATGGTTTCGCCGATGAACCCGAATACGCGATGGCCACCTGGCAGGCCGCGGAAAAGGCCGGTGCCGATGTGGTCTGTCTTTGCGACACCAATGGAGGCCGGCTTCCCGCAGAAATCGGCCGGATCACCGCGGCCGCCCGGGGCCGGTTGAATGCCCCCCTGGGCATCCACACGCACAACGACGCCGGATTTGCCGTTGCGAATGCTGTCGCGGCCCTGGAGGCCGGCGCCACCCAGATCCAGGGGACGATCAACGGCTACGGGGAGCGCACGGGGAATTGCAACCTGATCAGCGTCATTCCGACCCTGCACTTCAAACTGGACCGGCCGTGTGTTCCTGCCCGTTCGCTTCCAAAGCTGAAGGAATTGTCCGAATTCGTGGATGAAATCGCCAATGTGCGGCACGACCCCCGTCAACCCTGGGTGGGCCAGACGGCGTTTGCCCACAAGGGCGGCATTCACGTCCACGCGATCGAGCGGGTGGCCCGAAGCTATGAGCATGTTCAACCCGAGAGCGTGGGCAATCACCGCCGCGTCCTGGTCAGTGACATGTCCGGGCGGACCAACATCCTTCTGAAGGCGGCGGAACTGGGATTTCGCCTGACCTCCGACGGCCCCGAGGCGCGCGCCATCACCTCAAAGGTGAAGGAGTTGGAATCCGCCGGATTTGAATACGAAGCGGCCGAAGCCTCGTTGGCGCTGCTGATCCGGGGGGTGCTGGACCAGAATCCCGAATTGTTCTTCACCGTGGAATCCTACCACGTGTCCATGCGGGGCGACGCCCGGAGTTCGGTCTGTGAAGCGACCGTGAAGGTCCGGGTGGGGGACGCGGTTCATCACACCGTGGCCGAGGGCGATGGACCGGTGAACGCACTCGACGGCGCGCTGCGGATGGCCCTGGGGCGATCATTTCCACGCCTCCGCAAGGTGCGCCTGACGGACTACAAGGTGCGGATCCTCGACGGGGTTGCCGGAACCGGCGCCAAGACCCGGGTCCTGATTCAATCCGGCGACGGGCAGCGTGAATGGGGCACGGTCGGGGTCAGTGAGAATATCATTGCCGCCTCGCTTCAGGCGCTCGCGGACTCCATGGAGTACGCCTTGTTGAAGCCGTAGCGGATCATCGCCGGAAAACGACGTCCCCCCGAATGAGCCGGATTATCTTTGTCTCGGGAAACGATACCGGGGTGGGCAAGACCGTGCTTTCGGTCCTGTTGATCCGGCATCTCCGGCGCACCGGTCGGCGGGCCGTCGCCCTGAAGCCATTCTGTTCGGGCGGACGCGAAGACGCCGAGGCCCTGTTCCGCGCCCAGGCGGGAGAGGTGGATTTGGAACGGATCAATCCCTGGCATTTTCGCGCGCCGCTGAGCCCGGCTGTGGCGGCGCGGCGGGAACGCCGCAGGATCGAACTCCGCTCCGTGATGGCCCATCTCCGGCAGGAATCCAGGGGCCGGGAGACATTGGTGGTCGAGGGAGCCGGAGGATTGCTCAGTCCCTTGGGGGGCGGTTACTCCGCCCGGGACCTGATTCGGCGCCTCGGTGCCATGCCCCTGGTTGTTTGCCCCAATCGCCTTGGCGTGCTGAACCAGGCCCTGTTGGTCCTGGAAGCGCTGCCCGAATCGGTTCGTGCGCAGGCGCGTTTGGTTTTGATGCAACCGGAGGACCCCGATCCTTCGACGGCGTCGAATCCGGGCGAACTTAGGGCGCTCCTCGGCCCCGGGCGCGTTTTCGTCCTTCCCAGGCTGAGTTCCGCCCGGATGGAATCTCCTGGGATGGGGGTGGGCCGGATTCTGGAGTGTCTGATATCCGGATGGAGTGGCCGGACGGGACGGAGCTTGCCCGCGGCGGGGCGCCAGTGAAGGCTGTCCCCGGTGGCTGCAGACGCAAAACAAGAGTGGCTCGACGGGGTGGCGGAGGCGCTGGGGGAGGGGACGCTCGTCAAAATCACGCTGGGAGCCCCCCGTCGACCGGATGCGGAGGTTCGCAAGGTGCTGGCACGTCCCGTGGATCTGCGCGGCGGGCGGCGCTTGCAGGTCGTCTGGCAATTGGCCACCCACGACGTCACCAAGAACCTCGAGCCCGGGGAGGGAGTCGCCCGGATCTCCGAATTGATCGGAACGGATTTCTGCATTGGAAACCTGTTCACGACCCGCCGGACTGCGCAGGTTGAATTTCGCAAGGGCCGGGCGGGCCGGGTGACCTATGGGGCGGCGGTCGCCGGTGAACCGGACACGGCCCATGACCGGCGCCGGGAACGGGCGATCTCCGCGGACCGCCCCTGGCTGCGGGACCTGGGGGTGACGGCCGCGGACGGATCGGTTTGTCGCGGACAGGAGTCGAAACTCCGTCAGATCCATCGTTTCGTGGAACTGATGGATCCGCTCCTGGTGGAGTCCGGACTGGTCGGCGCATCGACATCCTCCGAGGAGTCGTTCCCGGAACCCCTGCGGGTTTGGGACATGGGGTGCGGCAAAGGGTATTTGACCTTTGCGTTGCACGAGCATCTCCGGATGCGGACGGGGCGTCCTGTCCGCACGCGGGGCATTGAGGCGCGTCCCGCGTTGGTGGACTTGGCGAACCGGGTTGCGCGGGAGTCGGGTTGCGACGGATTGGAGTTTCTCTCCGGAACCATTGCCAACGTGCCGCGGGACGGCGCGGACGTTTTGGTGGCGTTGCACGCCTGCGATACCGCCACCGATGACGCGCTCGCCGCCGGCGTGGCGTCCAAGGCGCGCATGATCGTCGTCTCCCCCTGCTGTCACCGGGAGATCCGGTCCCAACTGGTGCCACCTCCGGTGCTGCAGGGACCCTTGCGGCATGGAATTCTTCTGGAGCGGGAGGCTGAATTTGTCACCGACGGACTCCGGGCGGGGTTGCTGGACTGGGCGGGGTGGGATCCGCGCGTCTTTGAATTCGTATCCTCGGAGCACACGGCAAAGAATTTGATGATTGCGGCGGTCCGCCGCCGGGAGAGTCCGGACCCCGCGGCGGCGGCCCGCCGGGTGCGGGAGTTTGCCGGGTTTTATGGTGTCCGCCGCCAGCACTTGTCGGGGGTTCTGGGATTCGACCTCGCGGAGGGTGTCTGATGGAACCCGTGGATTGGGCGGCCCTTGAACGGTTGAGGTCCCTGTTTCTCCAGCCAGGGGCGACCCGGGCTCCCTATTGGAGAACGCGGACGGATCTCGCGAGTTATGACGCCACTGCGGGGCAACGAATCGGATGGAAGTGGGACGCCGTACTCGAGGAGTTGACCTCCCGTCGATGGACGCTTCCCGAGGGGCCCATTGTGGATTACGGCTGCGGGAGTGGCATTGCGGGTCGGCGGGTCCTGGGTGCTTTTGATGGGGCGCCGGGACGATCCCTATGGCTTCATGATCGCTCCGCGCTGGCCATGGAGTTCGCGCGGGAGCGCGCCTCGGAGCGGTTCCCAAGACTGGAGATCCGGTGTTCAGGCGCCTCCGAGATCGAATCCATGTCCTCGATCGGGGTGTTGTTGATCAGCCATGTCCTTGGGGAACTTCCCGGGAAGGAGCAACGCAGGCTGGTGGCCCTTGCTCGACGGGCGGTGGCGGTGATTTGGGTGGAACCGGGGACCCATGCCGACAGCCATGCCCTGGTCCGGGTTCGGGAGGAACTGCGGCAGGAATTTCATCTCGTGGCGCCCTGTACGCATCGCTCGCCCTGCGGACTTCTGGCCCCGGGGAATGAAGCCCACTGGTGCCATCACTTCGCCCGCCCGCCGTGGGAGATTTTCTCCGATCCGGATTGGGCGGAATACGCACGCCGGATGGGGATCGACCTTCGGAGTCTGCCCTACAGCTACCTCGTCCTGGATCGACGGCATGCGGTGGCCTCCGGGGACGGATGGAGCCGTGTCCTTGGGATGCCGCGCGGATACAAGGGATACTCTCGTGTCTTCTCCTGTGATGCCTGCGGTGTACGGGATTTGCGGATTGCCCGGCGTTCGTTCCCCGAGTTCATGGATGCCCTGGGGGAGACCTCCGGACCCCGCCGGGTTCGTTGGCGCACCGAAGGTGGGGACATTGTGGCGATCGAGGCGCCCGTACTGTCCGGCACGGCGGATCCCGGCCCTGGAACGTCATCGGATTCCGTTGCGTGAGGCCGCAGGTGGCCGGAAACTCCGGGGCACACCGGCATGAAGATCCATTTTCTCGGCGCCACGCGAACCACCACGGGTTCGATGTACCTCCTTGAGGTCAACGGAAGGCGGCTATTGTTGGAATGCGGCTTGTTTCAAGGGCGTCGTGGGGAGTCCGTGGAGCGCAACTGCTGTTTCCCGTTTGATCCCGCGGGGATCGATGCCGCGATCCTGAGCCATGCGCACATTGATCACTGTGGCAACTTTCCGAACCTCCACCGGCAGGGATTTCGGGGAAACATCTACTGCACCTTCGCCACCCGGGACCTGGCCTCGATCATGTTGGAGGACTCCGCCCACATCCAGATTTCGGACACGGAGTTCGTCAACAAGGTCCGAGCCCGTCGCGGGTTGCCGCCGGTGGAACCCCTGTATTCGGTCGTCGATGCCGAAAAGGTGGTTCGTCAGTTCGTGTCCGTGGGTTACGACCGCCCCATGCCCGTCGCGCCTGGGGTAACCGTCACGTTTGTCGATGCCGGCCATATTCTGGGTTCAGCCCAGGTGATCCTGGATGTGGAGGAGGGGGGGCGTCGATTCCGGCACCTGTTCAGCGGGGATGTCGGTCGCGGGGGAGACCCGATCCTGAGGGATCCGGCGGCCGTGGAAGGGGTGGATTCCCTTCAGATTGAAAGCACCTACGGCGCCCGGGATCATGAACCGAGGCTGGAGCAGGCCGAAATGTTCCGTCCCGCGATGGAAACCCTCAAGGCGGGGGGGAAGGTGATCATTCCGGCCTTTGCGGTCGGCCGGACGCAGCAGCTCGTCTATCAACTGAAGCAATTC
>JAEUHD010000145.1 GCA_016793645.1 Verrucomicrobiales bacterium
GGATCTGGGAGTTACCGCGCTGTGGCTGAATCCCTGGTACGACAACCACGACGGGCTCAACGAACGCGAGCGGTACAACTTGGAGAACAAGCTGGATCCGGTGGGTGGACTTCCCATCACCGATTATCACGGGTACGGCGCCGTTGATTTTTATGGTGTCGATGAACACCTCGGCGACCTGACGACGCTCCGTGAACTCGTCTCGGAAGCGCACGCCCACGGGATCAAGATCATCCAGGACCAGGTCGCCAACCATGTGGGTCCGTACCACCCTTGGGCCGCGGATCCCCCGACGTCCACCTGGCTTCATGGAAGTTCCTCAAGCCACTTGGAGAACAACTGGCGCACCTGGACGATTCCGGATCTGCATGCGACGCCGGAGTTGCGGCGGACAACCCTCGACGGTTGGTTCGTCAATCTGCTCCCGGACCTCAACCAGGACGATCCGGAATGCGCGCGTTACCTCATTCAGAACGCGCTGTGGTGGGTTGGAGTGACCGGACTCGACGGCATCCGTCAGGACACCCTGCCGTATGTGCCGCGCACCTTCTGGCGCGACTGGTCGGCCGCATTGCGGCGCCAGTATCCGAAGATCAACCTCCTGGGTGAGGTCTTCGACGGCGACACGAGCAAGGTGGCGTTTTACCAGGCGGGAACGCGACGGTTCGACGGGGTGGATTCCGGGATCGACTCGCTGTTTGATTTCCCGCTGTTCTACCGGATCCGGGACGTCTTTGCGGAGGGCAAGCCAATCCAGGGTCTGGCCGAACAACTGGCCAAGGACTGGGTATACGGGGATCCCAACCGGCTGGTCACCTTTGCCGGGCTGCACGACGTGGATCGGTTCATGAATGTGCGGGGCGCGAATCTGGAGGGACTGCGTCTGGCCATGACCTTTGTGCTGACGACCCGCGGGATCCCGCTGCTTTACTACGGCGACGAGATCGGGCTTCCCGGAGCGGGGGATCCCGACAATCGACGGGATTTCCCCGGAGGGTTTTCCGGGGACCCTCGAAATGCCTTTGAGGCTGCCGGGCGGACGACCGAGGAGGCGGCGTGCTGGGGGGCGATCCGGGATCTCGCCCGGTTCCGGAAATCCAGTGCTGCGCTGCGACGGGGTCGCCTGGTCCATCTGGCGGCGGACGAGAAAACCTACGTGTATGCGCGGACTCTTCCCGGGGAGACCGTCGTGGTGGCCTTCAACATGGGTTCGACGCCGGTCACGGTGAGCGTTCCCGTCGCCGACCTCGGACTGCGCGAAGGTCAGGGGCTGAATCCCGTCCCAGGAGGGGCACCGGTTTCGGTCGCGTCCGGGAAGCTGCCGCTTTCCCTCCCGGCGCGGTCCGCAACATTGCTGCGGTGATCCGCCGCGTTACCGAACCACCCGGTAGAAGCGTTGGCGGCGACCGGGGACGCCGGGGTCCTGGAACAGTGTTTCGGGACCGGTCAGGGAAATGGGGGGCAACTCCGATCCTGCGGACAGGGTCTCTCCCGCCCACAGGATGACCTCCTGGCCTGGGCTGCCCCGGAGCAGAAATTCGATCCCGCCATTCAGGGTCGCCCGGACGGAATCCGAAACTATTTGCGCGGGCACCGACGGGGCCCGCAATGAAAAGGCGGCCACACCGCCCCGGGCGGCTCCCTCGATTTGGGTAAATGCGCCGCCGACGAAGAGATTGTCTCCACGGACCAGGAGGCACTTCACAAAGAAGTCCGGATTCGGTGTCCAGTCATCCAGCCCGCCGGTCTCCGCCCCCAAGGACGCGACGTTGTTTCGGCTGGTTTGGTTCACCGTCTGGAGATCCCCTCCCACAAAAACGGATTCCGCGTTTGCGGCGACGGCATAAACCCAGCGGCTGACCGTCGGGGACCAGGGCAGCACCGTGCCGGTATTCGCGTCGAGTGCCGCCACGTTCACCCGGGGCGCGCCTCCGATGGAGGTGAAATTGCCCCCGATATAGACGACGTCGCCGGCCGGTTGAATGGCTTCCACAGACAGGAGCGACGAGGCCCCGATATCCCAGGGCAGCACCGATCCGAAATCCGGGTCCAGTTTGGCGATTCCGCGGCGGTTGACGCCGCCCAGTTGGCGGAAGAGTCCCGCCGCATAAATCCCGCTGTCATCCGCCGCCAGTGCAAACACCGTGCCGGCACGGGACGGCGCCGGGTCCCAGAAGCCCAGGGAACCATCGGAAAGCGAGAACGCGGCAAAATTGGTGCGCGGAACGCCCGCCATCGTCTTGAAGCTTCCGCCGACGTAGAGTTGGTCACTCCGGATGGTAAGGGCATTTACGAGGAGATCGGGTTGGGGTGTCCACGAGGTCAGTGCTCCCGATGTCCGTTCCACGCTGCCCAAGTTGGGGCGCAGATCTCCGTTGAGGTGGGTGAACTCGCCGCCGATGTAAACGAAACCATTCCCGACCGCGAGGGCGTTGACTGCATTGTCCGCCGCGGGGCTCCAATCGGTGGCGCGCCCCGTTGCTACCTCCAAGGCCGCGAGATTGTGACGCTCCAGCGTGCCCACGCTCCCAAAGGCGCCCCCTGCGAAGACGGTGCTGCCGGCGGATGCGAGGGCGCTGACGACCATGCTGGGCCGAGGATTCCAAGCCTGCACGGTTCCGGAACCGGCGTCCACTGCCCCGAGATACGGACGGACTTGGTTGCCGATGGTGGGAAACCGGCCGCCGATCCAGAGCGTTGATCCGGCGGCCGCCAGAGCACTGACGTACTCAAAGGAAAGACCGCTCGAAACCGTGAACCCGATCGCCGCATCAAAAGGAAGCACTGCGGCGGAGGCGGGATCGAGGGCGGCCAGATTAATGCGACCCACCCCCGCCACTCCGCCAAAAAGGCCTCCGACGTAGAGTCGGCCTCCATGCAGGAGCAGGACGTTCGCGGAGGCCTGGACTATGCTGGAGGGCGCCAGATCCGCTCTCCAGGAGAGCACTTCTCCCGAGTCCGGATTCGCCGCGGCCAGGTGGGACCGCGGGGCGCCGTTGACTTGGTCGAAGTCGCCTCCGAGAAACACCCGTTCGCCATCCCCGGCCAGGGCGTTGACGGCACCGTTGCCGTCGACCCGCCATGGAAGCACCGAACCGTCCGTGGTCTGGATTGCACCCGCGTTCGCGCGGGGAGTCGTGCCGATCCTGGTGAACTGTCCCCCGAGATAAATGGACTTGTTCCGGACCAGGAACGCGAGGACCGGTCCGTCCGGTCGAGACGGCAGGGCGCGGAAGGATCCCGTCCGGGCGTCCACGGCAGCGAGCGCCCTTGCCGGCCCTCCGCCGACTGAATTGAAATCGCCTCCCACCCAGAGCGTGTCCCCGTCGAGCGCCAGGGCCAGCACGGTACCGTCGCAGTCCACGCGCCAGGCCGCATCGAGATGAACGTCATCCGTCAGATGCACCAGGTTCTGGCGGGGTTCGGTGCCCACGTGATGAAATTTACCGCCCAGGAACCATCCGCCCCGGCCGTCGGCTACGACCGCTCGGACAGATCCGGAGACGGGGAGGGTTCCGGGGACGGCCTGGGCACTCGCCGCGGACAGGGGCACTCCCGATCCGGTCCAAGGGCCCACCGCCGAGAAGCTGCCGCCGATGTGAAGGATGCCGTCGGCTTCCGCCATGGCTTTAACGAACCCGTCCGTGACCCAAAATTCCGGACGCAATACGGGGGCAGCCATGGAGGGTTCGAGGAACCGCATCCCTAACAGACAGGCGAGACTGGGGATCCAGCGGGGGATTGATCGGAGTTTGGGCATGCCGATTTGTTTCATCTTCGCCGGGTTGATGCATGCTGAAAATTCGACGAACCCGGGTGATCCTGTTGTGGACTCGCCGTCGGGGGCTGGGTATCGCATGAGACAATTTCGTAGCGATGCGAGTCTGGTTTGCCCTGTCCCGGTGCCTTGGACATTGACCCCGCGTGCCAACGCGGAACCCTCCCTTTGGAGGCGCCGCCGTCGTTAATCCTGAAACCAAACGGCATTCGCGCCCCCGTCCATGATCAAGATCTACGCCTATTCCGGCTGCTCGACCTGCCGGAACGCCCTGAAGTTTCTCAAGGATCGCCGGGTGGCCCACGAGGTCGTGGCCATTCGGGAGACTCCGCCGTCGAAGGCGGAACTGAAGCGCATGCTGGACCTCTGCGAGGGCCAGGTGCGGAGGCTTTTCAACACTTCGGGTCAGGATTATCGGGCGCTGGGGCTGGGTGCGAAACTGGACTCGATGAGCCTCGACGAGGCGCTGACGCTGCTTTCGGGAAACGGGAATCTCGTCAAACGTCCCTTTGCGTTGTCGAAGGATCGGGGGGTGGTCGGCTTCAAGGTCGAAGAGTGGGAGCGGTTGGTGGGTTGAGGTCGGGATTTTGGGGAGGGCGGAGGACATTCGTCCGAACCTTGAGGTTCGCGTCCGAAAGCGTGTCCGCCAGCGTTGCCTTCGGGCCTATTCCCGCACAGCCTCCCGCCAGCGCGCCTCATGTACGAGTTTCTGACCAATCCGAGGGCCCTCGCGGGCAACGTCATCGTCTGGGTCGTGTTTGGCTTCCAGCTCTGGATGTTCGTGGACGCCCTCCGCCGGCGCGAGTGGATCTGGGCGGTGTGCATTGTCTTCTTCAGCCTGCTCAGTGCCCTGCTGTATTTCATGATGGTGTATCGCCAGGAGGGGCCGGCCGGCGGTGGTTCGCGGGGTTTTGAGCTTCCCGGTGCGGCGGATCGACGGCGCATCCGGGACCTCCAGGGGCGGATCCACAATCTCGACAACGCCCGGGACCACTATGACCTGGGCGACATCTACCTTTCCCAGGGAAAGCTCGCCAAGGCTGAGGCGAGTTACCGGGCCGCCCTGCAGCGGGACGGAGCGGACATCGATTTCAAGGCCCATCTGGGTCAGTGCCTGCTGCGGCAGGGGCGTCATTCCGACGCCAAGCCGCTGTTGGAGGCGGCACTGGCGGAGGATCCCAAGCACGACTACGGCCACACTGCGATGGCGCTGGCGGAGGTTCAGACCGCAGTGGGCGACGCCGAAGCCGCGTTCCGAACCTGGGAGTTCGTGCTCGCGAATCACAGCTACGCGCGGGCGAAGGTGCAGTTTGCGGGGCTTCTCCTGCGTCGCGGGGAGGTGGAGCGGGCGCGGCGGGAACTCGACGAGGTGGTGTCGGATGATGAATTCGCGCCGAAGTTCCAACGGCGGCGGGAGAAGGTATGGGTCGCGAAGGCACGCCAGCTTCTCCGGGGACTGTGATGCCCCCCGCGGGTCCTCCGGCGCCCTCCTCCTACCACTGGCTGGCGGATGGCGCGGAGTTTTTCTGCCGGGTGCTCCGGGCGATCCACATCGCCCAGAAGTCGCTGCGGATCGAGGTGTACATTTTTGCGAATGACCCGGTGGGGTGCCGGGTTCGGGACGCCCTGGTCGCCGCCGCAGTCCGGGGGGTGACGGTGAGGGTTCTTCTCGACTCGCTGGGGTCGGCGGAAACGGCGAATGGGTTCTGGGATGGGTTTCAGAGGGCGGGAGGTCAATTGCGGTGGTTCAATCCGCTGAATTTTCGCCACCTTCCGATCCGCAATCATCGGAAGCTGTTCATCGTGGACGACCGGGTGGGAGGCGTCGGTGGCTTCAATGCGGCGGAGGAATACTCCGGCGACGGGGTGCACCGGGGCTGGGCCGATCTCGGATTGTCGGTGTCCGGCCCCGCCGTGGCGGGCCTCGCCGCCGAGTTCGATCGCATGTGGGCTGCGTCGGAACATCCGGAGGGTTTTCGCAGCCTGTTTGGCCGGGGCTCGCGTCCGCCGCCGCGTCCCGTGGCCCCCGGTGTGGAATTGCTGGCGATGGGCCCGGGACGGTCCCCGGGGGCATTCCA
The DNA here is from genome assembly GCA_016793645.1 of Verrucomicrobiales bacterium. Classification (GTDB taxonomy): domain Bacteria; phylum Verrucomicrobiota; class Verrucomicrobiia; order Limisphaerales; family UBA9464; genus UBA9464. The sequence goes on from JAEUHD010000145.1 coordinate 5,857, forward strand.
GTCGTCCTTGAAGCGCGATGTGGCGGAATCCCGCGAGGTCCTCTTCGCGGTCGCCTATTTTGTCCCCACGTGGAGCATGCGCCAGATGCTTCGCGACGCGGCGAGCCGGGGGGCGCGGGTCCGGATCATCGTGCCTGGAAAGTCCGACGTGGAGATTGCCCGCCGCGCCGCGCGGCACCTGTATGCGACGCTGCTCAGACGGGGAGTGGAGATCTACGAGTACGAACCGCAGATCCTGCACGCCAAGCTGTACGTCACGGAGGTCTCGGCCTACGTCGGTTCCTCAAACCTCGACACTCGCAGCCTGTACATCAACCACGAGTTGATGCTCCGGCTTACGGGAGGCCCGGTGGTTCGGCGCGCCTGGGAACTGGGGGAACTTCTGTGTTCCCGGTCGCGCCGGGTGGATCCGGCCACATGGAATCGATCCCGAGGCTACTTTGAGCGGACCCGGGATGCGCTGGCCCACTGGCTACTCGCGCGGGCGGATCCCTATGTATCCCGCTGGCTCGTGCGCACACCGCGCTGACGCGGATGGATCTCCTCGATCCCACGGATCGCCAGCGCGGGGTCGTACCCTCCCGCGAAGCCGGTGGTGCGGTTGCCCGTCCTCCCATCGGGAAGCCATCCCTGGGGCCGTGAGTCCGGTGGCCGGATGTCGCTCGTCGGCCGTGATTCAGGTCATCAGTTCCGGGACCACGCGTCCCGCGATGCCGGTGAGGCGGGCGTCCAGCCCCTGGAATTTGACCGACAGCCGGGTGTGTTCGATGCCCAACAGGCGCAGCATGGTGGCGTGCAGATCGTGCACATCGATCGGGTTCTCCACGGCCGCGTAGCCCAGTTCGTCCGTCGCCCCGTACACGGTCCCCGGGCGGGCTCCGCCGCCGCACATCCATACCGTGAAACCCGCGTTGTGGTGGTCCCGCCCGTCGCCGCCCTGGCTCATCGGCGTCCGGCCAAACTCCCCGGCCCAGACGATCAGGGTGTCCCGGAGCAGATCCCTCTGACGAAGATCGGTGATCAGCGCCATGGCCGCGCGGTCCACCTCCTGCGCCTTGAATTCAACCCCCTGCTTCACGCCGCCATGGTGATCCCAGTCCTTATGGTACAACTGGATGAACCGCACGCCGCGTTCGGCGAGGCGGCGGGCCAGCAGGCAGTTGGAGGCGAAGGAGCCGTCGCCGGGTTGGCATCCGTACAGTTCCAGGATGCTGCGGGGTTCGGCCGAGAGATCCATCAACTCGGGAACGCTGGCCTGCATCTGGAACGCCATTTCGTATTGGGTGATGCGGGTGGCGATCTCCGGGTCATCCACCACGGCGTCATGCTCGCGATTGAGCCGGTTGACGGTGTCCACCACGTCCTTCTGGCGCGACCGGGTGATGCCGTCGGGATTGCCCAGGTAGAGCACGGGATCGCCCTTGCCGCGGAGATGGACGCCTTGGAAGCGACTGGGAAGAAATCCCGGCGCCCATTGGCGCGCGGCGATCGGCTGGTTCTGGCCGCCGCGTCCCAGCGAGGTGAGGACGACGAATCCGGGAAGATTCCGGGCATCGGATCCGAGCCCGTAGGTCAGCCACGACCCCATGCTGGGACGCCCCGCGATCTGGGAGCCCGTGTTCATGAACATGTGGGCGGGATCATGATTGATCGCCTCGGTGGTCATGGACCGGATCCAGCAGATTTCGTCCGCAACGGATCCGATCTGGGGGAACAGCTCACAAAGTTCGATGCCGTTCCTTCCGAACTTTTGGAACTTCAACTGGGGCCCATAGCACAGGAGCTTCTGTCCCTGGAGCTGCGCGATCTGACGTCCCTTCGTGAATGAGTCCGGCATCGGTTGGCCGTGCATCTCGGCGAGCTTCGGCTTTGGATCGAATGTTTCGAGATGCGACGGCCCTCCCGCCTGCGTCAGCCAGATCACCCGGCGGGCCTTCGGGGCGAAGTGCATCGGGTTCACGACGCCCTCCCAGTGGTCGGAACCGGAGGTCGCGGCCCGGACGGCGTCCGGCCGGAGCAGCGAGGCCAGGGCCAGCGCGCCGAGGCCCTGCGAGGCTTGCCCGAGGAAGACGCGCCGGGTCTGGCGCTGTTGCCGCGCCTGGAGAAGTTCTTGAATGGGGGACATGGCTCAGGAGCGGGTCAGGGTTTCGTGAAGGCTCAGAAGCGCGCGGGCGACATCGGTCCAGGCGGCGAGGGAGGCGGCATCGAGATCCGGCGGCGGGGGCGTGGCACCCATCTTGAGGAAGCGACCTGCGGACTCCGGGTCACTCCGGAACTCCGAGCGATGTTTCTCCAGCAGGGCCAGGACGGTTTTCCGTTCACTGGCCGAGGGCGCCCGTCCCAGCACCTGCCGCCACGCCCAGTCCGCACGGGCCGCGTCCCCCTCCGTGGCCGGCGCCTTCAGAATGCGCACGGCGAATCCCCGGGCGGCCTCGACGTAGCTCGGATCATTGAGCAGGACCAGCGCCTGCTGGGGGATGTTGGAACGGTTTCGTTCCGCGGCGCATTCCTCACGGGTGGGCGCATCGAAGGCGAGCAGGCTCGGATGCACGTAGGACCGCTGCCACCAGGTGTACAATCCGCGGCGGTATTGCTGGGCGCCCGGGCTGGCGTCGTAGTCGCGCACCGGGAAGTTGAGATTCTCCCAGTAGCCCGGCGGCTGGTACGGCTTGGCGCTGGGGCCCCCGATGTCGGCGACCAGCAATCCGCCCAGGGACAGGGCCTGGTCGCGCACCAGTTCCGCCTCAATTCGCCAGCGTCCTTGTCGTGCCAGCAGGCGGTTGTCCGGATCCCGGGCCATCAACTCCCGCGAGGCCTTGGAATCCTGGCGATAGGTGCCGCTGAGGACGATGAGCCGGACGAGGTGCTTGAGATCCCAGCCGCTGTCGCGGAATTCGCAGGCCAGCCAGTCGAGCAGTTCCGGATGCGACGGCGGTTCGCCCTGCGCTCCGAAATCGTCCGCCACCTTGGAAAGTCCGGTGCCGAAGAACTGGCGCCAGACGCGATTGACGATCACCCGCGCGGTCAGGGGGTTCTCGGGCGAGACGATCCAATCCGCGAGGTCGAGCCGGGTGAGTCGCGCGGGTGCCGTTCGTTGCGGCGCCAGAAATGCCGGCAGGGCGGGGGCGACTTCCTCGCCGGTTTCAATCATCCAGTTGCCGCGGGGAAGGATCCGAACCACACGCGGCGCGTCGGCGCGCATCGTGACCAGGGTGCGGGGAAGCGTGGCCTCGAAATCCGACTTGGCCTTGCGGGCGGCCGCCAGGCGCTGGCGCAGGGGGGCGAGCTGGGGATCGGTCTCCTTGTAGTATTCGAAAAGCCGGGACCTCCCGGCGTCGTCCAAAGCCCCGGGCGGGGTCCGGAGCAGGGACGCAATCTCCGCGGGCGCGCTTTCCGCCACCGCGGCATCGGCAAGACCGGAATCCCCGGTCCACTGAATCCGGAAGCGCCCGAGGTTGTGGCCATCGCCGTGACGTTGGCGGAGTTCAACCACCAGCGCGTCGTCCGGGGCGAGGGATTCCACCCGTTCCGTCGTCACCCGGAGCCGCTGGGGCCGTCCCACTTGGGGAAGGATGGCCCAGCCGGCCGTCTCTCCGCGTGTGTCGCCGTCCACCGCAGAGGCTGCGGACCAGCGTCCATAGGGATTGGTGTCCACGTGGGAGGCCTGCTCGATGGAGGCGCGGGGATTCCGCAGATTCAGCGTCCGCGCCGGGGCCGAAGGGGATTCCACGCGGACGGTGAGTTCGGTCAGGACAAAATTTCCGTTCCCGGCGCGTCCGGGTCCCTTGGAGGGAAGGCTGTCATCGGGCAGGACCTCGACCTGCAGACCGGCGAGATGGGGAATGCCGTTGGTGAACCGGACCACGTAGGTGTCGCGCTCCGGATTTTTTCCAGCGACGAGAATCGAGGCATCGTCCCGGATCCGGAGTTCGGCGCCTTCCGCGGAGGTGGCGGAGGCCGCCTTCGGAGCGACCCAGAGTGCGTCGGCAAGGATCCGTGCCCGTTCGGCGTCCTGCCAGTTCTCGAAGCGGTTGGACAGTCCGGGATGGGGGCCGTCCCACTCACGCTGAAGTGCCGCCACGTCGCGCTCATGGAGCGCCAGGACCACGGACTGGTCGTCGTCGGGAACCGGCATCCCGGGTTCACGGGCGCCGACGATGGCCTCGGAGACGTCGGCGAAGAAGGCGCCCATGGAATAGAAATCCCGGGACGTGATCGGGTCGAACTTGTGGTCGTGGCACTGGGCGCACCCGATGGTTTGTCCGAGCCACACGGACCCCACGGCCCGGACCCGGTCGGTGAGGTAGCGCGCCTCGTAGTCCCTGGCCTGGGCGCCGCCCTCCTCGGTGGTCAGCAGCAGGCGGTTGAATCCGGACGCAACCTTCTGGTCCAGGGTGGGGTTGGGGAGAAGATCCCCGGCCAGTTGTTCGCGGGTAAACTGGTCGAAGGGCATGTTCCGGTTGAACGCGCGGATGACGTAATCGCGATAAGGCCAGATGTTGCGCGGGGTGTCGGAGTGGTAGCCGATCGTGTCGGCGAAACGGACGGCATCCAGCCAGGGCAGCGCCATGCGTTCCCCGTAGCGCGGGGAGGCCAGGAGCGCCTCCACGCGGCGCTCGTACGCGTCCGGCGAAGGATCATTCTCGAAGGCGGCAATCTCTTCGGGCGTCGGGGGCAGTCCGGAAAGATCCCAGGAAAGACGCCGCAGGAGCGTGCGCCGGTCCGCCTCGGGCGCGGGTTTGATGCCGGCCTCCGCAAGGCGGCGACCGACGAAGAAGTCCACGGCGGCCGGGCCCGGGGGGGCGTCGATGCGCGCGGGTTTCGCGTACGCCCAGTGCCCCTTGTACTCGGCCCCCTCCGCAATCCAGCGGCGCAGCAGATCCTTTTGGGCCGGGGTCAGGGTCTTGTGGGACTCTGCGGGCGGCATCCGGTCGTCGGCGTCCGCGGTTTGGATTCGGAAAATCAGTTCGCTCGCCTCGGGCTTCCCGGGCACGAGGGCGACCTTTCCCGACTTCGCCGGCTGGAGGGCCCGGTCGCGGTCATCCAGTCGGAGTCCACCCTTGACCTTGCTGGCGTCGGGGCCGTGGCAGGCGAAGCAGTTGTCGGACAGCACGGGTCGGATGTCGCGGTTGAAATCCACCTTGGGCGCTGCGACCAGCATCGCGGCGGGCAACAGGAATCCCGCGACCCGGAGGGCGGAATGCCTTGGCTGACGACGTCGAAACAACATGGGGATGAGCTGTCCTCCAACTCTGCTGGAAGCAGGGCTCGGAATCCACGACGGAGATGCGCCGGTCCGGGATTCAAGGGAAACGGGGAAAGTTTCCGGACCAGGCCCGGGTCGGTCTCACGGGAGCAACCGTGCCCGAAGGAAGAGACCGGACTCCAGGATCGGGATCAGGATTTGCGCCGAGAGGGAACGACAGTGGAACTGTTCCGGGGTGCCCCACGCGTTTCCGCTGACGATGATCGGAGGATTGGCGAGCGGGGTCCAGTGGAGGAGATCCGAGGATTGCTCCAGGGCATAGCTGTACGTGAGTGGGTCCCCGATCAATGCAAACTGCATTGAACGTCGACCCGGCAGGAGGCGGATGGATCCGGGTGGGATGCCGCTCGGCCCAGGCGATTGAACGGCGAATTCGGCGGTGAGGGTTGTGCTGCCGTCCAGTCGGAGGGTCCGGGTTGGTCCCTCGAAACCGTCCGACCATTTCTCAAAGACCGAAAAGCGTCCCCGCGGAATCGCGGTCACCGTGATTTCCGTGCCTTTGGGGACGTATCCCTCGGGCACTCCGGTGACCTCTCCGGAACCAGTCACCTGAACCGAAAGTCGCGCCAGGGTGTGCTCGGGATCCAGGCGGTGAATCCTGCCGTACTCCACGACTGCGAAGAGCACCCCTTCCCGGGTGCGGGTGAATGAGGTGATCCCGATGCCGGGGAAGAGATCCTCCGGAAAGCCGGGCAGGACATCGGTCCTCAGGTGGCCGGTTCCGTTCCACTCGTAGCGGACGCCGTCCCCCAGATCGGTGACAGATTGCGTGGGGATGGCCGGGCCGTTTGGGTTCTCAATGGTTGCCAGGCCGTTGGCGAACTGAAACCAGACGTATCGGGTGAAGGGGAGCCATCCGGGGATGAAGAGGGAGCCTCCCGTCGGCCAATAGTAGAAGTCGTCCAGGGTGCCGACTGCCCGAATTTCCCCGGAGCCACTGGTCGCAAGGTGCCTGAACTGCACGGGTCGATCCACTGGCAAGAACCAGGACTCCGGCGGTACGTCGGGGCCTCCGTTCGGAAGGGTGATGCTGGCCTGTCCCTCATACAGTGTGGAGACCGCGCCAGCCGGGGAGACGGTTCGGACTCGGGAAACCCGGTTCCAATCCATTTCCAGGATCGCCACCGAATCGTCCTCCAACAGGAGACCCGTGAGGAATCCCTGAAAGCCTGCCTCCGTGCCCAGGCCGTCCCGGACCTGGTTTCGTGGAAAGCCCGCCAGCGTCCGAATCTCACCGTCCGGAGCGAGGAGGCGAAGGCATTCGTTGGGCGGATCGAAGAAGACCACCTCCCCGGAGGATCGCTGTCCGAGCAGAATGGAGCGCCCACCCACTTCCGCGTTGGTGCCTACGCCGTCGCGATAGCCGTTGAAGTTCCCGGTCAGGGGGGTGGCGACGTAGCGGGAGGGGGAGTGCCTGAGTTCGATCCAGTCCAGTGAAATGGTAAAGGACTCAAACTCACCCCAGAGCGCGTAGGGAAGGCTGTTTGGCACTCCTCGGGCGTCGGTGATCTTGCCCGCGACGAGACGCAGGGTGTGAAGCCCCTTGGAGAGTTCGACTCGGGTGAGGATCATGTCCCACTGAACCGGCGTCGGGAAGTAGAGGGGACGGCCGTCCAATTCTATGTTCGCGTACGCCAGGGTGGACTTTGTGGAATACCCGCCTCCGTCGGGGAGGGGGACGTAGAGCGGAGGTCCCCAGGTCTTCAACAGCAGGGTGTACATTCCCTCCGACTCACACTGGAATGTGTACTGGAGCCATTCCCCGGTTTGCAAAACGGCATAAACCGGCCGGTCCGAACTCGGGGTGAATATCGGAATTGCCTCGCCAGGGTTGCCTTGGGGATCCCGAAACCTGGGACTGAGGTATTTGTTGGTGAGGGAATCTCCCGAGGCGTGATAACCCACCCCTTCACCACCGAGATCCCAGTTCTCTACTTCAATTCTTCCCGGCACCGGGAAGGGAGTGCCCAAATACGGTTGGGAAACCGGATCGGCGAGAATGGATGTGGACCCGAGTTTCACCCCAGCCAGGAGTCCCCACAGCAGGAGGAGGCTCACGGGGCGGAATTGGGTCGGGGTCACGTGTAAACGTTACGGGCTCCGGCGGCTCCCGACAAGTCCGGAGCCGGGATCAGCGCGAAGGCCGCCGTCGTCACGAACGCGCCTCACCGGGCCGGACCGCCGGTCGCCCTGTTCGCCCCGGGGAAGTGGCGGCGGTGTCAGAAGTGGTGGGGCTGCGACCGGTGTCAGGGCCTCAAAGCGCTGTCGGTCCATCCAGATAAAATGCACGGCGTCCCAAATGCCGGCGAAGAACGATCCGCAGGGAAACAGCACCAGGTGGATCCAGCCGCGGCGGCGACGTCTGAGATGGAACCAATGGGCTCCAAAGCCTCCAAAGATCTCGGCCAGCAGGGACGCCAGGGTCTTGGACCGGGATAGTGCAGGCTTTAGCCTGTGGTTTGGGTGCGCGAGGGGGGGCAGTTGGGCGGGGGAGCAGCCTGAAGGCTGGACTACGAACGGGGGCGGGCTCGAGATGCGCACGGTTTGGAACTGCGTCTTGCAGGAAGGGTGGGCACGCTGCCGGCCTCGCACGATGCCCATGAATACCTCCTCCTCCGGATCCGTTTCGAGACGTCGATTCCTGGCATGGTTGCCCGGGATGTCCGCAGCGATCGCCGGTTGCGGGACGTCTTCGGGTTCCACGGCAGCGCTCGGCCGCCTTCTGTTCACCACCCATGGACACACCGCGATGGTGCGTGCGGATGGCAGCGGATTTCGGATCCTTGAGTTCGA
>JAEUHD010000146.1 GCA_016793645.1 Verrucomicrobiales bacterium
CAGATGCGGTCCACCTGATGCACGACTTCGTAAATGACTCCGCAAGTTTTGCAAAAGCAGCCAACAATGGGATCTCCAGCAAAACTGATGCTGATATAGTTGTTCATGGTTCTATTCTTCGACCACTCGATGTTTGACGACCCGATAACCAAGCAAACGGAGCATTCGTATCACGTCACCGTGCGTAGGCTGGTAACCTTTGGCCTTTTTGTACACAAGGTCCATGTGTCTCGCCGCGTCGTACGGACAAAGAGCCAACGGTGTCCGGCGGCAATTAGAGGTAAGCTTTTGTGGAGGCGCGTAGGAGTTCCAATGCGTTGGATAGGGTGACAGGTTCGATGATTCCGAGTCAGTGGGCGTGACTCTGATCCCTTCGAATCCGTCCCGGTCTTGGGACGCTTGAATCCCAAATCCGGTTGGCTGTGGACTGCGTCCAGCGATGAAACCCCGGAATCACGCGGTTTTTTCCCGATGGCATGAACCTCGGCGGATGGCATGTCGTGTGCATGCGTGGAGTTTTGAAATGACCGATGTCCGCCGCGCGATGCGTCCGAAGCTCATGAAACACAGCTCCCATTCCATTTGTTCCCGCCTCTCAAGGGCGTTGGTTCCGCTCTGCGTCCTTGTTGCGGGCCTCGCCGCGGCGCGGGCTGAAACCGTGGAGAACTTGGAGAAGAGCTTCTCGGTCAAGCAAGGCGGCCAACTGGTCGTCGATGTGGACTTTGGCGCCATTGAAATCGCCTCCCAGGCGACTGATGAGGTGTCGATTCACGTGACGCGGAGCGTTTCGCGCGGGGCCAAGGCGGACGAGGAGGCCTTCCTCAAGGATCGGCCTGTGACGATCTCCCAGGACGGCGACACGGTCACCATTCGCTCGAAGGCGGCGAGCAAGGACTCCTGGTCGTGGAAGGGACGCCAGCGGATCGAGGGAAGGTACGTCATCGCCGTGCCGGCGAAGTTCAACGCCCAGGCCAGGACCGCGGGAGGTGCCATCGCAGTCCGGGAGGTTGACGGGGAGGTGAAGGTCAACACCAGTGGCGGGGATATTCACGTGGACGGGGGAGGCGGTTCCCTGAATGGAAACACGTCGGGAGGATCGGTCTCGGTGAAGTCCTTTCGCGGTCCGGTGACAGTGAACACCAGCGGAGGCGGCGTCCGGATCGAGGGCGTGGCGGGGCCGATCCACGGCTCGACTTCCGGAGGATCCGTCTTGGCCTCACTTCCGTCGATATCGGACTCGGTGAAACTGACCACGTCCGGCGGCGACGTGACCCTGCGGGTTCCCGCTGATGCCGCCTTCGACCTGGATGCCGCGACGTCCGGCGGGAGTGCGGGCAGTGATCTCCCGGTGACCATTTCGGGCAAAAAATCGGACAGCCGCCTCAAGGGTCCGGTCAACGGCGGTGGAAAGCCGGTGGTGCTGCGGTCCAGCGGCGGCGACGTGTGGGTGAAGAAGATTTAGTCCGGGGAACAGCGGTTCGTCCCAGGGCGATCCACGAACTACGGACCACGAACCACGGACGAATGACCCATGACCAATCCCCCTGCAGAACCCTGAAATTCAGTAGTCCGACAGTCAGTGAAACAGTGATGCACCTCCGTCGACTGAAAACTGAACACTTGAAACTGAAAACGTCCCCATGTCCGACCTCCGCTTCGCCCTCCGCCAGTTGCTGAAGAGCCCCGGTTTCACCGCCGTGGCGGTCCTGACGCTCGCCATCTGCCTGGGCGCGAATCTCACCATCCTGGGCGTGGTGGATGCGATTCTCCTGCGCGCGCTGCCCTTTGCCGAGCCGGAGCGGCTGGCCATCGTCTTCAACCGCTATCCCGGCGCGGGCATTGACCGGATTTCGTCTTCACTGGCGAGTTACTTCGACCGGCGGAGCGGCGCGATCCAGGCGTTCGCCTCCGTCTCCATTTACCAGGAGTCGAGCGTCATTGTCTCAGAAGCGGGCCGTTCGCGGCGTGTGCCGACGATGCGGGTGTCGCCGGAGTTCTTCGCCACGCTGGGCGTGCCGCTGGCGTTGGGGCAACCGTTCCAGGAGGAGAACCTCGCCTATCGCGCGGACGAAGTAGCCGTCCTGACGGATGAATTCTGGCGTGGCCATTTCAACGCCGACCCCAACGTCATCGGGCGCACTTTCGACAACGATGGCGCGCGGATTTCGGTGATTGGCGTGCTGCCGCGCGGCTTCCGGTTCCTGTCCAGCCGGACGCAGTTTTTCCGACCGGCATCGCACGACCCGAAGGACCGCCTGCCCGCACAGCGCCACAGCAACTTGGACTGGAACATGGTCGCACGCCTCGCTCCGGGCGCCGGGTGGCAGACGGCCCAAGCGCAGATGGATGCCCTGAATGCGCATCAACTGGAGGACGACCCGATCAAGGATACCGTCCAGAAGGCCGGATTCCGTACCCAGGTCGCCTCCCTGCATGAGGACCATGTGCGGCAGGTGAAGCGCACGCTGGTCCTGTTGCAGGTGGGAGTCGTGTTCCTGCTGCTGATCGGCGTGGTGAATCTGGCAAACCTGCTGCTGATCCGCGCCAGTGGACGCACGCAGGAGATGGCGGTGCGGCAGGCGCTCGGGGCAGGTCGCTGGCAGCTCGCTCGCAGTGCGCTTGCCGAGGTCCTGCTGCTCGTGCTCGGAGCCGCGGCCACCGGGCTGCTCTTCAGCGCGGGCGGGCTGCGGCTGCTCTCGACGCTCGGAGCGGAGCAACTTCCCCTGGGCGGGACCATCCGGCTGGATGGGCGACTGGTGCTGGCGGGGCTCGGCATCACGGCGCTGGTTGGGGTGCTTCTGGCGCTGCTCCTGACCGGTTTCAGCCTGGGCGTGAAGCTGGCTCCGGGACTGAAGCTGGCGACCCGCGGTGGCACGGCGGGTCGCAGCGCGCAGAAGTTGCATCACGGCTTTGTCGTGGCCCAGGTCGCGCTGGCGTTCGTGCTGCTGTCCGGCGCAGGACTGTTGGGTCTCAGCCTGCAGCGCGTGCTGGAAACGCCGGTGGGGTTCAACACCTCCCGTGTGGTTTCCGGCCGCATCGCCTTTCCGTGGAGCGGCTACACCAATCAGGCGCTGCGCCTGGCGTTCGTGGATCGCCTGGTCACAACGGTGCGGGCCTTGCCCGGAGTGTCGCACGTCGCCTTGAACAGTTCGCTGCCGTTCACCGCAGGTCAGAACGAGAACGAAAACGCCGTCGCCGTCGAAGGATGGGAGTCCCGCGGCGACCAAAGCCTTCGCTCCCATCATCGGCTGGATGTCACCCCCGATTACTGGCGGGCATTGGACATCCCGCTGCTGCGCGGGCGGTTGATCGAGGATGCCGACCGCCACCGTCAACCACGGGCCTGCGTCGTGGACCAGGCCGTCGCTCAGCTTTATTGGCCGGGCGCCGACCCCATCGGGCGGCGCTTCACCCTCGGGCCGAAGTTTGATCCCGACGATGCGTTCACGGTGGCAGGGGTGGTTGCCGGCACCAAGCACGCGAATGTCACCGAACCCGAAGGAAAGGGGGCGATCTACCTTCCCTATGGGGTTCGGTGGCCCGAGTCCTTTTCGCTGGTGGTGCGTTCCTCCCTGCCGGACGCCGCGGTGATTCCCATGATCCGCCAAGCCGTCGCGCAATGCGATCCGGGCATGCCCATTGACGACCTGCGCCCGGTCCAGTCGCTCATTGACGACAGCCTCGTGGTACATCGTTCGCCGGCGGTGCTCGCGGCCGTGTTCGCCGGCGTCGCCCTGCTGCTGGCCTCGCTCGGGACCTACGGCGTGCTGGCCTACGCGGTGAGCCAGCGGCAGCGCGAGATCGGAGTGCGGTTGGCCCTGGGTGCACGACCGGGACAGGTTCTCGCCCAGTTCTTCGGCCAGGGAGCCAGGCTGTGCCTGCTGGGTCTCGCCATCGGCGTGCCCGGTGCGTGGGCGGCGGGCCGGGCGATGCAGTCCGCGCTCTTCGGCGTGGGGGCATTCCCGCCGGGGCTCATCATCGCCGCCTGCCTTTCGCTCGCTGTGATCGTTTCGCTGGCCATCCTCCTCCCCTCGCTGCGGGCGTCACGGGTGGATCCGATGGCCGCCCTACGGAGTGAGTGAGGTTCCCTGTAACCAGTATTCAGTAATCAGTGATCAGACAGTCAGTGCACCAACCCTTCCCGATGCGCCTTCACCCACTGAATACTGAACACTGAATACTTCCCCCACTTCCCCATGTCCGACCTCAAATTCGCCCTCCGCCAACTGCTGAAGAACCCCGGCTTCACCGCCGTGGCGGTGCTCACGCTGGCGCTGGGAATCGGAGCGAACACGGTGATGTTTAGCGTGGTCAATACCGTGCTCTTCCGCCCGCTGCCGTATGAGACGCCCGGGCAGTTGGTCCTCGTGGCTGAGCACAACGTAAAACGCGGCGTTGGTCCGATGATCGTTCGACCGGCCAACTTTCTCGACTGGCGGGAACAGAATTCCGCTTTCTCGGCGATGGCGGCGGAAGTCTATGAGTCGTTCAACGTCTCGGGCAGCGGCGCGCCGGAGCACGCCCACGCGGCCCGGGTGACGGCGAACTACTTCGACGTGCTGGGGGTGAAGCCGCGGCTGGGCCGCACGTTTGCCCCGGGTGAAGACGAATTGGGCCGGCACCGGGTCGTGGTCTTGAGTCATGGCTTCTGGCAGAGGCAGTTCGGCGGTGATCCGGCGGTGGTCGGCCGCACCATCCGCCTGAGCGGCGACCCTCACATCATTGCCGGCGTGATGCCGGAAGGATTCCGCAGCTTCAATCCGACGGGCGTTTACGGCCGGCCGACCGGGACCGCCGAGCCGGCGTTGTGGGTGCCGTATCCGTTCACGCCGGAGGAGTGGCAAAACCGTTCGTTTCCCTTCCTGCTGGTGGTGGGCCGGCTGAAGCCGGGCATGACCCCGGCCCAGGCCCAGGGGGAAATGGACACGGTCGCGCGGCGTCTCGAACAGGCCCACGAAACGCAGCGCGGCTGGGGTGCAGCCGTGCTGCCGCTGCACCAGGAACTGGTGGGACGATCACGTCCCGCGCTGTTCACGCTGCTGGGAGCGGTTGGATTTGTGATGCTGATCGCCTGCGCCAACGTCGCAAACCTGCTGCTGGTGCGCGGCGCGGCGCGGCGGAGGGAATTCGCCGTTCGCGCCGCCCTGGGCGCCGGATGGCGTCAGACCTTGCGGCAACTGCTGGTGGAGTGCCTGCTCCTCACCGGCCTCGGAATGATCGCCGGGGTGCTGGTCGCCAGCTGGGCTCGTCCATTCATCGCCGGACTCGGGCCGACCACGATGATCCGCCTGGAGGAAGTCCGGATCGACGGATCGGTCCTGGCCTTTGCCGCGCTGATTTCCGTGCTGGCCGCCGCATCCTATGGCCTGGTCCCGCTGTTGCAATCCCGCCGGCAGTCGCTTGTGGAGGCGCTGCAGGATGGCGGGCGCGGCGGAGGTTCCGGCGCGCGCGCGGGCTGGCTCCGCAGCGCGCTGGTCGTAGCGCAGGTGGCGCTGGCGCTCGTGCTGCTGGTCGGTGCCGGGCTGATGGTCCGGAGCTTCCGGGCGCTCGCCGCACTGGACCCTGGCTTCCGCCCGGAAAAGGTGCTCGCCCTGGATTTCACCCTCCCCGATCCCCAATACACGGACGAATCGCGCCGCCTCGCGCTGATCGAGCAGTTGCTGGCCCGCGTGGAGGCGCTGCCCGGAGTCAAATCGGCCGCGACGGTTTACGGGCTGCCCTTCAGCACCATGCTGAATGCGGCATCGGCCATCAACCTACAGGGGCGTCCGGTGCCGCCGGGCGAGCGCATCGTCGTCGGGCATCGGCAGGCCAGCTCCCGCTATTTCGAGACGCTGGGGATTTCGCTGGTGAACGGGCGGGCGTTCACGGACGCCGACCGCGCCGGATCGCTGCCGGTGGTGATCGTCAACGAGTCGCTGGCACGCCTTCATTTTCCCCAGGGCAATCCCGTGGGCCAGCGACTCGCCTTTGGCGCAAACGGGACGAACTGGTGCGAGATCGTCGGCGTGGTCCGGGATGTGAAGCTCACCAACCTGGAGGCGGTCGCGCGGCCCGAGGTGTATCAGCCGCATCGGCAGAGCGCGCTGTGGATGTTCTCGGTCGTCGTTCGGACGGACCTCGAACCGGCCGGCGTCATCGCAGCGGTTCGCGCCCAGGCACTGGCCCTGGATGGCGACCTGCCCGCTGCCAACGTCCGCACGCTGGAACAGGACGTGGCACGTTCGCTGGGTCCGCGCCGACTCGCCCTGTGGCTGCTCGGACTCTTTTCACTCATCGCGCTCGTGCTGGCCGTCGCGGGAATCTTCGGGGTCATGTCCTTCGTCGTCAGCCAGCGGACTCGCGAACTGGGCGTCCGCATGGCCCTGGGGGCGTCGAAGGGCGACGTCCTGAAGATGATCCTCGGCCAGGGGGCCCGGCTGGCCGCATTCGGGCTGGGACTGGGGGCCGCGGGTGTCTTCGCGTTGCAACGCGTCATCGCCGGTCAGCTTTATGCGGTCAGCGCCACCGATCCGGTCACGTTGGCCGGACTCTCTCTGCTGTTGTTCTGCGCCGCACTGCTGGCCTGCCTGGTTCCCGCCTGGCGTGCCACCAAGGTAGATCCGATGGTGACGCTGCGAAGTGAATGAAGGCTGAGGAGAGCAAAGGCATGAAACCGACCACCGGCACGACGGGTAATCGGAGCTATATGGTCGCTCGATTCCTGAATTCCCCCTGTTGGAATTGCGTTCTTGGTTCTGCGCTCGGTTCGTGGGCGAGGCGGATGTTCCTATCCGGTGTGAGGCTGATCCTGCTGGGCACGGTGTGGGTGTCCGCTCTGGCGGCGGTTCCGGCGACCAACGAATTTGGCAAGCTGGCGGATGGCCTCGAACGGCTCCGGCAACGTTGGAGAGTTCCCGGGATGGCAGCCGGGGTGGCCAAGGACGGTCAGGTGGTCTGGGAACAGGGCTTCGGATTCGCCGACTTGGCCGGGCACCGGCCGGCGACGCCCGACACGGTGTTTCACCTCGCCTCACTGACCAAACCCTTCGCGGTCGTGGTGCTCCTCCAGTTGGTTGAAGCCGGTCAGCTTGACTTGGAAGCGCCGGTCGCGCCGATGGGCGTGAAGCTGGAGGCCGGCGGCGAAATCCGGGTCCGGCACCTGCTCACGCACACGTCCGAGGGAGTGCCCGGCCGGGAGTTCCGCTATAGCGGCAACCGCTTCGCCCAGCTCGACCAGGTGCTGAATGCCGTGACGCAGCGCCCATTCGCGGAACTCGTGAGCGCACGGATCCTGGAGCCACTGGGGCTGACCAACACGTCGCCCAATCCCTGGGCCACCAACGCCTGTGTTGCCGCCCGGCGTGATCCGCAGGTGTTCCTGCGCCGCTCGGCCCGCGGCTACGCCTTCGACGGGGCGACGCCGGTGGAGTATCCGCGTCACTTCGTCACCGCGGCCGGACTGGTCTCCACGACAGGCGACGTCCTGCGCTTCGCGAACGCCCTGGACGGGGACGCCCTGCTGCGCCCCGAGACGCGGCGCCTCATGTTCTCCCCGGCGCGCTCCCCGGACGGCAGGGCACTGGCCTACGGGCTTGGCTGGTTCGTGCAGCAGCGGCGCGGAGTCACGGTCCTCTGGCATTACGGCTGGGACCGGGCCAACTCCACGCTGCTGATCAAGGTGCCGGAACGCGGAGTGAGCTTTGTGCTGCTCGGCAACTCCGAGGCCCTGAGCCGCAAGTTTGACCTCGGCCGTGACAACGACGTGACGCGCTCACCGTTCGCGCGCGAGTTCCTGAAAACCATTGGCCTCTGATCCTGCCATGAACGACCTCAAATTCGCCCTCCGCCAGTTGCTGAAGAACCCCGGCTTCACCGCCGTGGTCATGCTTACGCTGGCGTTGGGCTTTGGCATGGGCATCGCGTTGGGCTCCGGGTTGGCGAGGAATCGGGAGGCCCTTTCCGGCACGAAGGCCGGGGATGAAATCACCGTTGGCGGGGTGAAACTCTGCTGGTGCCCGCCGGGCAGGTTCACCATGGGCAGTCCGCGCGATGAGCCCGAACGCCGCCCGGGCGAGGATCAGGTTGAGGTCACGCTGACCAAGGGATTCTGGATGGCGAAACATGAGGCCACCCAGGGCGACTGGAAGCGGATCATGGGGCCGCTGCCCGGCCCGCTCACCGCGGAGTTGCCCGCGGGCGACGATCTTCCGGTGGGCAACGTGAACTTCGCTGAGGCGGAGGCGTATTGCCGGAAGCTCACCGACCTTGGCCGCCAGACCGGCGAGCTTCCGGGCGATTGGGAATTCCGGCTGCCCACCGAAGCCCAGTGGGAATACGCCTGCCGGGCGGGAACGACCACGGCCACGTCGTTTGGTGACCGCCTCAGCAGCCACCAGGCGAACTTCAAGGGCAAGCCTTACAACGGCGGCGAG
>JAEUHD010000161.1 GCA_016793645.1 Verrucomicrobiales bacterium
CGCGGCGCCGGATGTGGACCAGTTCATGCAGCAGCACGTCGCGCAGGGCACCGGAGGTCAAGCGGGTGGCCAGTCCGGCGGGAAGTACGATGACCGGATGCAGAAGGCCGGAAACGGCCGGACTATGATCGGCCTGGGTCAGCCGGAGTTCGGGCAATCGTCGCAGTCCGAGTTCGGTGGCGGCACCTCGCAGGGCCTCCAAGAGTTCCCCGGGGGCCTGGCGGGCGGTGTTGATCAGTCGCCGCACCTGCTGATGTCGGCGAAGGATTCCCAAGGAAACGGCGAGCATGCCGAGTGCCCATAGGCCTGCCAGAGCACCCGTCGCATGGAGACGGGGACCCGTGGAGGCCGGGCGATCCGCGGTCCTCTTTCCTCCGGGTGGGGAGACTTCGGTCCAGGGGGGCGAAACGGAACCCGGAACGCGCGGGGTGACTCCGGAGATCGGTGTGGTCTTCGGTGCGGCAGGCAGAACGAGAGGCGGTATAATCCATCGCCCGATCCAGTATCCCGGGCTGACTGGGGATTTCAGTGAGGGGGGCAGCAGCAGTTTGAGGATGACCAACAGCCAGAGGCCGCAGCGCAAGGAGGCGCGCATTCGGCGACCGACGAGGAACTCCACGAGGAGCAGGGCCAAAACCAACACGGCGGTCTGCCAGAGCATGGCGGAGGCAACTGCAAGGGCCTGGCGACCGGCTTCGTTGAGGAAGTGGATCATGGCAGGGGGCGACGGCGTTCAGGACTTGGCTTTGCGGGGACGCTTCCCAGTTTCCCCCAACTGGCGCCGGTTCTTGATCATGGATTCCAGTTCATCCAGTTCCTCAACGGACAACTTCTCGTTGGAGATCAGGGTTTCCACCATGGGCTTGAGCGCGCCGTCGAAGGCGTGCCGCAGGGCATAGCGCAGCTCTCCCAACTGCGCCTGCTGACGGGTGATCGCCGCCCGGTAGAGCGTCAGATGTCGAACCTTCTCCGTAGTCAGCAGTCCCTTGGACGCCATCCGGTCCATGAGGGTGCGGACGGTGCTGTAGGCCCAGCCCTGCGAGCCGGCGAGGGCTTCCTGGATGGTGGGGGCGGCACAGGGCTGATGCGTCCAGACCGCCTTGATGATGACCCATTCGGCCTCGGTGAGTTCGGGAAGGGGGGGTGGCATGGTGGTTACGGGCGTCAAGTTATCTCTACAAATGTAGAGGTGTCAAGCCCGGGACGCGCTGGGAGATTCGGTTGCAGCGCGAAACTTCCCGGCCCGTCAGGCAGATCAACGGGGGGCGACGTCAGGCTTCAAGGGGATGGAGACGGGGCGGGTCCGGGTGAAACGCAGTTCCAGGACCCGGTTGGTTCTGACGGGTTCCGGCTGATGGGAGGTCACCAACATGAAATGCCTCCGACCTTGGACCAGGGTGCTGGATGACCACTGGGTGCCAAGGAGGTCGGTGCCATCGACCGCGATCCGATCTGCAAGATTGTTGGACGACGTGGAAATGGGCGTTTCGCGTTCGAATCCAATCAGGACACAGAAAACGGGTTGGACGCCGGGGACGGTGATCTCGGTTTGAGCCAGGTCCTTGAAACCCGCTTTCATCAGCCAGCGGCGGATCCTGGCCTCGAACTTCGAGCCGCAGGTGAGGGTGACTTTGGTTCCCCAACCCGACTCGACCGAAAGGATTCGCACCTGCGAGTCTGCCGACACCGCAACGGGTTTTGGACGGGGTGGAAAAAACACCACGGCCCACAGGGCGAGAAGCACTCCTCCCAAGGCCATGGCACCTCTGCGGCGACCGCTCACGAATGCGAAACTGCCCGGCTGGGCCGGGGGTTGTCGAACCGGCAATTGACCCGGCTGGTAGCCGCCGACGGCAGGAGGCGCATGCTGTGTCTTGGGTGCGGGCTGCGGGTGGGGGGACTCCCCGGGCGTGAAGGAGTCAGCGCGTCGTGCCTTCCGCGGCTACGGGTTCGTCCCTACGCCCGGGGATGGGCGGCGTTGTAGGCCTGGCGGAGGCGTTCGGTGGAGACGTGGGTGTACACCTCGGTGGAGGTGAGCCGGGCGTGTCCGAGCATCTCCTGCACGCTGCGGAGATCGGCGCCGCGGTCGAGCAGATGCGTGGCGAAGCTGTGCCGGAGCTTGTGTGGCGTGAGCGCCGGGTCCAGTCCGGCGGACGCGAGGTAGCGTTTCAGGCGGCGCTGAATTTCTCCCGGCGTTACGGGCGTGGGGTTCCCGTTCCCCGACGTAAAGGCGGGCGCATCCGGATCGCGCGGGTGCTTCACCGCTTCCCAGTAGCGCTCGAGGGCCGCGATCGCCGGCCTGCCCAGCGGCACCATGCGTTCCTTGCGTCCCTTGCCCCGGACGCGCAGGACGCGTCCGGAAAGATCAATGTTTCCGACGGGCAGTCCGCAGGCCTCGCTGATGCGAAGCCCCGAGGAATAGAGGATCTCCAGCAGCGCTGCGTCGCGCAGGAAGGGGGCGGCGTCCACCGGGGACTTGGACGACGCCTGCTCGCGGGCGAGTTCCTTCGCCGGGGCTTCCAGCAGGCCGGGGATCCGGTCGGCGGGAATGAAGGTGGGCAGGCGCCGCTCGGGTTTGGGCAGGGTCAGGTTCCGCAGGGGAATTTCCCGGACGACGTCCTCCCGCAGGAGAAATCGATAGAACGTCCGGAGCGCGCTGAACCGCAGGTGCACCGGGGAACGGGCGAGGCCGCGGCGTCCGAGGGAGCGCAGGTACAAGCGGAAGTCCTCACGCCGGAGTGCGGTCCAGTCCGGAGCCTTTCCCGCGGTCTCCCGGTGCCAGGTGGAGAACTCGCCGAGGGCATGAAGGTAGTTGCGCGCGGTGTAGGGGGAGGCGTTGCGTCCGGTGACGAGATGCTGCCGGAACCGTTCGACGAGCGGGTCGGCGGCGGGCGGTGTGTCCGCGTCCGGAGTCATGACCAGTCGTAATCGGTGGCCACCTTGTGCGCGAGCCGCTCCAGCCACATGGCCGCCTCGCGCTTGGCCTCGTTGGGGCTGGTCATGGTGGGGCAGATGGCGTGCACCGAATGGAACAGCCGGTCGGCCATCTGGGTCTTGGCGGCGCCGTCGATCATCCCGGCGAACCCGACGCAGCGCTTGCCCATGGCATGACACCGCTGGGCGAGGCAGCCGGTGCCTTTGCCCATCAGGGTCTGACGATCAATCATTCCTTCGCCGGTCAGGATCAGGTCCGCCTTGGACAGCTTTTCGTCGATGTGGGAGTACCGGGCGAATATGTCGAACCCGGGCGTGAGTTGCGCTCCGAGAAAGGTGCGGAGACCGAATCCCAACCCGCCGGCGGCCCCGGCACCGGGGTCCGCGGCGACATCGTAACCGTGCTGTTCGATGGCCTTGGCGGCGAGGCGCTCCAGGGCGGCCTCGGCAATGGCGAACTGGGTCATCAGGATCCCCTTTTGGGGTCCGTATATCCGCGTGCAGCCGTTGAGGCCGAGCAGGGTGTTTTCCACGTCCACCGCCACCACGAAGTCCACGCCGAGGATGGGATCAATCGGCGGCAGCCAGCGGGTGAGCTTGTTGAGTTTGACCCACTTGTCGATCGGCTGGTCCCGGTCATCAAAGAACCGCCAGCCGAGCGCCTTGGCGACGCCGAATCCTCCGTCGTTGGTGGCGCTGCCGCCGATGCCGATCAGGATGGTCTGGGCGCCCACCGCCACCGCCGCCTGGATCAGGGGGCCGATGCCACGGGTATCGAGTTCAAAGGGGTGGAAGCGATTGGGGGGCAGCATCGCCAGGCCCACGGACTGGGCGGCCTCGATCACCGCCAGCTTCATTTCCGCATGCCACCACCAGCGGGCGCCCACCGGACGATTGGCGGCGTCCACGGTGGCCGTCACGCATTCGGCCGCCCCCACCAGGCCGGCGATGATCTCGCCGAATCCGTCGCCGCCGTCGCTCATCGGCAGCATTTCCATTTCGTCCTGGGGACGGGCGCCCCACCAACCGTTCACAATGGCGCCGGCAGCTTGCTGGGCGGTCAGGGTGCCCTTGAACTTGTCGGGTACCACAAGGACGCGAAGTGACATGGGCCGGATTCTGCGGCGGAGCGTTGACGAGCGGAAGCGTCAACTTCGCGGGACCTCCGCTCGTAGTCCCACCTTCAGGTGGTTCGGGATCTGCGGGGATGGTGTCCCGAATGTTCCCCGCGGTTCGCGGAGGATCTCAGGAACGCACCGGTCT
Source organism: Verrucomicrobiales bacterium (assembly GCA_016793645.1). Classification (GTDB taxonomy): domain Bacteria; phylum Verrucomicrobiota; class Verrucomicrobiia; order Limisphaerales; family UBA9464; genus UBA9464. The sequence continues at coordinate 4,198 of JAEUHD010000161.1, forward strand.
CCACCTGCGCAACTCGGCGAGATACTCCGGTGGGAATCCGCAGGCTTCGGCCGCGGATTCGATGGGATCCCAATACCGGGCCGTGGGAGTTCCAGGAGTCGGATCCAGGGCCAGGTACACCATCGCCTCCCGCGGCTCCTCCGAGTGGGTCCGGACGTTCAGCCGCCGCTTCTCGTACAGCCCTGAGGGCATTTCCTCGTAGAGATCGAGGGCTGTTTCGTCCTCGGACGTGAGGGTCCAGAGCAATCCATGCACCCGAGCCCCGGCTTCGGGAAGGATCGTCGCCCACCCGGCGGCATTGATCCGGAAGCGCCAGTCGTCCAGCACGGCGGTTTCGAGCGGACGCGAGTGCGGACACCGCTGCGCCATCTGGTCGAGCACGAGGTTGGATCCATAGGCAAAGTAGACGGTCGACACGCTGGGCAAGGTACACCCGCTGGACGGGGGCACCAGCGTCGGGTCCGGATCCCGGAGCGGTCGGGGACCGGGGACCCGCATGCTCGGGCCATTTCCCTTGGCCAAAGCGCCTGGGATTCGCACTATACCCCTTCCGTTTGGCGGAAACCCCGGGGGGATCCGCCGTCCCGACATGAAACGCACGCATCATTGCAACGAACTCCGGCCTGAACATGCCGGCCAATCCGTCATCCTCGTCGGCTGGGTCCATTCCCGCCGCGACCTGGGCGGCGTCCTCTTCATCGACCTGCGCGACCGCGAGGGCCGGACCCAGACCGTGTTCGATCCCGCGGATCTTCCCGCGGCGGTGTTTGAATCGGCCACCCATCTGCACAGCGAGTCGGTGATCGAGATCGAGGGACGCGTGCGGGTGCGTCCGGAGGGCACCGACAACGCCAAGATCGCCACAGGCCGTGTGGAGGTGCTGGTGAAGGCATTCACCGTCCTCAACCATTCGGCGATCCTTCCCTTCCCGGTGGATGATCCGGAGGTGGCCAACAAGGTGAACGAGGAACTGCGGCTCCAGTACCGCTATCTGGACCTGCGTCGCCCCGAGATGATCCGCAACCTGCGGGTCCGCTCCAAGGTGGCCATCGCCACCCGCAGTTTCATGGACGAGCAGGGGTTCCTGGAGGTGGAAACGCCCACGCTGTTCAAGTCCACGCCCGAGGGCGCCCGGGAGTTCCTGGTCCCCAATCGCCGCGATCCGGGCACGTTCTACGCGCTGCCGCAGTCGCCGCAGCAGTTCAAGCAGATCCTGATGGTCAGCGGCATCGAGCGCTACTTCCAGTTGGCGCGGTGCTATCGCGACGAGGACCTGCGGGCCGACCGGCAGCCGGAGTTCACCCAGGTGGATATCGAGATGTCCTTCATCGAGCGGGAGGACATCTATGCCCTCATCGAAGGCCTGCTGAAGCGCGTCTGGAAGACGGCCCTCGGTGTGGACATTCCCACGCCGTTCCCCCGGTTCTCCTTTGCCGAGGCCCTCAACCGTTGGGGCATCGACAAGCCGGACACGCGGTTCGGCATGGAGCTCACGGATTTCACCGAGGAGTTCCGCAGTTCCTCGTTCAAGGTGTTTGCCGGCGCCATTGCCGCCGGGGGCGTTGTGAAGGCGCTCAATGCCCGCGGGCTCGCCTGCGCGACGCAGGGACAGATCGAGACGATGACCGAGTACGCCAAGGGATTTGGCGCCAAGGGACTCGCCTACATCAAGGTCGAGAACGGCGAATGGAAGTCGCCGATCGTGAAGTTCTTCAGCGAGGCCGAGAAGGCGGCGCTGACGTCCAAGCTCGGCATCCAGGAGGGCGACCTGATCCTGTTCGCGGCGGACCAGTGGCTCAACGCCTGCGAGATCCTCGGGAAGATCCGCCTCTATTGCGCCGAGGTGCTGCGGTCGCAGGGCAAGCTCACCATTCCCCAGGACCAGTTCAACTTCCTGTGGGTGGTCGAGTTCCCGTTGCTCGGATTCGACCGCGAAATGAACCGCTGGTACTCGAGTCATCATCCGTTCACGGCCCCGGTTCCGGAGGACATCCCGCTGCTGAAGCAGGATCCGAAGAAGGTCCGCGGACAGCACTACGACATCGTGGTCAACGGCGTGGAACTCGGCGGCGGGTCGATCCGAATCCACCAGCCCGAGGTCCAGAAGACCGTGTTTGAGGACATCCTGGCGAT
>JAEUHD010000179.1 GCA_016793645.1 Verrucomicrobiales bacterium
GGCGCAGCCCGCGGCCCCCCAGGCCGCGGCCACCTCCCGTGGCGGGTGGAGCCGCGCTGCTGCGCGGTTCTGACATCGGTCCGCAGCAGCGCCGCTGCGGACAAGGGGTGCGGGGAGGGGTTGCGCGTGGGTCCTCCGCACAGCAGGTGCGTCGGAAGGGTCACCCGCGGGCACAGCCCGCGGCCACCCAGCCCGCGGCCACCCAGCCCGCAGCCACCTCTCCTGTGTCTTGAACCGGCCAACCGCCGTGGCAGTCTTCACGCGACTCCCACCCGGATCCGCGGAATTCCTCCAAACCCTCGTTGTGCCATCGATGAATTCTCCCCTTCGGACGGTGTGCTGGATGTGGATGTTGCTCCTCGCCACTGCCGAGGCCGCCGTGCCGGTCATTCCCGAGCGGGTTCGCTCGTCCGTCCGTCAGCGCGTGGATGCCGGATACAACCAGTCCGTGGTGGTCGGTCTGCTCAACCGGGACGGCCGCGACTTCTATGCCTATGGCACCACCGCCGTCGGTTCCGCCACACCGCCGGATGCCGAGACCCTGTTCGAAATTGGTTCCATCACCAAGGTCTTCACGACCTTGCTGCTCGCCGACGGAGTCCAGCGTGGCGAGGTGACCCTCTCCGGACGGGTGCAGGACCTCATGGGCGGGACCGTTGTGGTTCCCCGGCGCAATGGCGAGATCACTCTGGAACATCTGGCAACGCACGGATCGGGGCTGCCGGTCAACCCGGACAACCTTTGCCCCGAGGTCGTCCAACCGTTCGAGTGCTACGATGGCGCCCGCCTGGAGGCGTTCCTGAACCAATACACACTGACCCGCGAACCGGGCGGCGTCTGGGAGTATTCCAATCTTGGAATGGGCCTGCTGGGAGAGGCCCTCGCCCGGCGTGCCGGCATGACCTATGAACAGCTCCTGGCGGAACGGATTCTCAATCCCCTGGGACTTCGCGACACCACGGGCACCTTTCCCCTGCCCCCCGGCGGACGCCCCGCCCAGGGACACTCGGGTGTGGTAGTCCGGCCGGCCTTCCGAATCTCGGGACTGGAGGGCGCCGGTTTCCTACGTTCCAACGTGGCCGATCTGCTGACCTTTCTCGAATTCCAGTTGGGATTCCGGGATTCCCCGCTTGCCCCCGCCATTCGAGAAGCCCAACGGCGGCGTCGGGCAACGGCCTATCCCGGAATCGACATCGGTCTGGGCTGGTGGCTCTGGGGTCTGCCGGGTGGACAGGTGATTCAGCACGGGGGCGACACCCCGGGACAGACGGCCTGCATCGCGTTTCATCCGGGCCGCGGCATCGGTGCGGTGGTCCTGTCCAACAGCCGGTTCAACGCCTACGCCGCGGTCACCGACCTCTGCCTTCATCTGCTGGACTCACAATATCCCCTCACCGTCATTCGTCGTCCCGCCACCGTCCCGCCGGAGGTGCTCCGCACGTACGCCGGGCTCTACAAGTCCGCGGATGGGGACGTCTTCGACGTCTTGCTGACCCATGGCCGTTTGGTGCTTCATCATTTTCGATCCGATTTCAGGTTCACCGTCTATCCCCAGGACTCCCAGCGGTTCTTGGCCGTTGACGTCGAATTGGGGCCCAATGCCAACGCCCGGTTTGCCTCCGACGGTGACGGCCGTGTGGTCCGGATGGACTGGTTCCAGAATGGCGGCACCACGGCCTATGTCCGCCAGCCCTCCCCTCCCTCATTGACCCTCACGCCAGAGTCGGAGTCCCTGCGGCTGGACTTGAGTGCGGCCATGGAGGCTCCCTACACCATCGAGAGATCGCCGGACCTCGAAGAATGGCAAAACGTCGGCGTTCCTGTTGCCGGAGACCGGACGCTCCTCGTGCCCGCCCCAACCTCCCTCCCCGCCTTCTTCCGCATTGGCGTTCGCTGGAGGAATGAGATCGAACGGGCGCAGGAACCCGCCCGAGCCCTGCCCTGGGTGGACTGGCATTCACAGTATCGTCACTGACCTCGGTGGGGCGGGGCTCCTGTCCGCGCGGAAAGGCGCACTTTGGATCTGGGGTCAAATCGGGACGTCCATGCCTTCGGCCACAGCAAGCCGCTTTTGATTGGCATCAAAGGTCAGAAACTCCGAAGAACCCAGATGCAGTGCGGTGGCGACGTGCAGAATATCCGCCAATCGATGCCCGTTCTCTTCCGTGTGGCGGGCGCTCAGTTGCTCGGCGATCTGATGCACATCCGACCAGTCCACGGGCGTCACCTCGAGCACCCTGGATCTCAGGTCTGATTGCAGATCCTTCAACATCTGGTGGGCCGCAGGCCTCGGGAAACCCCTGGTTTTGTCGCTGCCATGAAGCCGGATCTGGAGCCGCAACGACTGCCTGAACTCCAACAGCAGCAGGCTGGAAATCGGGAGGGGAGTATCCCGCTGCGCCATGTACGCATTGGCACGGGGAGAGAAGACCTGCCGTCGGTAAAGCGAGCACAGAAAGGAGGTGTCTGCGAAGGCCGTCATCCCTGTTCTCCTTCAAGCTCGGCCTCGCGCATGGCGATGACTTCCGCTTCGCTGAACATCCGATCACCCCAGATGGCCTTCTGCCGGGCGGCAAAGTCCGGCATCTTGACCTTCTTGCCTCGGGCGGGCCGCATCGCGGTCAACATCGCGATGGGAGTCCCGCGCTTCTCAATGCACACCGACTCACCATCCCCGAGCCAGGCTTCGAGCATCGCAAAGTTGTTGCGCAGGTCTCGTACGGTCGCCGTCTTCATGTGGACACCTTTTGTCCACACAGGGTCCTTGTCAATTGCCTGAGCCATGAACGGGGACAGGCATTGGGGACACCAATCGGGAGGGGTTGCGCGTGGGTCCTCCGCACGGCGGTGCGTCGGAGGGGTCACCCGCGGGCGCAGCCCGCAGCCACCCAGTGAAAAGGGGAGGTGGAGCCGCGCTGCCGCGCGGTTCTGAAATCGGTCCGCAGCAGCGCCGCTGCGGACAAGGGGTGTGGGGAGGGGTTGCGCGTGGATCCTCCGCACAGCAAGTGCGTCGGAGGGATCACCCGCGGGCGCAGCCCGCAGCCACCTCCCTTGGCGGGTGGAGCCGCGCTGCCGCGCGGTTCTGACTTCGGTCCGCAGCAGCGCCGCTGCGGACAAGGGGTGCGGGGAGGAGTTGCGCGTGGGTCCTCCGCACGGCGGTGCGTCGGAGGGGTCACCCGCGGGCGCAGCCCGCAGCCACCCCGCTTGGGGGGTGGAGCTGCGTGTCTGCCCGCCTTTGGAATTCACCGGCCCGTCGCGGCCGTGACGTTGGGGCGTGTCGCCTCCGCGCGTTCGATTTCCTCCCACGACGGGGCGCGCCATAGGTAAAGTTTGTCCTTCGAATTGAGACTCGTCTCGGCGATCAAGACGTTGCCGTCCGTGGAGATTTCGAAGACCGCAATGCCCTCCGCCTTGAGGCGCACCAGCTCGAGTTGGGTGGCAAGGTCCCAGATGGAGAGTGAAGGCTCTCCCCTGCCCCCTCCCAGGATCAGTCGGTCGCCCCCGTCCAGAGACCCGACCGAGTACACGGTGCTTCCTTCTCCGAGGGTCGCGATCGGGTGGAACGTCCGACTGTCGTAGAAGCGTGCGTAACCATCCGTGTCGAAGACTGCGAATCGGTCGCCGCCCGGGATGAACGCCAACTCGCGCAAGTCCGGGATGTTCAAGTTTCCCTCCCGCTTCTCTCCGGACCGCGTGTCGATCCAGAGGACGCCACCCTTTCCGTCCGGCCTCAGCATCTGTTGCCCGTCGCGCGACAGGACGTCCTGCCGCTCGATTACCGCTTTGCGGTGGGTGGGGAAGGTGCGGATTTCCCGCGACGCGGCCAGATCCCATTCCGCAAAGCGCTCATTCGAAACGTCCAGGACGATCAACCGGGTCCCATCCGGCGAGAACTGTTCGGTCCTGACTGAGCGGGGATAGCTGCCGATCTTCTGGACTTGGCGGCGTTCCGGGACGTTCCAAACTTCGGCGAACCCGTTGGTGGAGCCGACTGCAAACCAGCGACCATCCTCGGAGAAAATCGGCTGGTCCAGCCTGCGTCCGAGGTGGAACAGAGGCGTCTCCGTTTGAAACGCGTTCCCGCTTCGCTCGGTGACCGCTCCGTCATGAGTCACGATGAGGAGCGCTTTGCCGTCGGCGCGGAGTCGGTAGTTCGCCACGTCGGTGTTGATCTCCACTTTCACCGGCTGTTGCGGTTGACGGTCGCGCGTCAGATCCCAACCGTGCACGGTGCCATCCCTTGAAAGGGTCAGAATGGTCCTGGGGTCGTGCAGCAAGGCGAACGGGAAGCCCGTGGATGTTGCCCGCAGGGGCGGCAGGGCCTTGGGGCCGCGGGCGAGGTCGCCCACCTCCCAAAGGCACAGGTTACCCTTCGAGCCGCGGCAGGCGACCGTCCGACCGTCGGGTGCGACCATGAGGGCCCCAAAGGTTCCTCCGTCCTCGCTCATCAGGGGTGGGCTCAGTTCCTTCCCCGTGAGGAAGTCGAGGACCCGGATCCTCCCCGGATCAGCGTCTTCGACGACAAAGAGCGTGCGTCCATCGGGCGCAAGACCGAGTTCTCCAAAACCCCGGTGCTCTGAAGCCAGGCTCCAATTCGTCGCTCCGGTGGCCACGTTCCTGACAGTGAGCAGACCAGCCGTGCTGGCGATCGCGATGGCACTGGCATCCGCATTCGCTGCAAACCGAACGAATCCCTCCCTACCGTCCCGCCGTCTCGGGAAGTCGGTCAATGTCGTGACGTGAGTCAGTTGGGGCGCTTGCCAGACGTCGATCCGCGAGCGCCATCCCGGGGACGGGTCGTCGACGGTGCTGAAACTCAAAAGGAACTGGTTGTCACTGGACCATGCCAAACTCCCGCAGTAACCGGTCAAGTTGGTGATCGTTCCCAACGTGTGCCGGCGAGTCGTATCATAGACGCCGATCGTGGTCATGCTCCCTGGACCGATGACGTGGTGGGGTCCCCCTGTCTGTGCGTAGGCGACCCGTCCGTTCCGGTTGCCGAGGGCTATGGCGGAGATGGCATTCGACGAGGGCATCGGAATCTCCCCCGCGTGGCGCGGAGCATGCAGATCGGTGATGTCCAACACTTCAATCCAGGTACGTTCCGCGTTCCGATTCCCATGGAGAAGCCATCGGTTGTCGCCCGGAGTGCCGACGCCGATGGCAGGAGGACTGATGATGGAGAGGCGGCAGACTTCAAACGAGGGATCGTCCTGCAATTGCTGCCAGAGATAGCGCCATTCCCAGCCGGGCCGGTTGGTTTGTCCCGGACGGGGATAATGTCGGGCCAGAAGCTCGCGCGCCCGGTCGAAATTGGACTTGTCCATGGCCTGTTGGGCGAGGTGGATGTCGGTGGCATACACCCGCGCCTCGCCGGCCCGCCGCTCCGCCTTTTCCCGTTCCAACAGTTCATCCACGCGCCGCCGCGCTTCCGCCTCCTGGGTCAACGCCTTCTCGGCGACTTCACGCGAGTGCGATTGCGCCTGCTCGGCTTCGGTCATCCGCGCCAGCGCCTGGGTCTTTTGCACGGCCTGCCACGCAGAGACTCCCAGGCCGAGCAGGAGCGCAACCAGCACGACACCCGCCGTGACGAAGGCGCTGCGGTGGCGGCGGACGGTCTTCTGCACCCGGTACCCCCAGCTCGGCGGACGCGCGATCACCGGCTCGTTGTCGAGATGCCGTCGGATGTCGGCCGCCAGGCCCGCCGCGGTGTCGTACCGGCGCCGCCGATCCTTCTCGAGGCACTTCATCACGATCCAGTCCAGGTCGCCCCGCAGCAGCGGTATCGTTTCCTGCAATCGGACCTGGCGTCGGGTGCGATCCCGGTCTCCGGACGTCGCGTCTGCCGGCAACGCGGCGGACGAACCGGCGGGTGTCGCAGTGCCCTGACCGAGGGTCGAAAGCTCCCGCACGGCCACGGCGCTGGGTCGCGGCGGTTCCTCCTCCCGGATCGTCCGCCGCATCGCGTCCAGGCCGGACGACATGAGCGTTTTCGG
>JAEUHD010000210.1 GCA_016793645.1 Verrucomicrobiales bacterium
GTTTCGAATTCCGACCGCGCCTCCGGCAGACGGCCACTGAGTCGAAGGACGACACCCAGATTGTGGTGGGCCTCAGCCAGTCCGGGTTGCGCCTGAACCGCCCGCTCGAGAAGCGCCAGGGCCTCCGGGGATGAATTCTCCATCCAACGCATCATTCCCAGACGGGTCAGGGCTTCCGCATCGTTGGGATCGGCAGCCACACGGTGCTCGTAGCCCCGACGGATCAACTGGCTGCGGTGCCGCCCCGCCATCTCCTCCAGCAACCGCGCACTCGTCGCGTCCTGCGTAAGCACCTGGAGCCCGAGTTCGCACATCTCATCCGAAGACTGCGGCCCGTAGGTCACCCGCTTCGGCGGATGGTTGGGATTGAGAACGTTGTTGGTCGAATTGTCGTAGGTGTACTCCAGGTGCAGCGTCGTGCCCTTCGGCAGGTGGATCGGACGCGCGTACCGGTATGCGGACTGCCAGTTGAAGTTCCATTCCCGGATCGAAATCAGGGGTTCGCGGGTTCCGTCGGGCCGGACGGCCTCACCCCGCATTTCCTTCCCCAAGAAATGCGCGTGGGGATAAACGGCGAGCACCTGTACATCCACAGGCAACACGACGGAATCCCGGACCACCTCCCGCGTCGCGCCCGGCGGAAAGTCCAGGGCATAGGAGGCCAGCTTGAACACCTGGCAGGTGTTGGTTGGTGGCTGGTCGGTGAAGTAAAACCCCACCGTGGAGCGGAGCGACTCGGGCTTGCCACTGCGGTTGAGATGCATCTCCACCACGAGGTCGCTGTTTCGGGGAAGCCGCCAGGGAAGACCCGGCGGAGAGAGAATCGGCGGAGCACCCGGATTCCACACGAGGAACTGTCCGGCGGGCATCCGGACGGTGGAAAGCATGTCCGTGAATCCCGGCACGCCGTCGCGCCCATCCATCCGTCGGGCCTGCCCTTCCTCGTCGAGGCGGAGAAAGGCATGATGCACCACGCGCGGATTTCCGGGCAGGAACTCCACAGCCCGGACCCATCGGTCCTCCGTGAGCGGCAGGCGGATGACGAAATTCCGGTACACATCCGGACCCTCGGCACCCAGCAGGTACGGCGCCTCCATGGTGACCACAAGATCCGGCGTCCCGAGCATCCATCCCGAGGTCCACCGGGGCGGCGTCGGCGCCTGCGCCGGGTCGCCCTCGGGAGCCCCACCGTCCAGCCAATTCAGGATCACGTCGCGTTCCTCATCCGGGAGACGCCGATCCCCCACGAACTCCCCATGCCCGGGCTCCGGCAACCACGGCGGCATGATCCTCGACGCGACCACCGTGCGAATATCCTTCGCGTGCTTCTTCACGTCGGCATAGCTGACCAGGCTGAACGGGGCCGCCTGCCCCTCATGATGGCAGGAGGAACACCGTTGATGGAGAATGCGCGCGACGGAACCCGAGAACGTCGCCGGTTCCTGAGGGCGCGGGCGCACCCCTGGCCCCGCCCCGGTGGACGCGGCGGCAATGGCGGTCTCCCCCCAGCCGGCTGCACCCGCAGCGGCCAAGCCGGCCCCAAGGACAAGCGATGGAATTCGGGGGGACACTGCGCCAGTCTACCGACGACCCACCCGCCGTCACAAGCTCCCAACCGGAATCCGCCCTCCCGTGGGTTCCTCCCCAGGGGACATGGGAACCGGACCCGGCCTGTCCCTTCGCGGAACGCTTTCGGGATTACATTCGTCCCGTTCGTTGCTAGGATGGCCGCTTTGCGATGAAAACTGCGTTACTGTTTGCCGGGCAGGGCGCCCAGGTGGTCGGAATGGGTGCGGACCTGGCCCAGGCCCATCCCACGGCCCGTGCCCTGTTTGATCGGGCCAATGAAATCCTCGGGTACGACCTCGCCCGCGTCTGCCACCAGGGTCCCGAGACCGAATTGACCCGCACCGAGAACGCTCAACCGGGCATCTACCTCGTGAGCTGGATTGCCCTCAGCCTGCTGCGAGAGCGGGCACCCAAACTGGAATTCCAGGCCACCGCAGGGCTGTCCCTCGGGGAATTCACCGCATTGGCCGCCGCGGGTGTTCTCAGTTTTGAGGATGGTCTGCGGGTTGTCCGCGCCCGGGGACGATTCATGCACGAGGCCTGCGAGACGACCCGGGGGGGAATGGCGGCACTCATCGGACTTGACGAGGCCGCCACCCGCGAAGTCTGTGCCGCCACCGGGACCACCCTGGCCAATCTCAACTGCCCCGGACAGATCGTGATTTCCGGGGAACTCGATCGCATCCCCGCCGCCGTCGAGGCCGCCAAGGCCCGGGGCGCCCGCAAGGCGATCCCGCTGGCGGTCGCCGGAGCCTATCACTCGCCGCTCATGCAGAGCGCCCAGCCGAAGCTCGCCTCGGAACTGGGATCCGTCCGAATCCAGCCGTCCAAGGTACCCGTGATCGCCAACGTAACGGCGCGCCCGCATGGTGAACCGTCGGAAATCACTCCGTTGCTCGTGGATCAGGTCACCCAGACGGTCCGGTGGGAGGAATCCATGCAATACCTTCTCTCCGAGGGGTTCACGCGCTTCATTGAACTGGGGCCCGGCACCGCGTTGAGCGGCTTCATGAAGCGAATCCACAAGGGCACCCAAATTCTCAACGTCGCCGACCTCCCCAGCCTCGAGACCACCGTCGCCGCGTTATCCCCGTCCGGAGCCTGAACAGGCTCTCCGGCGTCCGAATCCCGTTGGGTCAATCTCCGGGGACGAATCTGCGCTCCCGCGGGCACGTCGTTTGCTCCTTTTGCCGGATTCTGATGTTTACGATCCGTACTGAAGGCACCGCGTGCGTCGAGGGAAACGCACGAGCCAACGAACTTCAGGGAACCGCGAACCGGCTCGGAACGGGCAGGTTGACGCCGACCCCGGACCGGAACAGCTTCCCCGACCTCCCTCCCATCCAGGGGTGAGTCCAATCGCCACCCTGTCCAGATCCGCCCGACCCAATCCGCTTTCCTTCATGAAACGCATCGTCATTTCCACGGCCCTCGTGGCAGCCCTGAGTGTCGCCTGGCTGATCCATAAACGCGGCCCGGAGTCCCATCCGGCCGTCCCGACGGTCGTGTCCGAAACCCCAGCGGCTCCCACCTCCGAGGCGGGTCCTGCCCTGACCCCCATTCCCAGTGCCGCAGCTCCGGCACCATCCGCCGCCGCGCCCCATCCGATCGCAGTCTCCGCTCCCGGGAATGGTCCCGTCTCCGCGGCGAGCCCTCCGCCCCTGCGCCGCCGGTGGGATCCCGCCTGGTTGGAATCCTTCGCGGGTGCCGAGGCGCCCCTTCCTGTTCGATTTGAACTGACGGGGGGAGCAATGGCCGAGGGCGTCGTGTCCTACATCCAGGAATCCGCGGACCACGTGGTCTATCTCGCCGGCCGGTTGACCGAACCCGAGACGGGAGTCTTCTTCTTCCGGCGTCAAAGCCTGCCGGGAATCGCCGGGACCCACGTCGGGGTGGTGACCCTCCCGGGTTCCGGACGCGCCTTCCGACTGGAACCCTCGTCCGTGGACGGCGCCCCCGAACTGGTCCCCCACAAACTCAATGAGGTGGTCTGCCTCGAATACAAGATGCCCCCAGGACACTCCCATGCGGCCGAAGCCGCGTCCGGACCCGAAGAGGCGCCGGTCGTCGACGTCGGCCAGCATCCCACCGTCCCCATCCCGGACTACCAGAACGGAGTGCCCGTGTTGGAATCGCTTCCAGGGGCCCGCGGCGTCGTGTACCTCGACTTCGATGGCGAAACGACGACCCAGTGGGACGGCGACCTGATCGTGGCCAAGCGGCCCTCGTTCACCGGAGCCCAGATCAGGGAGATCTGGCGCTACGTCTGCGCCGACTACACGAGCTTCACCATCAACATCACCACCGACCTCCGGGTGTTTGAGCGGGCCGCGGAAAACAGCCGGATTCACGTCATCATCACGCCGACCACCGACGCAGCGCCCGGCGCGGGAGGCGTGGCGTGGCTGACCTCATGGAACTGGACGGGGGATACCCCGTGTTGGGCGTTTGGCAGCGGTGTCCGGGATGCCGCCGAACAGATTTCCCACGAAGTCGGCCACACACTGGGGTTGAGCCACGACGGGCGCCCCAATGAGGAATACTATGCCGGACACGGAAGCGGGGAGACCGGATGGGCTCCCATCATGGGCGTGGGCTACTACCAACCCGTGGTCCAGTGGTCGAAGGGCGAGTACGCCAACGCCAGCAACAAGGAGGACGACCTTCTGAGGATCGTGTCCGACAACACCTCGGTCGACTACCGCGCCGACGACGTCGGGGGGACCTTCGCCGCCGGAGGATACCTGGAGGTGTTTTCCGGGGGCGCCGTGACCAACCGGGGAATCATCGAGCGGAGTACGGACGTCGATTCATACCGGTTCTCCACACGGGGCGGGCAACTGAACCTCACCGCCCGACCCGCCGGGGTCGGTCCCAACCTCGCACTGCGCCTCGACCTCACCGATGCGGCGGACCAACTTCTGCTGACTGTCAATCCGGCCACCACTCTGCGCGCGGTCCTGTCCACCAACCTCCCTCCCGGCGACTACGCCATCAAGGTTCGCGGCGGTGCCCGCGGGAATAGCGCGACCGTGGGTTTCACGACGTATGGCAGCCTGGGATACTACCAGTTGACCGGGGTGGTGGCGGAGGCCGTGGAACCCGTCCGGTTCTCCGTGCGGGAGGACGCTCCTTCCGGCACCCTGATCTCCGACCTGAACACCATTGCCGCCTCGCCCGGCCCGAGAACCTTCACCGCGACCGGTGGCAGCGGAATCGGCCCCTTTGCCCTGTCGCCGAATGGCGAACTCACCGTGGATCAGGCCACGCTGCTGAATTTTGAAGTCCGCGAGCAGTACGATCTCCTGGTGGACATCCAATACCCGGACAATCCGTCCCTCAACGAGATCGGACGTCGCGTCGTCGTGCACATCGCGGACGTCAATGAACTGCCCGTGGTGCCCGCAACCACCTTCGTGGTCTATGATCGCACCCGGTCGAACACGGTCGTCGGATCGTTGGCCGCGTCGGATCCGGATCTCTACACGCGACTTCGATTCAACATCAGCTCAGGCAACGACGAGGGCTGGTTTGCGGTGGACGGCTCCGGTGCCCTGCGGTTGACACGCGACCTCAATGTGGGGTCGAGGTCATTCCAATTGCAGGTCCAGGCCTGGGATGCCGGTACACCGCCCCAGACCAATACGGCGGACGTCACCATTCAGGTCCTGACGCCACCGTCGGGCATGGTGCCGGGTGCCATTGAGTATGCCCGATACGACGACATCCCCGGCGGCGCGATCCGCGATTTGACCAACGACCCCTCCTTCCCCTCGTTTCCCTCCTCCAGAAGCCTCATGACCAATGCCGAGGTCCCCGTCCGGGTTGCGGACAACTTCGGGGGTGTACTTCGCGGATACTTCCTCCCGCCCATCACCGGATCGTACGTTTTCGCGGTCGCCGGCGACGACGCCACCGAACTCCGCCTCGGCACGTCCGAGCAGGCCGAGAGCGCCGTCCGAATCGCATCCAGTTCCGCCTATACGGATCCCCGGCGCTGGACCCAGTTCCCCAGCCAGCTCTCAAAGGCGGTGAACCTGGAACAAGGCAAGCCCTACTACCTGGAGGCACGCCTGAAGGAAAAGGATGGCACCGATCACCTGTCGGTGGCCTGGCGAAACGCCGACGCCGGGGCCCCGGTGCTCCAGGTGATCCCCGGCCGCTACCTCGCTCCATTCGCGACGAAGACCGGCCCCAAATTCTCCACCAATGACATCCGAATCCACCGGAACGCATTCCCCCAGGCGCGGTTCGCGCGCATTGAGGCGACGGACGCCGCCGGCGCGAGTGTCTTCGACTATGAACTCCTGAGTTCCACCCGCCCGGGCATCGCCGCACTGGACAACCAGGGATGGTTCCGGGTCGCCGATGCCAACCTCCTCGCGACCACCCCCGCCACAGACTTCAAGCTTCGCGTGAAGGTCTCCATTCCCGGCGGCCTCAGCAGCACCGGCACCATTACCTGCAAGATTCTCGGACCGAACATCGTGGCATCCACCAACCCGGTGGTTGAGGTTTTCAGGAAGCTCGGGGCGGGGACCGGGGTCAACACGCTCACCAACAATCCCAAGTTTCCGGGACGGCCGGACGAATTCATTTCCTTCTCCAGTGACAACATCCTTCGTTTCGCACCGGCGGACGGAGAGGATCTTTTTGGCACTCGCATCCGTGGACTGTTGACGGCGCCCGCAAGCGGGAGCTTCCGATTCTACATCGCATCGGACGACAGCAGTGAACTCTGGCTCGGCACCAGCGCGGACCCCTCGACGGCACGCGTGGTGGCCCGGGTCGGAGCCGCCGTTGGAGACAAGGAGTGGACCAACCAGGCCGCCCAGAAGTCCGCCGCGATCCAGCTCACGGCAAGGCAGCAATACTATCTGGAGGCCCGCCACAAGGAAGCCACCGGGAAGGCGCACATCGCCGTGGGATGGTCGCGGACCGGCCAGACGGCCATCGAAGTGATTCCATTGACCCAATTGACCGGGGTGGACCTTGGCGTGCCTCCCGTGTTTGCCGAGGCCACGGCGGAGGTTTCCGCGTCCGCTCCCGCCGACACGGTGGTGGTCGATCTGGATGCCGCGGACAGCCCGATGGAGCAGTTGGTCTGGAAAATCGCGGCCGGGGATCCGGCCGGCATCTTTGCCATCGATCCGGATTCAGGGGTGGTCAGGGTCGCGAATGCCGCAGCCCTCTCCGCGTCGGCCGAAGCCTCCTGGGAACTTCGCGTCGCGGTTCAGGATTCCGGTTATGGGGACCTTTATCCCCGTCGGGATACGTCGGCTCGTTTGATCATCGCCCGCACCACGGCACAATCGCCCTACGACGCCTGGGCCGCGGCCAACGGCATTGCGGGCTCCAACCCCGGAGATGACGGGGATGCGGACGGGGCCAGCAACCAGCTTGAATTCGCGTTTGGAGGAGACCCGAAGGTCGCCGATGCCGCGCGCATGAAGCCCCGGGTTTCCCGGATTACCGAAGGCTCCGAGGCCCGGATCCTCCTGATCTATCGTCGCAGGACCGATGCGGCCACCGCCGGAATCACCTACGTGCCGGAGGTCGCCGCCACCCTCGCAACTCCGGTATGGACCTCCCCGGGGGTTGCCGGCGAATCGGTGTCCACAACGGCCGAAGGCCTGCCCTCCGGCTACGAGGAGGTCACCCTCCGGCTCGCCAGTCCCACCCCTGCCTCCGAAGTGGCCCAGTTCCTCAGGATCCAGGTGACGATGGCCACGGCGATTCCCAGGCCGTAGCCATGGCACCGGGGTCCATTCTCCCGGGTGCCCCGCTCAGCGTCGACACGCCGAGGACAGTTCCGGCCAGAGGTGGGCGCTCATCCGCATGCCGCGTTCGTAGGCATCGAGTGAGAACTTCTCGTTGGGTGAATGCGGATTGTCATCCGGCAGCGCCATTCCGAGCAGCAGGGTGTCCACCTTCAGATGCCGTTTGAAGTCGGATACGATTGGAATGCTGCCGCCCTCGCGAGCCAGCAACGCCTCATGGCCAAAACCGGCCTTGAGCGCCCGCAAGGCAGCCTGGGCGAGGGCACCTTCGGGGGCGACCAGATACGGCTCGCCTCCATGGCCCCTCCGGATCGTCAGCCTCACCGTGGGCGGACACAGTTTGCGAATCTGGCGCACCACGGCCGCGATGGCCTTGGCCGGCTTCTGATTCGGTACCAGCCGCAGGGTCAGCTTCGCGGAGGCCCAGGAGGGAATGATCGTCTTGCTGCCTTCGCCCTGATAGCCGCTGGTCAGTCCGTTGATCTCGAGGGTGGGCCGGGCGGTGCGCTGCTCCTCGGGAGTGAATCCGCGTTCTCCATTCAAGGCCCGCACCCCCAGGAATCGGCGGTACTTCTCCGCATCGAACGGAAGTTTCGCCATCTGGCGGCGCTCGTAGGCCGACAGGGGCGCGACATCGTCGTAGTACCCGGGTACGGCAATGCGCCCCCGGGAATCCCGGAGTGCCGCCAGGATTTGACAAAGAACCAGGGCGGGATTGTCCACGGTGCCGCCAAAAACACCCGAGTGGAGATCCCGCCCCGGCCCCTCCACCCGAACCTCGATCGCGGCCACGCCGCGAAGCCCGTAGGTGAGGGCAGGATGCTTCAGGGTCGGGATCCCGTTGTCGGAGACCACGACCGCGTCGCAGGCCAGCTCCTTCCGGTGATCCGGAAGAAAGCGTTGAAGGGATCCGGAACCGACCTCCTCCTCACCCTCGATCAGAAACGTCAGGTTGCACGGCAGCTCCGACCCGGTCTTCAACCAGGCTTCAACCGCGTTCAAGTGCGCGAGATGCTGGCCCTTGTTGTCACTGATCCCCCGCGCAAAGACGTTGCGGCCCTCCAAGCGCGGCTCGAACGGCGGTGACTTCCAGAGCTCGAAAGGCTCCGGCGGCTGGACGTCGTAGTGGCCATAAACCACGAACGTCGGCTTGCGGGGATCGTTCCGGGGCGTCCGGGCAATGATGATCGGATTGCGGTCCGTCGGAAAAATCTCGGGATCCAGGCCCGCCTCCCGGGCGCGATGGGCAATCCAATCGGCACACCGCTTGAGATCGGACGTGTGCGCCGACTGGGCGCTGACGCTCGGGATGCGGGCGTAGTCGCACAGGTCGTCCACGAACCGCTGTTGATGGGACTTGAGATAGTCTAGAACGGATTCTGGAGTCATGGGGAAGGAGGTCGGTCCGCAGCCCGCAGGGCTCACTGGGGCGGAGATTTCTTCTTGAGGGGATCGGCGGGGTTGGCCGGGATACCCGGCGCGTTGGTCGCCTTCGACGGCTGCCCGTTCGGAGCTTTCCCGCCGGAGGAATCCCCTCCGAGCAGGCCCCGAATCAGGCTGGTTCCGGCTCCGGAGTTGGTTTCCGATTTGCCGCCCAGAACGCGATCCAGCGCACTGCCGAGTTTCTCAACCCCGCGGGTGCTGAGTTCCCCAGCCGCGCCGGGAAGGCGGGTCATCATCCGCGCCAGGGCCAGGGGATCCAGCACCGGCTTGGGAACACCCAGGGTTCCCTGGAAGACAAGGAAGGACGGCAGTTCATCCCACCCGCCGCCGGTCTTCGGAAGACGGACGGTCACCGGCAGCTGAAGTGCGGAGTTGGTCAGCACGTCGGCAAGGCGGATATCTCCCTGCGCGGAAGCCTGGAACGCCGAGCTTTCCACCAGCGCCGACGTGAGCTTCACCACGCCCTTATCCGCAGTGACGCGAGTATCGATCCGCCGAATCGGTGATTCGGAAATCGACGGCAGCCTCAACGCGGTGGACAGGGATTCCACCAGGGTTCGCATCAGCGGCGTCTTCAGGGCGGTAATGCGGTAATTCAAATTTGTGGCGGCGAAGGCCACGTTTCCAGTGAGGTGGTCCCGGAGTGCGGCACCGGTCACCCCGGCTCCCTTCACCTCCGCAGAGACATCCAGGGTTCCACCCAGATCCGCCTGGTCCCCGGTCAAAAAGGATTTTGCCAGGGGGCCCACGGGAACTCCCGGCAGGCGGGCCTTCACGTCGTAGACGTATCCAGGAACACCAAGGTTCACCGCAGCAGCCGCAGAAACCGGGGCGCCATTCAGCGTCAAGGTAAACGGATTCACCGTCACCTGATCCCGGAGGATCTCGACCCGCCCCACCCAATTGGAAATGGACACCTCCTTGTAGAAGACCCCGTCCAGCTTCGAATCCAGCGTGAGGTGGTCGACGGGAAGATGAAGCGGGGCTCCCACGCCCGGTTCACCACCCGACGGGACCGGACGCGATGCCGGACCGGACGGTGCCGAAGGAAACGCATCCGCGAGCGGGGTGAAATCCAGTCCCGGACTGGTCAGCAACAGTTGTCCCGAAGCGGCCTGGTTCGTCCCGAAGGCGAGGCGCCCGGACAGCGACAACTCGTTCCGGGCCCGCGGGCTCCTGGGAAGCGTTGCCTGGAACTGCTTCAACTCGAAGTCACGACCGCGTCCCGTCGCTTCCAGGGCGACGGACATCGACAACGGAGCCGGTGTTCCCCAGTCCTGCGGTCCTCGAAGCACCCATTGTTCCCCCCGGACCGACGCCGAAACGGAGGAAACGCCGCCCAGATCCACTTTGAGGTCTCCCGAGAGATTCAAGTCGCCCGCTTCCATGCGCCGCGGACGAAGCGCCGGAGCCAGCAGGGGTCCCAGCGCCGTCTCATTCAGGCCTGCGGATTTGAAACGAAAATCCCCCCGGCGAGAATCCGGTTCATAGCTCCCCGTAAACTCCACGGTCCCGGGCGTTCCCGTGCCGGCCTTGAGGGAAAGACTTCCCTTCTGCAACAGCATCTTGTTTCGGCTGAGCCCCATGGCCACTTCGAACCCCGCCTCGTAGTTCTTCAGGGGCACGCCCAAAACGTCCCCGGTCACTCCTTCGGCGGCCAGGGAGATCGAACCGTTGGTTTGCCCGTTGCGGCTGCCGAGCCTCGCGGAAAATGAGGATGTCCCCGCGGACAGGTGCACCCCGTCCATCGGAATCGCCCGGAGAAGAGCCGGCAGCGGGGACTCCGCGGCCACTTGTCCCGTGAACTCCCGGGTTCCCAGGTTGGCCTGGACCATTCCCGAGGCATGAAACAGTGGCTCTCCCGTGAGCCGCACGGTCGCCCCCAGATTCTCGAGGAGAAGCGTCGTAAAGTCCGTCAGGTTTCCCCCTCCCTGGGTCTCCACTCGCAGTCCGGTGATGCGGTTGGTTCCGACGATGAGACCCAGATCATCCACCCCTCCGCTCGCCTGAAAACGCAGCAGCCTGCCATCCCGTTCACTGGCGATGCGGGTCTCCAGACTCGCCCGGCCCGACGGAAACGAGGGTCCAAACCAGGACCGCCACGACGCAAGGTCCAGATCCTTCGCCGTCAGGGAATAGGTGGCCTCCCGAGTCCCCTTCGCCGCAGAGTCCCAGCTCAGGTTCATGGGATGGTCGAGGGATCCCTGCACCACGGGGGCCCCGCCCTGCCGGACCGTGAGGTCGGCGCGTTCGATGATCGCAAACCTGCCGTCCAGATCCACCCGGGCCCTGGCCTCCGCAAGCAGGCCC
Source organism: Verrucomicrobiales bacterium (assembly GCA_016793645.1). Taxonomy (GTDB): domain Bacteria; phylum Verrucomicrobiota; class Verrucomicrobiia; order Limisphaerales; family UBA9464; genus UBA9464. The sequence continues at coordinate 11,103 of JAEUHD010000210.1, forward strand.
AGAACCGGCGTGGAACCCCCGGAATTCGCAATGACCAGGGGATCCGCGGAAAGCCGACCCTGCCAGGAAACCAGGTTGCCGGATCGTTCCAGATACAGCTTCCCGTCCGCTTCAAGCCGCGTCGCCCCGAAATCCATCCCGACCACCGCCCCGACCAGACCGAGCGCTGCGGGACCGATCCCCTTCACCTCATAGGAAATTCGCGCCTCCCTGCGGCCCGGATCAAAGGGTCCGCTCAACCGGACTTCCCCGGCCGGTTTGCCGGAATCCATCACCGCCAGCCTGACTTGCCGGATCTCCGACTCCGTGGAGTCGGCGGTAAGCGTCACACCCAGTCGTGAGAAATTTCGCCAGGCTCCCCCGGCTTCGGTCATCGTCACGCCGAATGCGCCGTTGACCTCCCGGAGAAGGAGCTTTTCGTTCAGTCGAACCTGAAACTCCGACTTCACGACCCCCGCCAGAAGATTGGTCCCCCCCGAGGTCCAGCGAACACCGGAACCGAGGGTCAGGCGCCCCGGCTGATCCGTCACCAGGGAGTCGAGAGTGACATTCAAGCCGGAAATCTCCGCCGAATCCACGCCCGGACCCGGGGCCCCCGTCCAGCGCACCGTTCCATTCCTGAGGCTGATGTTTCGCAAATTCAGGACGACAGAGGACGCCGGACCTCCCCGAACCGGGGGCTTCTCGCCGGACGACGCGGCGATCCGGGACAAATTACTCGTACCATCCGGGGACGTCACCACCGTCACCACCGGATTCTCCACCGTCAATTCGCCCACGGAAATCCGGCCTCGGAGAATGTCGATCAGTCCATAGCGGGCGCGAACTTCCGACGCCGTCAACAGCGTCGCCCCTCCGCGCGGCGTCACCTTGAGGTCCCGCAGCGTCAGGGACGAAAACGGGCTCAGCGACAGGTCCCCGACGGTCACTTCGCTCTGCATCGCGTCGCCCACGCGGGGCAGCACAAAAGCTCGGACAAAGGACGCACTCGTCCCAACCCAGTAGGCCAGGACCACCAGCACCACGGGGATCGCGGTCCACTTCAGCCAGCGTACACGGGATGGGGGGCGGGATTCGGCCATGGGGGTGTCAGGAGGGTGACAGACTTCCGAGATAGTCGGGAATCCCCGTCGCGGGAGTAAACCGCGGGGTGAACCCGAGTTCAGCCCGGGCCCGGGACATGTCGGCCTGGGTGTGGGGTTGGTAGAATGCGTAGGGATTGTCGATGTACTCCGGCTCCAACCGGGTGCCCAGGTGCCGGTTCAGAATCGCGATCACCTCGTTGAACGACACGGCCTGGCCGGATCCGCAGTTGAAGATGTCACTGCGGGGCGCGTTCAAGGCCTGGAGGGTCATCGCCACCACATCCTTCACGTACACAAAGTCGCGGCAATGTTCCCCGGCCCGAAACACGCGCGGACGCCGCCCCGCCTTCATCTGCAGGTAGAGCTGATAAATCATGCTCGCAGCCGCCTTCTTGTGGGATTCCGCGGGACCGTACACGTTGAAGTAGCGGAGTCCGACGATCCGCCACGCCGGAAACCGCCGTGCATGGTCCCGCGCGAGATTGTCGAGCTGCACCTTGCTGAACGCGTAGATGTTGGCCGGGGCGGCGGGCTGCGATTCCTCCTGCACCCCCGAACAAATCCCGTACGTCGCCGCCGAGCTGGCGTACACGACGGGCGTCTGATGCGGCTCCGCAAACCGGAGCAGGCGCCGGAAACCCTCGATGTTGTCGTGGGCCTGAAGATACGGATCGTGGACGGTCGTGTCCGTGATCGACGCTTCGTGGAAGATAGCGTCGAAGATCTCATCCCGGAACTGCGCGTTCCAATCCAGACGGGACACATCCGCAGTCACGAAATCCCCCCGGAAACCCCGCAGATTCCGGAAGTCCCCCGATCGGAAATCATCGACCACGACGATGCGCGCTTCGGGATGACGGACCTGAAGTTCCCGGACGAGATTGGATCCGATGAAGCCCGCCCCACCGGTGACGAGAATATTGCGCACGACCCGGAGACTTAGGTCGGGCGGCGTCCGCCGCAAGCGCGTTGACGCGCGTTGACGCGGCCACCGCCCCGTTTGGGAACCCGTCCGATCAGCGCCGGACGTCGAGGCACACCAGATGTTTCTCGCTCCGCAGGTAAAGACGACCGTTCGACAGCACCGGTCCCGCCCAGCAGGGATGCGTCAGGGTAGGCACCTGCCAGCGTCCCAACTCCTGACACGCGGCCGGAACCGGACGGTACAAGCCCACCAACCCTCCCTCCCCCAGCGCGATCAGTTTGCCGTCCGCCAAAATGCAGGAGCCCCGGCCAAAGACCGGCGGCTGGGCCGCGGAATGCGGGCTCCAGCGCTCGTCCCGCTGCCAGCGGATCTCTCCGGTCTTGAAGTCCACGCACCGGAAGGAGGCATCCGGTTCATTGCGACCGCTGAATCCGTAGAGATTGCCGTCCACCCATACGGGAGTGCCCCAATGCATCTCCAGCCCGAGACCACGCCAGTTCTCGGTGTAGTTCGTGGCTCCCGGGGACACCCGCAGGTTCACGGATCCGGTCCGGTAGTAGGCGCTCGAAATCAGTACATCCTCGCCGACGACCACCGGATTGGCCGCGTTGACCGATTCCTCCACCCGGGCGCGGAACCATCGGGAGAACCGGACGGTCCCATCGGCGGGATCCAACGCGACCAATCCCTGCCGCATCAGGCAGAAAACGACCCGTTTTCCCTGAATACTGGCCGCTACGGGAGATGAATAGCTGGCCTGCTTCCACCATTCTCCCCAACGGACCGGCGCTTCCCCGGGCCATCCGGTCATGGGAACACCCTCCCAGTTCCTTTTCCCCACGGACTGCCAGAGCGTGGCGCCCGTGGCTGGATTGAAGGCCACCACTCCCGAATCCGGCTGCCCGCCCACCATCACGATCAGTCTGCCATCCTCCAGCAGCGGCGTGGAGCCCACCCCGAAGAACGCCTCGGGAACCTGGAACTCCTTCGCGGTGTCCCGCTGCCAAACCCGGGCTCCGGACGCCAAGTCATACGCGCTCAGCTTTCCCTCGGCGCCGAAGGTGTACACCCGGTCACCGCTGATGAGCGGCGCGCACCGGGGACCGTTATTGTAGCCGTACGGATCCTGATAGGCCGTGGGATAGCCGGACTTCCAAAGCGGGGACGCCGATACGGCATCCCAACACTCGAGAACCTCCTGATCGCCCAGCCGATGGAACAGGATCAACCGCCCGCCCGCCACCGACGGCGCCGCATAACCCGTCCCGACCGGCCGGTCGAAGACGATCGGCAGGCCGGTCTCGGGAATCCGCGAGACGAGGTTCGTCTCCGGTGAGATCCCGTCGCCCGTCGGCCCGAGGAATCGGGGCCAATCAGAAGCGGCGGCACTGCCGGCGACAAGGAGGGCGGCACAGGCGGCACGGAACAGCATCACGCACCGTTCTGCGCCGTCGGCGACGGAAGGGCAAGTCCGACGGGAGCCTTCAGGCCCCCGACCCATCGTCCGACCAGTCGGCGAGTTTCAGGATTTCACGCGCCTTGCGGCGTTCGTATCGGCTTTTCTGGGGCTTCCCGGGCCGATCACTGGCGGCGCGGAAGGGATGCTTGGAGTTGCGCAGGGTTTCCCGAATGAGGTCCGTGTTTTTGCTCATGGTAACTGGGGATCTGTCACCCTCGCTCCGGCCCCCCGGAGAAGGGCATCACAACAGAAGTAGGTAAGCATATTGCCGTCGACCCGACAACGGGGAATGTCATGAAATCGTTGCACGTTCGCCATCATTCTCATGACGGCAGGCCTGCGCGCTGCCACGGCTCAGCTCTTCAAGAATTCCTCCAAGGCCGCCCGGGTGATGCGCCATTGGGTACCGATCTTTTTCCCCTTCAGCGACCCGTCGCCCAAAGCCGCCAGCACATCGGACTCCCCCACGCCCAGGACCCGTGCAGCGTCCGCCGGCCCCAGCAGGTCGGGAAGGGCTCCGGACGTGGCTGCGGGGGCCGTTGCTGTCGGTGCCGATGCCCCCGCCTGGCCAGGCGCCATGGCGGCGGCCAACTGCTGGCCCAGCGCGAGACCCGCCCCCAGTTGCGCGGCGCTGCCGGCCACGCCGCCGGCGGCATCGCCCTTCCCGAGGGACTCCGCCATCTGGAATTTCACATAGTCGTTGAGGTTGCCGATCGCCGCCATGCTGGAGCGCTTGTCGATCGCCTTCTCGACCTCCTCGGGAACACTGACGTTCTCGACAATGAAGGAACCCAGCTCGAGCCCGTACTTCTCCTTCAACACCGGATTCAACAGGGGCAGCAGCGCGTCCCCCAGTTCGGAATATCGCGTGGCGACGTCCAATGCCGGCACCTTCGAGGAAGCCAGGGCATCCGAGAAAACGCTGACAAACCGGGACCGCATCGTGTCCGCAAATTCATCCAGCCGGAAATGATTGTCCGTCCCCGCCACCTCCCGCAGAAACGTCTTCACATCCGCCACCCGGAAGTCGTAGGTGCCGTACGCACGCATCCGGACGATCCCAAAATCCGGATCCCGCATCATGATCGGATTCTGGGTCCCCCACTTGTTCCCGGTGAACAGGCGGGTGTTGACGAAATACACGTCGGCCTTGAAGGGCGACTCGAACCCGTATTTCCAGCCCTTGAGGGTGGAGAGGATGGGAATGTTGTCCGTGACGAGTGAATGTTTTCCGGGCCCGAACGTGTCGCCGAACTGTCCCAAATATACAAACTGCGCCGTCTGCGACTCGCGGACAATCAGCTGGGCACCCCGCTTGATCTCCTTGTCCTGGTCGGGGAATCGCCAGCTCAGCGTATCCCGGGAGTCGTCCTCCCACTGGATGATTTCGAGGAGCTGCGTCTTGAGATAATCCATCAGACCCATAATTCAGAGAGGCTAGGCGTTTAGATTCGGCTGCGAACGGCCATGAGGGTGCGTCACCGGGTCCCCACGACTAGGGGAAAGTTGGTCCTGCGTTTCCAAACTTTCGACAAAAAAGAAGGCGCGGCGGACAGACCCTCCGTCCGCCGCGCGCGTCATTCCAAAGCGCGGAATCACTTCCCGCTGCTGGCCGTCTCGCGGGAGCGTCCCGGGGAGCCGGCGGACTCCGCCGGGGTATCGCCGAAGGTGGCCTTGAGGAGAACCTCCTTGCCGTTGGTTTCCCGCGAGATCAATCCCCGGGCGTAGTCCCCGGGTCGGATGTCCCCAATGGCGGCGGGCTTTCCGGCGCGTTCCAGGAGGCTCTGGTCGTTGACGTGGAGGACGCGGTCCTTCTTTTTGCCCGCGAGGGTCACAGTCCCCGCGGACGCATCCACGGAGCCGACATGGCCCCGGAAGGGGACGTTGGATCGGGTGGCGCCCTTTTTCTCCCCGGAGGACGCCGACGCGGAAGCGGCCGGTGTGGCGTCCTCTCCGGCGCGGGCAAGTCCGGGGGTCAGGTTCAGAAGCAACGCAGCCACCAGGGCCGGAAGCAGGGTATACGAGCAGTTCATGTCTTTGAGTTGAGAGCCGGGGAAATGCGGTCGCGTCAGTGCGACCTGCGGTCCGACTCTGCCCTTCCACGCTGTCCGCGGACTCCCCTCCGCGACAATCGCCACAATTATTGAGTCTCGCGGCCGGACCAACGCGGGTCCTCAGCGTGGTTCCCCCGCAGCCTGGGGTGTAAAATCCACCTGCCCCCGGGCTCGAACCGCCTCCAACTCCATGCGATAAACCACACCCGGTATCAGCGGCACGAGGGTCACCCCCGGCGCGGCCTGCATGCCTTGAATCGCATCCCCGTACATGAAGGCACGCGTTGGGGTTGATCCCGATTTGGAGACCAAATTCCACACCATCTTGGGGCGCGCATTGGAGAGCTCGCTGACCGGCATCACCCGAAGGCCGGTCAACTTCCAGTCCTGATCCAACCCGAAAATGATCGGAAGCGGATCATCCGGCGCGGCATTGGGAGCGTGGGGACGCACCGAGGCATTGATTTGAATTTGGCGCATGCGCCAGAAGTCCAAACGAAAGACAAGTAGCGCACCCAGCGCCAAAGCCACGCTGATCAGCGTCCAGGGTTTCTTCGTCATAGAAAGACCGGGCTGCGACGGCCCGGATCCCCGTTGGATTCGACCGAACTGGCGATGGCGGTGGGATTTCGAAGGGCGCTTCAGTCACCAGTCGATATTCGTCATGAGAAATCACCTCGCCCCCGCCGGGTCCACCCGCCGCGCCTTCACCCTCATCGAACTCCTCGTGGTGATCGCGATTATCGCCATTCTCGCCGGCATGCTGCTTCCATCGCTGGGAAAGGCCAAGGGCGCGGCCCAGCGTATCGCCTGTGTCAATCAGGTCCGCCAGCTCGGATTGGCGTCCACCCTCTACGCGGGCGACAACTCCGGGGAGTTTCCGGAGAGGAACACCGGTCCCCGCTGGCCCGATCGCCTGCTTCCCTATTACAAGACAGTCAAAATCCTCGCCTGTCCGAGCGACCTCGGACGAGACCCCGCGACCGGTCAATGGGGCAACAAGCCGGCGACGGGAGTCAACAGCACCAATCTTCCGGCGGATTCCGCCCCCCGCACCTACATCATCAATGGGTGGAACGACTACTTCGCCCAGGAAATGGGGGACGCCTTCAACATGAGCAGCATCGTGGGCAAGACCATCAAGGATACGACGATCCGGGAGCCCAGCGAGACCATCGTGTTCGGGGAGAAGCTGTACCCCATCGGACACTACTTCATGGATTTCCTCGAAGGCCATCTGGGGAATGATGTGGAAGTCCTGAACCACAGCGTCCACGGCGCCACCACCAAGAGTGACAAGGGCGGCAAGGGCGGCGGATCCGACTACGCCTTCGCAGACGGCAGTGTCCGTTTCCTACGTCACGGACGTTCCCTGGGTCCCATCAACCTCTGGGCGATCACAGAGCGTTGGCGCACCAACGCCATCAACGTTCCGAACTGAGACCACCGGTCCCAACTTGGACCGGTTTTCCCCCAGTTCCGGACCCGCGTTAGGGATGATTTCCCACCTCGTCGGGTCATTCTCCCCAATTCCCGTCTCCCAGGCGGACTCGCGAGATCCCAGTTGACTGCCAAAATGAGTAATGGAGACCCCATTCCCTGGGTTTCCCAGGAATCCAGCCAGCGTTCACTTGTTCATAACTCAATGATTTTGAATTATTTAAGACAAAACTCATTCAAGCTTTGAAATCCCAAGTCCGATCATCCGCGTCCGAGCAAGACTGGGAATCAAAAGAATCGGGGAAGCTGGCATCCATTTTGCATCAGCCCTTTTACCAAACGTCGCACTGAGTGGTGCGGAAGGTTGGTTCTGGGTTGGAGCGCCCGCCTCGGCGCAAGTCGGGGCGGGCGCTTTCTTTTGGGCACCCCGAACTCACTTCAGTGGATGGCCAACGCACTCCCCGGGCATCAATCACCCATCCTTTTGATCATAAAATACTTGGGGACTATCCAAGCATCTTCAAGATGGCCAAGACGTTGAGGGTGGCCTTGGGAACAAACGAACTGAGGTTCACGTATTCGGGGAGCTTCAATCCGTCGGGACTTCGTTCCGAGCAATGATCGTTGTCCCCGGAGGGCCCCAGGCCATCGAGGGTGGGAACATGGTCCCAAATGTGGTTCCCGTCACTCAATCCCCCTCGGGATTCCCCCTCCACCACTTCCCCCAGATCCCGGGCTGCGGCTACGAAATGGTCCAAAAGGCCATGGGAAGCGGCATTCGGCGGCCATGGCCCCGTTTCGCTCAGGAGTTCCACTTCCAAGGTACTGCGAAAGCCATCCACAGGACTGACCACGTCCCCGGGGCCCGCAAGATCCAAAAGATGTCGACGGGCGTCCGCATAGACGTCCGGAAGGAACGCCCGAAACTCCCCTTCAGCCACGGCTTCGTGGGGGACCCGATTGAGTCCGCCGCCTCCGGAAACCCTGCCCACATTGATGGTCAATCCCCTCGCTGGATCCCCGAGGGACGCGACACGCCGAAGCGATGCTGCCAACTGGACGATGGCATTGGCTCCCCGCTCGGGATGAACCCCGGCGTGGGCACCCCTGCCCCGCGCCCGAAGGCGCCAGGTTCCCCGTCCCTTTCGGCTGACCACCAGTCGACGCACGCCCGGCCCCGTCCCCTCCGCCTCGAAAACCAGAGCCGCCCGCGTGTTTGAATCCAACCGCGACCGGCACAAGGCTCCGAAATCCACAGACAACATTTCCTCGGAGGAATTCCAAAACAGCTGCCACCGGGTTCTCCAAAATGCATCCGGCGCGAGCATCCGCAGGGCATCCAGCACCAGCCACATCATCACGGTGCCCCCCTTGATGTCGTGGGTTCCGGGACCAAAGATGCGGTCACCTTCCACGGACCAGCGAAACTGATTCCGCTCCTCCTCCTCCGGCGGGAACACCGTGTCGAGATGGGAAACCATCGCGATGGAGGGCCGCCCGCCGGGCCCGGAATCCAGGATGAGGTGATCCCCCCAACCGGGATTCGCCGAGGGGACCCTCTCCGCAACGAAGCCCAGAGAGGAAAAGCCCGCCACTGTGAGATCGACCATCCGGTTGACCCCCTCCCGATTCTCAGTCCAGCTGTTGGTCTCCACGAGGCTCCTGAGGAACTCAAGGGCCACGGGCATGCGGCCCTGCAAATGGGCCCGGAGTGCTTCAGGCGAGATCACGGGCCAAGCCTGGGGGTCCAACCCCGATCGTCAACGGTTCGATGGCCGGGATCCGGCCTAGCGGGATCGCTGGGCCAGGAGTTCCACCAGACCGGACAGCACTTCGTCACGGTCCGAGCCATCCAGGGCCAGCGCCAACTGGGCGGTCAGAAGACCATATCGGGCCCCGATGTCATAGCGCCGCCCCTCCGCCTCGAAGGCCAGGTATTGCTCCCGCTGCGCCAGCCGGCTCAACGCCGACGAAAGATGAATTCCCCCGGAGGACCCGCGTTGCCGGACCGATTCCTCCAGCAACTCCATGACCGTCGGCGTCAAGACGTGCATGCCAAAGAAGCAAAGGTAGTGTCCCGCCCGCAGGCCCGGAACCACCACCCTCTGCTCCGCCTCCGTCGGGGTGGGCTTCTCCAGAACCTCCGTCACCGCGTAACATCCCGGACGGTTTGCAACGAGACGCCCGCCGACGGCGCCATAGAAGGGAAGCTTGCTCTCATGGGTCGCCTGCACTGCGGACACCGAGGATTCGACGTCACGGGCCACCTCCACCAACTGGCGTGCACATCCGGATCCGCTCCGGCTGACATAGAGGTGGTCGCCCACCAGCAACAGGAACGGCCTGCCCGCCGTGAATTCCCGGGCGCACCAGACCGCGTGACCGTAGCCGAGGGGTGCCTCCTGCTCGATGAACCGCAACCGACCCGAATGTGCGCCCGCCGCTGCGCGAAATACCTCCTGATCCCCGGGTGCCACCACGAGGGCAATCTCCTCCACGCCGGCGGAGACGGCTTCCCCAATGATGATGGCCAGCGCGGTCTTGGGAACGCCGTCCCGGTCCACCAGGGACTGGAGCGGCAGGGTGCGCTGATTCTTCCCGGCGAGGGTGATGACGGCCTTGGTCAACTGCATGGGGCGAAAGAATGAAAGGGGTTCGCCGAAACCTCAAAGCTCAAAGCTTGCCTCCAAGTCCGGAGGCGGAACGGGCGGTCCCGACCAGATCCGCCGCCCGCGCCAATGCCTGGTCCAGATTCTCGCAGACATTGGCGAACCCCACCTCGTGAAGAAAACCGGCATTGGAAAGCGTCATCAGGGGCTGGGTGTGGGGACCCGCCAGGATCAGCCAACGGTGATGGCGCCGGAGCTTTCGATGCAACTCCTCCAGCCGATGCAGTCCGGTCGCGTCCATCGCCATCACGCGCTTCATCCCAAGAATCAGCACCGTCGGCTGCCGGTCCGCCCCCTGCAGCGCCGCCTCGAGCTTGTCCGCGGCGCCAAACAGAAATGCGCCGGCAACCTGGAAGACGAGGACCCCCTCGGGCACCTGTCGTCCGTGCATCGAATCTCCGGGACCCAGATCGGATACCCGCTCGTCCACCGAGGTGATCTGCGTGGTTTCAGAGACACGTTTGATGAAAAGGACCGCCGCCAGAATCATTCCGACCTCCACCGCCACCGTGATGTCGGTGAGAATTGTGAGCACAAAGGTCAGCAGGAAGACGACACGGTCGCTGCGGGGCCAGCTCCGGAGGCGAACGAAATTCCGCCATTCCCCCATGTTGAGGGCGACCACCACCAGCACGCCGCTGAGCACGGGCAGGGGAACAAACCGTGCGAGCGGAGCCGCCACCAGTACGATCCCCAGAATGGTGGCGGAATGCACCATTCCCGCGACCGGGGTCCTTCCGCCGGAGCGGATGTTGGCAGCCGTCCGCGCGATCGCCCCGGTGGCGGGGAGCCCGCCAAAGGCAGCCGATCCCAAATTGGCGAGTCCCTGGGCGATCAATTCCGTATTCGGATCGTGACGATCCTCAATCATCCCGTCGGCCACCACCGCACAGAGCAGGGACTCGATGGCCGCCAGCAACGCAATCGTGAAGGCGGGCTGGATCAGAAACCGCAGGGCGGCCCAATCCAGCGGAGGCCATTCGGGCATGGGGAGCGTCCGTGGAATGGCATCGGGACCAAAACGGCTCCCCAGTGTCGAGATCCCGGACTCCATGGGCAGCAGGGCCACCAGAAGCGTTCCCGCCACAACGGCCACCAGCGAGGGCGGAAGGCGCCGGGACCACCCGGGGGGCCACTGCTTCAGAAGAAACACCGATCCCAGGGCCAGCATCGCGGAGGGCCAGTGGACCTCCCCAAGGTGTCGCCCAAAAAAGGACAGCTTGCCCAGAAACTCGGCGGGGACCCGGACACCCTCCCCCAGGCGGATTCCCAGAAAATCCCGGATCTGGGTGCTGAATATGTATACGGCGATACCGGCGGTAAACCCGGCCACCACGGGCATCGGGATGTACTTGATCATGCCCCCGAGGCGCGCGAAGCCCATCGCGATCAGCATGACGCCCGCCAGGGCGGTGCAGACGACCAGATTCCCGAATCCATGGTCATGGGCGACCCCGAGCACGACCGGAATAAAGGCGGCGGTGGGACCGCCAATCTGAACCCGGGAACCTCCCAGAGCCGAAATCAGGAATCCCGCAATGATTGCGGTGACAATGCCCACCGAAGGAGGGCGCTCCGAGGCAATGCCCAGCGCCATGCTCAGGGAAAGAGCGATGATGCCGACCGTGATTCCCGCCGGCAGGTCCGCCGCCCAGTCCGCCCGGGAGTAGCCACGGAGGGTCTCCAGAAGCTTCGGCCGAAAGATCGCGGATGTCGGGGCGGAGTTCTTCAAGGGGCACCTTCCCTGCTTCTAACGCCGGGATTCCGTGCGAACCTCCGGTCCCGGAAGATCCTTCTCCGAGAAGATCGCGTGACGTACCACGGTTCGCTCATCGGAGGTGAAGACCACGTGAATCAGCCCATCCCGGGTCTGCAAGGCCGTGGGATACCCGTAGTCACCCTTCGGATCGGACATCAGGTCCAGCCTTACGGGAAAGGTACGCGCACCATCGGTCGACAAGGCCAGCGACAGCGGCGTCCGCTCGGAAAAGCTCCGATTGTACACCAACAGGTGATGCCCATTCTGCAGGCGCAGGAAATCCACCGCCGCATTTGGATTCGGGAATTCGGAATCGACGCCCGGACTCCAGGTGCGGCCGCCATCGTGGGACTCCGTCCTCACCAGCCAGCCGTCCGGCCGGCCTGAGTAGTCCCCACCCCGGCGGCAGAACGCCACCAGATGATCCCCGGCAATGACCGCCGGCGCCGGCTGGATGTTGCCCAGTCGGGAGCGAACCCGATTGGATTCCGTCCAGGATCCCATCCGGGGATCGAAGCGCAGGAAGAAGGAGGTGCAGTCCGGACCCGTGCTCTCAGGATCGTTCCCGACTTCGTGGTACACCGGCAGAAGGTAATCGCCTCCTTCGAGGAGGATGGGCCGGTTTCGCACCATCGTCCCGGCTTCGAAGGTGATCTGGAACGA
>JAEUHD010000222.1 GCA_016793645.1 Verrucomicrobiales bacterium
GCCGATTTCCGCCTCGGGGACGAACCCTACAAGGAGGTCTGGACCAACTGGCACGGCACCTGCACGACATTCCTCGGCCCGGCCAGCGCCTGGGGACACGCATTCTTCGGACTGAAATCCGCCGCGGCGCGATTTCGGTGACGCTACGCGGACGGACCCGCTCCGTCCGTGGTCCGCAGGGCACTCGCGAGCGCCGTCGCCAGGGCCACAACCTGCGACGGCTCCGTTAGAATGCTGAAGTGGTTTCCGGGCAACAGATGCACCCGGAGTCCCTCGGGAACCAGCGTGCGCCATACCTCCGCCGGATTCCGGGGTCGGAACAGCGGACGCACGGTCGCGCCGAAGAACCAGGCTTCACCCCGGATGGGTTTGGGAACATAGGCCCTCGCCGCCTCGACATGGCTCCAGGCGAGGCGGCGCAGTTCCGGATCCAGGTCGCGGAACTCAAACGAACGATCCTGCGGAGGCCTTCCCCGTGTTCGCCAACGATGGCGGAAAATCGCCCAACGGTTGCCCACGAGTCCGCGCACGCCCCGGTCACGAAAATGGAACGGGAGATTCCGGAAGAAGGCCGCGAACGACGTCTCCACGTCCCGGCGCATCTCCCGGTGAAGTCCGAGGTCGGTGTCCAGGATTCCGACAAACGAGACCGCGTGTCCTGACTCCCGCAACTGACGCGCCATCTCGTAGGCCAGGAGCCCGCCAAAGGAATGCCCCGCCAGGGCATAGGGGCCCGCCGGCTGAAACGCGCGCAGGGCGGCAATCGATGCGGCCGCCATCGCCTCCAGAGAGTTGGCCCCGTTCGGTCCCGCGGTGCCGACGGGACACTGGATGCCGAAGACCGGCCGCCCGAAGTCAGCCGACTCCAGAAGGGCCCGGTAATGAAGGAACGATCCGTAAATCGAATGCACCAGGTAGAGCGGACGTCCCGGACCGCCCTCCTTCAGGGGCACGAGACTTACCGCGGTCGAATCCGCAGCAGGCTCCCTCAAGCGTTGCGCCAACACCGCAACCGTTGCCGTCGGCAGGAACACGGACGGCGTCAGACGACGCCCAAACGTGCTCTCCACTTCCAGAAGACATTGCATGGCACGAACCGAGTCCCCGCCCAGCAGGAAGAAATCGTCCTCAATGCCGACCTGCGGATGCCCCAGCAGCCGCTGCCACAGGTCGCACAGCGCACGCTCCAGTTCATCCCGGGGCGGGACGTGCCCCGCCGACGCGAAGGGCTGTCCCTGTCCGGATTCCGTCAACTGCTTGCGGTTAAGTTTTCCGTTGGCCGTCTTCGGCAGCTCCGCAACCCGCAGAAACTCGGACGGAATTGCGTAGGCCGGAAGCTCCCTTCCGCAGGCAGTCCGAAGGCGCGCCACCGTCAGCAACTCCCCCGGTCGGGGAACAACAAACGCCACGAGGCGCATCACACCCCCGGGCCCGGAACGTGCAACGACCGCGGCATCCTCCACACCCTGGAGCCGCAACAACACGTCCTCCACCTCCGCGATCTCAACCCGGTATCCGTGGATCTTGACCTGGAAATCCTTCCTCCCGAGATGCACCAGGCGTCCGTCGGGCAGGCGCCGCCCGAGATCGCCGGTCCGGTACAGGAACACGTCCGGCTCCCCGGCCACCGGCAGAAACACCGCCGCCGTCAGCTCCGGGCGACGCCAATACCCGGGCGAGAGATACCGGCTCCGAATCACAATCTCTCCCTCGTCCGCTTCCCGTCCGTCGGCATCGAGCAGCAGCACCTCCTTGCCTTCGACCGGATACCCCACGGGAACGAGGGCATCCTCGACCGGAGTCTCCCGGTCCATGAAGTACTGGGTCGCGGTCCGGGTTTCCGTGGTGCCGAGGGAATTCTGCACCACGCAGTTCCCGGTAAAGATCCGCCGGCACAGCTCAATGTCCGCGCGATATAACGGCTCCCCGCCCGGCGCGATCATCCGCATTTTCGGAAACCGTTCCGTCCCTTTCAGCGTGGCGGCAAACAGCCGGAGGGTCGCGACGCTGATGTCGCAAATGCTGACCTCATGCGTGGCAAACCACTCGGCCATCGGTGCCACGCCGCGGCGCTTGAGGTCGTAACAGGTGACCGCCGCCCCGTTGAGCAGCGCACCGAAGACGCTGCACGCCGAGGCGCTCGACGCGGCGGAAAACAGCAGGCCGTAGCGATCGGCGGCATCGGTGGCCAGGTCCCGGCCCTGGCGTCGCATGTCCGCGAGCACAGTCCGGTGCGTCTGGATCACGCCCTTGGGACGCCCCGTGGAGCCCGAGGTGTAGATGATGTAGGCCTGCGATCCCGGCCCGACGCCGGCCGCCGGCTTCGGCGGATCGGACGGATCCTGCAGCGCATCGACATCCACCACCCGGACGCCGTCCAGTCCGGAGGCCAGCGGGATTCCCGTCCCGCGGGTCAGCAGCAAGCGGCATCCCGTGTCCTCCAACAACTGTCCCAGCCGCGCGGGCGGCAGCCCCGGGTCCAAGGGGACATAGAACTTCCCCGCCGCCAGGACGCCATAGATGGCGGGGATCGCCGCCGCCTCGACATCGAACAGCAGCGCCACCGGCGCCGGATCGGGTCCGAGAATCTCCAGCACGGCAGCGGCAACGCGACCAGCCATTCGGCGGACCTGGGCATAGGTCCACTGCAGATCACCGTCCCGGACGGCGAGGCGGTCCGGATTTCGCCGCGCCACCACTTCGAACCGCTCCGGGATCGAACGCTCCACCTCCCCCGCCTCAAACTCCGGGGGCGGAACGTCACGCCGCAACACACGTCCAATTTGGACCTCTGGGGCAGGGATCTGGGGGGTGGCGGCGCTCACGCAGGAATGCAGCGCCGTTGTCCACGGAGTCCCGGGTCCAAAGCAAGGGCTATCAGCCCCGTTCGTAGTGCAGACTTCAGCCGCCCCCCCGTTCGTAGTCCAGGCTTCAGCCCGTCCCCACGTTCGTAGTGCAGGCTTCAGCCTGTTCCCCAGTTCGTAGTGCAGGCTTCAGCCTGTCGGCATCCCCACCCCACCCATGGCGCCGACAGGCTGAAGCCTGCACTACGAACGACGCCACCAATTCGTTGGCGACGAATCCCGGTTCACGGTGTTGAAATCGTCCGGCAACCAGCGAACCGATGAATCTGGAGGAATGGATATCCCGGGCCCGGCAGCAGGGAGCGAGCGACCTGCACCTGGAACCCGGACTGCCGGCAGCCCTGAGGGTGCGGGGCAGCTTGAAAACGTTTGGGGACCCCGTTCCTCCAGCCCTGCTCGCCGCCACCGCGCGCGATCTCGTCGGTGAAGCGCATTGGGACGCCTTCACGGAACGACGTTCCGCCGATCTTTCCCGGACGCTCCACGGGGTGCGCTGCCGCCTGAACATTTTCCACACCACCCGCGGCATCGGCATGGCCATCCGACTGCTCGCCGCGTTCCAGGCCTCGCTGGAAAGCCTCAATCTGCATCCCGATCTTCGGAAACTGACCGGGAATCCCCACGGCCTGATCCTGGTCTGCGGCCCCACCGGCTCCGGAAAATCCTCCACGCTCGCGGCGCTGATCCAGGAGATCAACCTCACGGAAGCGCGACACATCGTGACCGTGGAGAACCCCATCGAGTACACCTTCCGTCCCCGCCGCGCCTTCATCCGCCAGCGCGAGGTCGGACGCGACACCCCCAGTTTCGAGCAGGCGCTGCTCGATGCCCTCCGGGAGGATCCGGACGTCCTCATGGTGGGCGAAATGCGGGATCCCGCGACGATGCGGCTGACGCTGAATGCCTCCGAGACCGGGCACCTCGTGCTGGCGACGGTCCATTCCTCCAATACCTCCGAGGCGCTCCAGCGGATCCTCTCCGCCTTTCCCGCCGAGATTCAGTCCAATGTCGGCGCCCAACTGGCGGACTGTTTGGTCGCGGTGATCGCCCAGCGGCTCCAGTTCCGCTCGGACCTCAATCTTCGCATCCCGGAATGCGAGATCCTGGTCGCGACCCACGCGGTCCGGAACCTCATTCGCACCCGGGAATTTCACCGCATCTCGTCCGCACTGGAGACCGGCGCCGAACACGGCATGTGGTCCTGGGCCCGGTACCGGACGTGGATTGAGAACCGCCAGCGATGGCACACCCCGGGCGACTCGTCGGAACCGCTTGAACCCGACGCCACGCCGGCCGTCCCGGAGTCCCCGCTTCCCCGCAGGAGTTCCGCGCCGAGAGCGGAGACTGCCGCATCACGTCCTCCGGGCGAGGCCCCGGCCGCTCCCGGACGCATCGAGATTGAGCCCGTGGACGAGGGATTCGGAAAAATCCTGCGCCGATCCTCCTGACGCGGAATGGAGTCCATCCGTAGCCGCCGAGGGAACGAGGCGCATACCGCGTCTTCACAGCGCCCCCAAAAAAGGAAGCGGCCCGCGACACGGAGTGACGCGGACCGCCCCGTCCTGCCGCCCTATTGACCAACAACCCAACCACGACAGGACACTGCAAGCTGCGCACCGATTTCCGAAGATCAAGGGGTGATTTTGGGGAATTCACTTCCGTCCCCCGGACGACACCCGCCTCGGGACGGCGACGCGGCTTGAAGCGGGGGACTTCCGCGTTACCCTGCCGCCCGCATGAGTTTTGTCGCCGCGTTCAACGCCCTTCCGATTCCCGACCTGCTGCGCCGGGCCGCTGAGGCGGACGCATCGGACGTGCGGCGGATCCTGGCCTCGGGCCCCCGCACGCTGCCCGACTTCGCGGCGCTGCTGTCCCCCGCGGCCGCCGGACATCTGGAAACGCTGTGCCTGAAGGCGCAGACGGTGACGCAGCAGCGGTTCGGGAAGGTGATCCGGCTCTTCGCTCCGCTCTACCTGAGCAACGAGTGCGTCAACAACTGCGCGTACTGCGGATTCTCCCGCGACAACGGCATTCTTCGGGTGACCCTCAGTGTGGACGACGTGGTCCGCGAGGCCCGCGCGCTGTGCGACCAGGGATTCCGCAACATCCTGCTGGTCGCCGGCGAACATCCAAAGTTCGTCTCCAACGGATACCTCCGGGAATGCATCGAGGCGGTGCACGCCTTTGTCCCCTCGATCTCGCTCGAGGTCGGCCCCATGGAGACCGCGGACTATGTTCCGCTCGTCCACGCGGGCGCGGACGGACTCGTGGTGTACCAGGAAACCTACGACCGCGAGATCTACGCCCGCATGCACACCGCGGGACCCAAGCGCAACTTCGATTGGAGGCTGGAATGTCCCGAGCGCGCCGCCGCCGCCGGATTCCGCCGCCTCGGGATCGGCGCCCTGCACGGACTGGCCGACTGGCGCCTGGAAGCCCTCGCCACCGCCGCCCACGCGCAGTACCTGCTCAAGCACTGCTGGAAGTCGATGCTCACGTTGTCCATCCCCAGGCTCCGCCCCTGCGCCGGAGAATTCCAGCCGCTCACGCAACTGGGAGACCGGGAGTTCGTGCAGTTGATCGCCGCGTTTCGCCTCTTGCTGCCCGACGTGGGGATTGTTCTGTCCACCCGCGAACCCGCCGCATTGCGCAACGGACTGCTCCCCCTCGGCGTGACCCACGCCAGCGCCGGCAGCCACACCGAGCCGGGCGGTTACACCGGGGCCGGACGCGACAGCATTCATCAGACCGTCCGGGGACGCATCGTGGAGCTGGCCGCCCACTCCAGTGAATGGGCTCCCATCGAAGGCCGGGCGACCAACGCGACCGGACAATTCGACATCGCCGACGACCGCGCGCCCTCTGAATTCGCCGATCTCATCCGCAGCCTCGGATACGAACCGGTCTGGAAGGACTGGGATTCCGCACTCAGCGCCTGAAATCCACCCCCGCCCCATGCCCTTTGAATTCAAGGCCACGCGACGCGTGGAGTTCAGCGACACCGACCTCGCCGGCATCGTCCATTTCTCCCGGTTCTTCCAATACATGGAGACCGTCGAGCACGGCTTTTTCCGATCCCTGGGCTACTCGGTGGTGATGCCCCAGTTTGATCCGCCCCGCGGATTCCCCCGCGTCCACGCCTCGTGCGATTACCGGCGTCCGCTCAAGTTCGAGGACCTCGTCGAGATGCACTTGCTCGTCGCGGAGAAGAAGGCCCGCTCCCTGACCTACCAGATCCGTTTCCGTCGCGTGGAACCCGGTCCGGTGGAGGACGTCGCTGTCGGACGCCTCGTCGTCGTCTGCGTGGAAAAGTCCCCGGACGGCCCCATGCGCGCCGTGGAGATTCCGAAGGAGTTGGCGGACCAGATCACGGTGGCGCCGTCGGAACTGCTGGAAGTGGCGGCGGGTGGGAAGTGAGAAGGTGGTCCGTGGTTCGTGGTCGGGAGTATTCAGTGATCAGTTTTCAGTTTTCAGTAAGGGCCCGGGATCCACAACGACGACTGACGACTGACGACTGACGACTGACGACTGACGACTGACGACTGACGACTGACGACTGACGACTGACCACCGACCACCGACCACCGACCACTGACCATCGACCACCGACCACCGACTGCCCCCTAAAACCTCCCCGGCACCGGCACCACTCCGGTGTTCGGCGAGAAAATGGTGTTGCTCGGAGGTTTCGGGAGCATTTCCCAGGAGGACACCTTCCCTTCCCGGAAGACCAGGCGGGCGCTCACGTAATCGCGGAACGCATAGTCCGTGGTCGTCACCCGATCGAGGAACATCCGGCCATCCCTTCCCGGGACCTCGACATAGGACCAACTGATGTACTGGTCGGTCGTGCTGCCCGAGTAGAGCCACAGGGTTTCCTCCCCGGAGGCATCTCCACGACGCAGGCTTTGAGCCGGCTTGCCCCAGGCGATGTACACGGCGTCCTCGGGCATTCCCACCTGGACCTGTCCCCGGTTCACCAACGCCTGCTGCTCCGGGGACAACGCCGCATAGGCCGCGGCCCGCTCCTCCCGACGCTTGGCGATCTGCTTCGGATCCGTGGCGCTGCCGGCACAGCCGGCCAGCCAGACCAACCCCAGCATTAGCAGCAGTGCGCGCACACCGATCCGACTCCGGCCAAGGAAACACATTCGAGGGAGCGGCAGTGAACGCGACAAACCGGTTGCTGACAAGGGTCGCCACCGTATGATCCGCACACGTATGAATTCCGCCCCCTCCTCCGGCGCTCCGGGGAACACCTGGTTTTTCTACACCCTGATCACGGTCTTCTCGTGGGGCGTGTATGGCATCCTGCTCCACAAGGGGCAGGTCGCCATGAACGATCCGGCCAACGGACGCTACAAGGCCTTCCTCTTCGTCGGCATCGCCTACTTCCTCACCGCGGTGCTCGCCCCGCTGTTTCTACTCATGGGCAAGGGCGCGGCATTCAGCGGCTACACGACGCCCGGCTGGAGCTGGTCTTTGATCGCGGGAATCATGGGAGCCATCGGCGCGTTCGGCACCCTGCTGGCCTTCGGCGCCAAGGGAACGCCCGCGGCGGTCATGTCCATCGTGTTCGCCGGGGCCCCGGTGGTGAATGCCCTGGTCTCGCTGTGGTTGTTCCGGCACGAGATCGATTTCTCGAAGGTGAGCCCGCTGTTCTACCTCGGCATCTTCCTCGCCGTCGCCGGCGGTGGCCTCGTGACACTGTACAAGCCGACCCCGGCGCCCAAGAAGGCGGCGGCGTCCAAGCCCGCACCGGCCACGACTCCGGCCCGGGTTTGACGAACGCCCGCGTCCGAGTTCCGCGCGCCCTTCCATGGCGTCCGACGACATCCTGTCCCGGGTCGGCCCCGCATGGGCCGCGGCATCCCGAAGTCCCTTTCATCAGGAGCGCCTCGACCGTGCGGGCGTTCGGGATCTCCCGGCCTCCGTCGCCGAGTTCCAGCGGCGCGTCCCGTTCACCCGGAAGTCGGACCTCGTCGCGGACCAGGCCGCGCATCCGCCTTACGGTCGGGTCCTGACCGAACCCCTCCCGCGCTATACGCGGTGCCACCAGACGAGCGGGACCACCGGGGCGCCCCTGCGCTGGCTGGACACCCCGGAGTCCTGGGATGCGATGGTGCAGGACTGGGTGGACGTCCTGCGCGCCGCGGGGGTGGTTCCGGGAGACCGGATCCTCTTCGCCTTCAGCTTCGGCCCGTTCCTCGGATTCTGGCTCGCCTTTGAAGCGGCCCAGCGGATCGGCGCGCTCTGTTTTGCCGGCGGAGGCATGGGAAGCTCCGTGCGCCTCCGGGTCTTGCTGGAGAACGAATGCACCGTCCTCTGCTGCACGCCGACCTACGCGCTTCATCTGCCCGAAGTGGCGCGGGCCGACGGACTCAACCTCGAGTCCGCGCGGGTCCGCCGCATCGTCGTGGCCGGGGAACCCGGCGGCAGTCTCCCGGCGGTTCGCGCCCGGCTGGCTTCCCTCTGGAACGGCGCCCAGGTCTTCGACCACCACGGCATGACCGAAACCGGGCCCGTCACCCTCGAAGATCCTGCCGCCCCGGGAACCCTCCAACTCCTCAAGAACAGTTTTCTCGCCGAGGTGGTGCATCCGGAGACCGGACAGCCGGTGGCGCCCGGCGACACCGGGGAATTGATCCTGACCACCCTGCGCCGCCTCGGATCGCCCCTCCTACGCTATCGGACGGGCGATCTGGTCCGACGCGATTCAGCCCCGATTCCACAACGTTTCCCCGGCGGGATTCTGGGCCGGGTGGACGACATGGTCATCGTGCGCGGAGTGAATGTGTATCCGTCGGCGCTCGACGAAATTGTCCGTTCGATCCCCGAGGTGGGTGAATACCGGGCTACTCTCGACACCCGCAGTTCCCTGGTGGAACTGGGACTTGAGGTGGAGGCATCGGAAACAGCCGCCGCGGAACTGTCCCGCAGGATTCAGCGCTCGCTGTCCCTGCGCGTCCCTGTCCAGTCGGTCGGCACCGGCACCCTGCCCCGGTTCGAACTCAAGGCGCGCCGGTGGCGGCGACTGTAGTCGCGGACAAGCCCACCCGCAGCGTGCGAGCCCGACCCGTCATCGTCCGCATCCTGCTTCTGCTCACCGCCGCCTCGCTCAACCGTTCTGGGTCGCCGTGGCCCTGACCGCCTTCGTCACGCTGCCTCGGATTCGGGCTCCCGGGGATCCAGCCAAACCTGGCCCTCGCGAATCTCCACCCGATAGGACGCCACCGGACGATCCGGCCGCACATCGCAGGCTCCCGTCCTGACATCGAATCCCCAACCGTGGAGCGGGCAGTGCAGGACGCACCCTTCCAGATAGCCCTCCCCGAGCGGCCCGGCCCGGTGCGAACACCGGTCGGCAATGGCAAACACCCGGCCATCCACATTGGCGAGGGCGAAGCGGCGTCCCGACACCTCGACCGTGCGGGCCTTCCCCGGCGGGATCGACTCCAGGTCGGCAACGTTGACCATCGGCTCCATGGGATGTTGTGAAACGTTCAAACTGAGGCGCGTTCAGTGCGTCGGTGGCTTTGCCGGAGTCGAGGACGCCGTCTTCTTTTTCCAAGGCTGGTCGGGGAATTTCTCCGGCAGCTTGACGGACGCCGGCTTCGGCTGGGCCATTTGAAGACTGGAATCCGCGTCACTCGCACCCCCTGTATTCGGGGACCCGGGCGGCGTCATGTCCTGCTTCCACGAGGCGATGCGCGCCTGGAGTCCGTGGTGCTCCGCGGTCTTCTTGTCCCCCGACTTCATGTAGAACAGGGAAAGGTTTGTGTGCACCAACTGTTCGTTGGGACGGAGTTTTTCCGCCTTGTGTCCCTCGGCGATGGCCGTCGGGAAATCCCCCTGGCGGTAATGGCACATCGCCACCGCAAGCTGGGCGTCAAAATGATCGGGTTGCTCGTCAAGGACGCCCTTCAGCTTCACCAGCGCACCCGCGAAGTCCCCCATGGAATAATCGAACATCGCATCATCGTAGATCGCCTGCAGGTCGCTCATGCCGGAATGGTTCCCCGAAACCGCCGAATTGACGAGGCGAGTTTGCGGGGTCCCGGACAGGCTGAAGCCTGCACTACGAACGACGCACGTTCGTAGTCCAGCCTTTAGGCTGCTCCCCCGCGTGATCCATCCACTCCGCTGCGCGCGTCCCACCCGAAGGACAGGCTGAAGCCTGCACTACGAACGACGCGCGTTCGTAGTCCAGCTTTTAGGCTGCTCCCCCGCGTGATCCATCCACTCCGCTGCGCGCGTCCCACCCGAAAGACAGGCTGAAGCCTGCACTACGAACGACGCACGTTCGTAGTCCGGCCTTTAGGCTGCTCCCCCACGTGATCCATCCACTCCGCTGCGTGCGTCCCACCCGAAAGACAGGCTGAAGCCTGTACTACGAACGACGCGCGTTCGTAGTCCAGCCTTTAGGCTGCTCCCCCAACCCCTTCACCAGCGCCGCCGCCAACTGCGCGGACGCTTTGAGGACCGTCTTCTGGAACGCCATCAACCGCGGAATGAGTCCCGGCGACCGGATCAAGGTCCACGCCAGCCGCCCGAAATCGAGTCGATCCTCCGGCGTCATCAGGACATTGAAGTCCAACGGGAGGGCGTCCCCTGCCGCATCGGAGATCACCCGCACCGTGACGCCAGGAATTCCCCGTTCCCGGGCCAGCGCCCGCAGGGTGGACGATTCCATCTCGACGGCATCGCACCCGGTTTCAGATCGCAAACGGGTCTTTTCCGCGACGGTCACCGCCACCCGCGACGCCTGAAGGAGGCGCACCGGACGTCCCCCGAAATCCGCCAACCGGAGAAGCCGTTCCACACCCGGATCCGCGTCCAGGACGATGGTTCCGTTGGGCAGCGCCGGATCCAATCCACCGGCGAATCCGGCGGTCACGCACACCCGGGGCGATGGCATTTCGGACAACACCGCACGGCCAACTCTCTCCGCATTGCGGGCTCCCATGCCGGTGACGTGCACCCGAAGCCCCCCGGAGGTCCACGCGGCAAGACCCGGACCCCGACTCCGCTCCAGCCGGGGACCACCTCCACGGTTCCATTCCCGAACAAACGGGCGCGCCTCCTCAGGAACGGCGAAGAACAGAACCACCGGGCCGGTCCCGGCGTCCGACGCACCTAGTTCCACGCCAGATCCTCCGGCGAATCCGCCAGCAGGCGGCTCTGCCAGTCGCCGCGGGACCGGAGAATGAGGCGCCACAATTCCGCAGGCGGCGTTTCAAAGACCAGCCGGAGGGTCGCGGGCTCCGTCAGCCAGGAATCATTGCGCAACTCGTCATCGAGCTGTCCGGGCCCCCATCCCGCGTAGCCGGCGAAGATGCGCACCTGTCGATCCGCACGCTTCCGCCGTCCGATCTGGATCAACTCCGCCAATTCATGCCCCACCCGCATGGATCCCAGCACGTTCTCGGGGGAATCCTCGGCGCCGGTATGCAGGTAGCTGAGCGCGGCTGGCTGGACCGGACCGCCTCCAAACAGAATCTGGTCATGCAAGGCCTCGGGAAGATCCGCCTCGAGGACATCGCCCACCTTGTTGTCGCTCGGCCGGTTCAGGATCAGGCCAAATGCCCCTTCGGCATTATGCTGGCAGACCAGCACCACGGTCCGGTGAAAGCAGCTTCCCCGCAGTTTCCCGCCATCCAGGAGCAACTGCCCCTTGAGAGATTGGGGTGTCTTCGGCATCCCGGAAGTGAGTCTGCTGCAAGCTTGAGCGGCGGGCAAACCGGATTAGCCTGCGGCCCATGAAGAAATTCGTCGTCCTGCTTTCGGTCCTGTTGGTGGTCGGCACCGTGGCGTCCGGATGCAAGTCGTCCGGCAGCCGGGAATTCGTTCCCGGCAGCGGCTGGGTGCCGAACTGACCGGACTCCGCGGCGCGGACCGACGTTCCCAGACTTTTTCAGAACAATTCCGGCTCCACCCTGTCCAACCGCCGCGTGAACCCTCGCATCCTCACCCTCGCCCTGGTCTGTCTGGTTGCCGGCGCCGCCGGAGGTTGGATGGCGGCGCGGAATCCAGCGGCGCCTTCCTCCCCGGCCGCCACCACCGCCTCCCATCCGGCGCCGGCGGCCACTGACGCGGCAACACCCAGGCGTTCCGCCCCCGGCCCGTCGTCCAATGCCGATCTCGCGGAGCGGCTCCGCACCCTGATGGCCCAGCCCCCGAACCGCCGCTGGCGTGCCCTGGGGGAACTGGTGGTCACGCTCGACACCGCCCAGACCGCGGCAAACCTCGAGATCGCCCGCCGCATTCTTCCCCGCGAACAGTACTTTCAGTTCCGCTGGCAGTTGGTGGAACGCTGGGCGGAGAACGATCCCATGGCCGTCCTGGCCTGGGGTGAAAAGCTCACGTCCCGG
>JAEUHD010000225.1 GCA_016793645.1 Verrucomicrobiales bacterium
TCAGGTTCCCGAATGGCACCGAGGGCCCTCATGGCCACTTCTCGAACTTCGGACCGGGTGGAGTGCGCGCCCTGCAGGATTACGGGAAGGGATTCCGGTAAAAGGTCTCCGAGAAGGTTGCTCAATCGTTGGCGATATTGCCGCCAGAATTGAGTTTCAGGATCCAAGGCCCTGGGGAGCATCGCCCCAACAGGTCCCAATGCCCCCCGAACCCGATTCCAGTGGCGCGCCCAAGGGCTGCTCTCGCGCCGCGCTGACAGGAGAAGCCGTCGCTGTGCCTTTGGGCCCATCGCGCGAAATGCTTCGGTCACGTGCTGATCCGGCACACTGCTCGCGGACTCAGGAGTGCCGCGAAATTCCACGATCCAGTCGCTCAGACGTCGTCCTTCATATTGAGGTTCCCAGATCCGGCCCCCAAAGCCGATTGCCAGCAGCATCAACCCAAGAGCGACCAGCCCGAAGATTCCACGACCGCGGCGCTTCCTGGGTGTCTTCTTTGAAGTAATTTCGGTGGATGGGTTCATGGGCGGGACGATACCCGGTGCGCGTTTGATGTCACTTTTGGCGTCCACGTTCATGTCGCGCTGGGGATCTCTTGCGCCCGAGCAAAGGGCATCCCGTTCCCTTGCTTGAACCTCGGATTCCCGGTCTGATGCGTCGCGAAGCCGGACGTCGGGCCCTTCCATGTTGCATCATCTGCTCCAGTCAACGCTCGCCGAGGAACCTGAACGGAAGGTCCTCGAATTCCAGGGACGATTCTGGACGGCGCGGGAGCTCGACCAGTCCGCCCGCAGCCTGGCCGCAGGATTGATGGCTGCCGGGGCGGAATCCGGGGATCGGGTCGCCGTCCTGTTGCCGAACTGCCGTGAGACCGTCCTGGCCTACCTCGCCTGCTTCAAGGCGAACTTCGTCATGGTACCGCTCGACTACCGGCACCGGGCGACCCAGATCGGATACGCCCTCAGCCACAGCGGGGCCTCGGTCCTGATCGTGCATCACGACCGGGTCGCCGAACTCGCCGCCGAAGGAGCGCTGGCCGGAATTCCCACGGTGCTCATCGTCGGCGGGGATGCCACCGACCGGCGGCACCGCCGCTTCGACGACGTGGCGTCGCGGTCCGCTCCATCCTCCCTGCCGGAATCCTTCGAGGACCAGGACCTGTGCATCATGATCTTCACCTCCGGGACGACCTCGCGTCCGAAGGGCGTGACGCTCACGCGCGGGGCGGTGCAATCCGGCATCACAAAATACCTGGCGCGGGTCCCGCTGGGTCCCAAGGACCACGCCCTGATCGCGGCTCCCATCACGCGACCGATGGCGCTCCGGTGCCAGCTCCTGCCGGTGCTCTATGCCGGCGGATGCGTGTCGCTGGTGGAGCAGTTCGGGGTGGAGCCCTTCGTGGCCGCCTTTCGCCGGGCGCCCGCCAAGACCTATTTGACCCTCCTGCCGTCGGCCTTGGCCCAGGTGTTGGCAAATCCGGAGTTTGCCAAGTCCGACTTCAGTGCGCTGCGGCTGTGCGTTGCGGGCGGCGACCGAGTTCCCACGCGGCTGCAGGAGGAGTTTGCGGCGCTCACCGGCGTTCCCGTGACCGAGCAATGCGGCGCGTCGGAGGTGGGACCCTATGCGATGAATCCGCCGTTCGGACGCAAGAAACCCGGCTCCATCGGGCTCCCGATGTATGGAACCCAGGTGTGCGTAGTGAACGAGCAGGGGGCGGATGTGCGGGCGTCGGAAACCGGTGAGATTCTGGTCCGCAGCCCGATGATGATGGAGGGCTACTGGAACGACACCGCGCTCACGCGGAAGGTGATGCGGGACGGATGGGTGCGGACCGGCGATCTGGGGCGTTTCGACGAGGACGGATTCCTGTGGTTCATGGGACGCAAGAAGGACGTCATCGTGCGCGGGGGCAGCAATGTTTCCCCGCTGGAGGTCGAGTTTGCGCTCTCCGATCACCCGGACGTCGCGGAATCCTGCGTCATCGGGGTGCCGGATGCGGAATGGGGCCAGGTCGTGCACGCGTGCGTGGTCCTTCGGCCCGGTGGCAAGGCCACCGCGGAGGAATTGCGGGAGTCTCTCAAGGGACGCTTGGCGGCGTACATGGTTCCCGAGCAGATCCATCTCATGGATCAAATGCCGGTGAAGGGGCCGGGCAAGATTGACCGTGAGCTGCTGCGGATGCGCGCGATCATTCATCCGCTGATCGAGAAGGTGCCGTTCTTCCGAAGCGCGAGTGCGGACTTCATCCGGGACATTGTGCCCCGGCTGGAGTCGCGCGAGTTCGAGGCCAACGAGGTCGTGTTCCGACAGGGCGAACCCGGGGATGCGATGTATTTCCTGACGTCGGGACAGGTGTCCGTCACCCAGGAGGATGCCGGCCGACAGGTGGCGGTGTTGCGCGAGGGGATGTATTTCGGGGAGGTGGCCATCCTGAAGGAGGTCCCGCGGACCGCGACCATCCGGGCCATCACCGACTGCGAGGTCTATCAGTTGAAGCGGGGCGACGTCCTTGGGTTGACCCAGACCTATCCGGAATTCGCGCGCCACATCCAGGAGGCGTTGGAGCACTACGAACGATCGTGAAGTCCGGGGATCACGACGGCACCGAGTCCCGGAATCTCCGGAGTATCGCTGCGGAGATCGCGTCGTTTCTCAAGCGGCATTGGATCCAGGGGGTCCTCCTCGTGCCGGGTGCGTTGGCCGTCACCGTCGTCCATGAGGCCGCTCATGCGGCCGCCGTGATCGCGTCCGGCGGGGAAGTCACGCAATTCGTGGTGATTCCGGGCGGCCGGGAATGGGGCCATGTGGCCTACCGGTTTCCGCAGGGCGTGGTCCCGCCCTCCCGTTGGATCGCGCTCGCGCCGTACGTCCTTTGGACGGTTCTGGGGCTGGGGACGTGGGTACTTTCCCTGCGCTCGCGCCCGTTCTCCCGTTGGGCCGCCCCGATGATTTGGATCTGGTGGTTCGTCGTTCCGTTCGCGGATGTGGCGAATGCGGCGTTTCCGTACCTGGTCGGAGGGGACAATGACTTCCGGACGGCGTTCGGGGCGCCCGGGATCGCGGCGTGGCTGGGAATCGTTCTCGCGGGCCTGGGGGTCTGCCTTGGGGGATATCCGATCCAGCGCCGTCTGTTTCGCGACGACGCGCTTTCCGCGGCGGCGTACGGGGTGCTGGTGGGGATCGTTGTGTTTCTCCTGCTCGCCGGCGCGTCGATGACCCGCGGCGGCTGAACTTCGGCGTGACCTATAGGCTGGCGGACGCGGACACCTTGACGTTTACAACGACCCGGTTATCGGAATTGGCGAAACGGAGGTCCTGAAACCGTCGTCCCTGGAGAAGTGTTGGAGTTCGGAATCTTCACGATGCTTCCCGGCGGTTGATTTGCACGGCACCTTTGGAGATGAACATCGACCGGCTGGATCACCTGGTGTTGACGGTCCGGGACGTCGACGCGACCTGCGCGTTTTATTCCCGGGTCCTCGGGATGAAGTCGGTGGTCTTTGGTGCGGGACGGCGCGCCCTCGCGTTCGGCCGCCAGAAGATCAATCTCCACAGTGTGGGTGCCCCCGTTTCCCCGCACGCCGCCTCGCCGACGCCGGGCTCGGCCGATGTGTGTCTCCTCACCGGGACCCCGATGGACGAGGTCCTGACGCATCTTCAACGCGAGGGCGTCGCCGTGGAGCTTGGCCCGGTTCCGCGCACCGGAGCCGTCGGGCCGATCCTGTCGGTGTATTTCCGGGATCCGGACGGCAACCTGATCGAAGTCTCCGTCGAGTAGGATGCAGCGGTCGCGGCTGCTGCCCGTGCTCCGTGGCCCGTGGACGCCGTGGATCGCTGAGCGGATTGGAGGCGTCATCCGGCCTGGATCGTCCGCGAGCGGAATCATTCCCCCTTCAGAAAGGGTTGCCAGGGCAGGGCGCGGACGCCTGGAGCCAGGGCAGTCGTGGCGCCGCCCGCCCGGGGTGCCTCGTGGACCAGACAAAGTTCCACGGGGAAATCGTTCCGCCGGCGCTGCCGGAGTGCCTGGGCCAGCCGGACCAGGGGTGTCGCCATCCCCGGGGAGACGGTCCTGGACGCCTTGCACTCGATCATCCGCAGCCCGCCGCCCGGGGTTGGGAGCAGATAGTCCACCTCAAGTCCCTGCTCATCCCGAAAGTAGTAAAGCTCCCGTCGCCTGCCGGCGTTGACCTGGGCCTTGACGAGTTCGGCTCCGATGAATCCTTCAAACAGGGCGCCGCGAAAGGGCGACTTCGCGAGTTCCTCGGACGTGTCGATGCCCAGCAGATGACAGGCAAGCCCGGAGTCCAGGAAGAAGATCTTGGGCGACTTGGTCAGACGTTTCCCGAGGTTCTCATAGAATGGGGGGACCATCAGAACCTGACCGGTGACTTCCAGAATCCCCAGCCACTGGTTGATGGTGGGGACGCTCACCCCGAGCGGTGCAGCCAGGTCGGACCGGTTGAGGATTTGTCCGTGGCGCGACGCCAGCAGCGCCAGGAACCGGCGGAAAGTGGCCAGGTCGCGAACGGCGGTCACGGCGCGAACGTCACGCTCAAGGTAGGTCTGCACATAGGAGGCAAACCACAGCCGTGCGGACTTGGGGCGGGACAGGACCTCTGGAAACCCCCCGTACAGGGGGCGGACCTTCGGAGACTCCGTGAAGGCCATGGGGAACAACTGGAGGATGGCGGCGCGGCCGGCCATGGACTCGGTGACCCCTCGCATGAGCGGCGCCTCCTGCGATCCCGTCAGCAACCAGCGCCCCTTCGCCCGGACCTCCCGGTCGATGCGGGCGCGCACGTGGGCCATCACCTCGGGGACATTCTGAACTTCATCGAGAATGGCGGGCGTCCGGACGGAATCCAGAAACCCGTGGGGGTCCGCCCGCAGGCGGGCAATGACATCAGGATCCTCCAGCAGATGGTAGCTTGCCTTGGGAAACAGGTGTCGCAGCAGGCTCGTCTTGCCGGCGCGCCGGGGGCCGGTGAGGACAACAGCGGGGAATGCCTTCGCCCCGGCCGCCACGGACGCCTCCAACGTTCGGGACACATAAATCATGGATGAGGTTTTTAAAGCGCTACTTTAAATTCCTCAACAGTTGGTTTTCAGGGAACCCGGGGGGACGGGCACGGGGTGCGGTCCAGCCGGAACGAAGTGGCGTGCGTTGGCTCGACGCCGCAGGCTTAAGTGGATCTGGTGCGGCGCACACCGGGGCCGTCAGGAATTGTGAGGGGATTGAACCTCCGCAATCCTGGGAACCGGAGGAAGTCCGTGTCCGCCGTATGGAGCACGCCGCCATGGTCCAACGCCAGTGCGGCCATCTGCGCGTCGGGCGGCGTCAGCAGCCTCGAATTCGTCCGGAAGCTCGTCGCCCTTTGGGCCGACGTGAATGCCAGGCTTACCCGCGACAGAGGCCGCCATGGGGCGAAGGCCGAGGTCTGGAACCGGAAGAACAAGTACGGCTGGACGCCAATTGTCATCGCCGAGGGCCGTCGCCCGGGCAATTTCAAGCCCTCCGCCGAAACCGTCGAGGCCCTGCGCCCCTGACTCCCCCCGGCGCAATAGGGCCGGTGCGACCCGCGGTCACACCGGCCCTCGTGGAGTGGCTACTTGGCAGCTACCGGAGGCGGCAACGGGAGCAGGGCGTTGGGGCCGGCCTAGTATAATCTCGTACATGGCTAACAGAAAATGTGCGGTAACTGAACCCTCTACCACTGGTCGTTCTTCGCGCGCACCAGACGTTGCCTCAACCAAGTCCAGTCTCGGGTCGGACCAGTGTCGATCCCGAATCGTTGCGTTCCAGTCGCGGCGGGTGTGGTGGAGGCGTCCACCCATCGGTGGAGCTCCACGTGGCCGTCGGAAAAGGAACACGCGCCTTTCCCGCCATGCCTCGCTCCCGGCACATCTTCCATACGGTAATTGTTCAAGGGAACCGTAAGTGGCAAGTTTAGAGCACAGGACCTCGCACGGGGTTGGCGTCTGCCATTGACGAAACTGGTAGAGCGACCTGCTGGACATTTGAAGATATGCGCAGTCTGCAGGTAGGGGCCGAGGAGACCGACCGATGTCTTGAAATGGTTGGTTCCCGTCAGCATCGACGGGTCGATTCCCTCTGGTTCTCCATACGCCGCATTTCCCCCCGCCCAACTGGGCCGTCGGGAAAAGTCCGTCGGTCCCCCTTGCCAGTAGGGATTGTTCGGGACAAGCCAGTCGCTGGAGTCATTCGAGTAAAGGCTCCAGGCGATCTGGCATTGTCGCATGTTGCTGACACAAGCGGCCCCCAGGGCCTGCGATTTGGCCTTTCCCAGAAAGGGGCAGAAGCAGACCCGCCAGAATCGCGATGATCGCGATCACGACCAGCAACTCGATCAGTGTAAACCCAAGTCGCCGGGCCAACACCTCCCGAGCGGAGTGCTTCGAATAGGTGAATCGGCTGGTCATCGTCGGGGCTAAACGGAGGCACGGGAACTCAAGCAGTTCCCGTGCCTCAATTTGAGGATCTCAGTTTCCTGATGGTTTGGGAATCTCCACCGAGTACGGGACAATAATCGGTGGGTCTGACGCCAGAGAGTTCAAGAGGACAGGACACGAGTCCGGGGAACTTCACAGGTGGCGAAAGAAGGCGTCGCAGATGTTGTCCTGTCCCTTGGGGTCAATACCCGCCCCCGGGCGGGCCGGTTGACTCAAGATGACTTGCTTTGGTGGTGATCCTAGCTAGCCTAGCTAACATGATCTCTGCGAATATGCACGAGGCTAAGACGCGGCTTTCAGAGTTGGTAAAGGCAGTTGTGGAGCGAGGCGAGCGGGTCCTCCTCTGCCGCGATGGTGAACCGGTGGTTGAACTGATTCGTCACCAGCCATCCACGGATCGCCTGACCCCCAGTCCGGATCTCCACGTGACGTTTGCGCCGGGTTTTGACCCTGCAGAACCAGCATCCGAGGAAGATTGGCCGGAGGAAGGGCGATGATCCTCCTGGATACCTGTGCCCTGCTGTACCTCGGCAATGACGTCTCCGCTCTCAGCCAGACGGCAGCCGACGCGATTCGGTCGCCCGGAACCATGGTGGCGGTCTCGTCCATCTCCGCCTTTGAAGTTGGTCAGAAGGCTGCACGCGGCCAACTCCGGCTCCCCCTGCCGGTGGACCAGTGGTTTGTCCGGATGCTGCGTCAGCACAGGCTCCGCGAACTGCCCATATCGGGAGTCATCGCCGCACGTGCGACGCTGCTGCCGTTCATTCACAGGGATCCGTTTGATCGCATCCTCGTTGCCACGGCCATGGAGCATCAACTGACGTTGTTGACTCCCGACCAAACCATCCGCCAGTACCCCGGCTTGAAGACCCTGTGGTAAACGTGGGATCCCTCGCGTTGCTTCCGGTGGCCTGTTGGGAATGGGGCCGGTGCGACCCGCGGTCACACTGGCCCTGGTGGAGTGGCTACTTGGCCGCCACCGGAGGTGGCAACGGGAGCAGGAGGTTGGGGCTGCCGGTCCCGCCGGCCCCCAGCCACGTCTGGGGATAACGTCCGTCCCATTTCTCGACCCGGGCCTTCTCGACCTCGAGGGATTTGAGCTGGAGCAGGAGCGGATTGGACTGCGCCTCCTGGGCCGCCCGGTTGATCTCGCGGATCGCAGCCGCCTCCGCTTCGGCGGCGGTTCTCCGGGCGTCGGCCAGTCCGATCGCCTCGCGCTTCGCCTTGATGGCCTGGCCCTCCGCCTCGAGTTGGATGCGGTCGTTCTCCTTCTGTTGCGCCTCGAACTTGGCGGCGGACACGACCTTGAGTTGCTGGGCGATGAAGGTGTCGTCGATCGACTTCTGAATCGCCGGGTTTTCATACGTCATCCCACCAAACATTCCCACCGTGGTGATGGTGATGCCGCGTCCCGAGAAATAGTTGGTGAGGTCGCGCTTCACCGCATCGCTGATCTCCTGCTTTTTGCTCCGCAACTGGTCGAGCGGATAACGGGCGGCGACTTCGGCGGCGGCCTGCTGGATGCGACCGCGCACCTCGCGGTCCAAGACGTCGCCGTGAGTTCAAGGGGACAGGACATTAGTCTGGGGAGCTTCCATCGCCGGTTTCGACCGGTTTCAACATTGTGTCGAAAGAATTCATTTTCTTCGACATGTTCGGTTGATGTGTCGAAGGCGGCGACATAACGTCCGCCCATGCTACCTGCCGGAAAACGTTCGACCAGCAGGCAGGAGTGGCGTCCCGAGGAACCGTTCAACGCGCTGCCGCTGCTGCCGCCCGCGTTGGAACTGGAGACCAAGGCGGTGCTCAAGCGGTGCATCGGCGCGCGGGCTGCCTTGGCGGAACTGAAGCAGGCGGCGGAGTTGATCCCCAACCAAGGGGTGCTGATCAACACGTTGCCGCTGCTGGAGGCGCAGGCCAGCTCGGAGATCGAAAACATCCTCACCACCACCGACCGGCTGTTCCAATTCCGCGAGGCGGACGATGCGGCGGACGGACCGACGAAGGAGGCGCTGCGCTACAGCCGGGCCTTGCTGGAGGGGTTTCAGACCCTGCGGGAGCGCCCGCTCGTCACGCGGACGGCGGAGGAGATTTGCAGCCTCATCAAGGGGCGGGAGATGCGGGTGCGGAAGATTCCCGGCACGGCGCTGGCCCGGCCGACAGGGGAGATCGTCTATACGCCGCCAGTAGGGGAGGATCTGTTGCGGTCGCTGCTGGCGAACTGGGAGAAGTTTCTGAACGAGGCGCCGGAGGTGGACCCGCTGATCCGCATGGCGGTGGCCCATTACCAGTTTGAGGCCATCCACCCGTTTACGGACGGCAATGGCCGCACGGGTCGGGTGTTGAACAGCCTATTTTTCATCAGCGAGGGACTGCTGACGCTGCCGATCCTCTACCTGAGCCGCTTCATCATCCGGCAAAAGGCGGACTATTACCGGCTGCTGCGGGAGGTGACGCAGACGGACGCATGGGAGGAGTGGGTGCTGTTCATGCTCCGGGGCGTGGAGGAGACGGCGGTCTGGACGTTGGCCAAGATCGCGGCAATCCGGAAGTTGCAGGCGCACACGGCGGAGCAGGTGCGCCGGGCTGCCCCCAAGGCTTACAGCCACGAGCTGGTGAACCTGATCTTCGAGCTGCCGTATTGCCGGATACAGAACCTGACGGAGCGGAAGATCGCCGGACGCCAGACCGCCTCGGTGTATCTGAAGGAGTTGGTGAAGGTGGGCGTGCTGGAGGAGCAGAGCGATGGCCGGGAAAAGCTGTTCATCCATCCCAAGCTGATGGGTCTGCTGACGCGTGAGCCGAACGGATTTACGCCCTACGCATGAACGAAGCCGAAACGCGCGCCTGGCACATCGAGCCCGCCTTGAAGGCGGCGGTCTGGGGCGTGGTCGAGGGCAGCCGCATCTGGCGCGAGTATCGCATCTCCGCGGTTCATGCGGTCGTTTCGCCCAAGAGCTTGAGCCAGCGCGCTGCCGGAGGTGGGGGGACGCGACCGCGCCAGGCGGCGTGAATCTCCAGTTGGGGAGGTGCGGGACGGAGCGGACGGACAACGAGGCCCCCGGGGAGCGTTTCAGCGAGGAGCTGGCTGCACGGCGCCACTCCCAAGCCGGCGAGAATCATCCAGTGAAGCGAGGGGAAGTCGTCGGCGGCATGGAGCGCCGTGAGGTGGACGCCGTGACGTTGGGCGAGTTCCAGGAGATTGCGTCCGAAATGTGGATTGCCCCGGAGCAGCAGGAGGGGGCGTCCGTCGAGCTGGCGCAGCGGAATGCGTTCCTGTCCGACCAGGGAATCGTCCGCCCGCAGCACCACGCCCTGTTGCTCCACGAAGAGGCGCCGGTGGGAGAGCGATGCGTTCTCGGGCCGACGTCCCAGCATCAGGTCGAGGTCACCGTCGAGCAGCCGATGTTCGAGTCGTTCTTGTCGGTCCTGACGGACCTCCACAGCCACCGCGGGATACGCGCGGGTGAATCGGCGCAGGGCCGCCGCCACCGGGGCCGTCGCCGCCGGGGGAATCAGTCCCAGTCGAAGGTGTCCCCTGTCACCCTGCACCGCCTCGCGGACCCTCACGGGCAATGCGTCGGCCCGCTTGAGGATTGCCTCCGCCTCGGGCAGGAGGGCGCGTCCGGCGGCGGTCAGCCCGCTCGTTCGGTTGCTTCGCTCGAACAACGTGGCACCCACGGCGCTCTCCAGTTGCTGGATGTGCGCGGTGAGCGCCGGCTGGGCGAGGTTCAGCTTTCGGGCAGCACGGGAAAAATGATGTTCCTCCGCCACGGCGAGGAATGAGCGGAGCCAGCGAAGTTCCGGGGTCATGGGTGCCTTAAGATCGCAATTCGCGATCATGGTGATCCAAACGTTCGATTTTCGCGATCAAGGATCGCCGCCCAGAATTCGGCCATGCGACCAAAACACATCCTCGCCGTCGTCGCCAATCCGGCGACCTCATCGACGCTGGGCGTGCCCGTGGGATTCTGGGCCTCCGAACTCATCCATCCCTACGATGCCATGACCCGGGCCGGGCACCGCGTGACCATTGCCAGTCCCAAGGGCGGTGCGGTGGCGTTGGATGCCTATAGCGACCCGCGGGATTCGTCGGGCTATTCCCGGGAGGATACTCTATCGCTGGCCTACCTCGAAAACCCGGACTTCGTGAACCGGTTGGCGAACACTCCCTCGACGGAAGCGCTGAGTCCGGACGGGTTTGATGCGATCCTGGTCGTGGGTGGGCAGTCGCCGATGTTTACCTTCCGGCACAACCCGCCGTTGCAGGCGTTGTTTCTCGGATTCCTCGACGCTGGAAAGCCCGGCGCGGCCTTGTGTCATGGCACCTGTCTGCTGCTGGACCTGAAGGATCGCCATGGGGTGCCGGTGATTCGCGGGCGGAGGATGACCGGGTTTGCCAACAGCGAGGAGGATGTCGTGGATGGGGTGGTCGGTCGAAAGGTCATGCCCTTCCGCATTGAGGATGAGGCGCGGAGCCTGGGTGCCCACTTCCTGACCGCCGGTCCGTTCGAGCCCTTTGCCGTGCGCGATGGAAATCTCATCACCGGCCAGCAGCAGCATTCCGGTAACCGGGTCGCTGAGTTGGTGCTGCAGGCATTGGAGGAGGTGCCGTGAACATCGCCTTCATTGGGATTGGCCAGGTCGGAGGGGCCCTCGCGGGAGGACTTCTCAGGGCCGGACACCGCGTCTTGATCGCGGCGCGCGATCTGCAGTCGGAGAGCGTGCGCAGGGCGATTCAGGCGAATCCCGGACTGCAGGCGATGTCGGCGTCGGAAGCGGTGCATCTGGCCGAAGTGGTTTTCCTCGCCACGCCCTATTCAGCGAACGGCGACGCGCTCGCCGATTTGGATCTCTCCGGCAAGGTGTTGGTCGATTGCACCAATCCTGTGGGCCCCGGGTTGTCCCATGGCCTGAACAGCCGGACGTCCGGCGGGGAGGAGGTTCAGCGCCTCGCCCCGGGGGCCCGGGTCGTCAAGGCCTTCACGATTTATGGCTTTGAGAACTTCGAGGACAACCGCTATCCGGCATACGGTTCCCTGAAGCCGGCGATGCTCATCGCCGGTGACGACGACGGGGCCAAGGCGGTGGTGGGCGGTTTGTGTGATGCGCTGGGCTGGAGGCCTGTGGATGTCGGGCCGCTGGCGTCGGCGTTGCACCTCGAACACATGACGCTGCTGTGGATCCGCATGGCACGCCAGCAGGGCCGGGGCCCAAATTTCGTCTGGGCGATGCTGGAACGGGGAGCCGCGACGTGAGCTTGGAATGCCGCGCCTACAGAAGACACCGGCTACCAGGTGCTGATGGATGTCCTGTCCCTAGGCTCGAACTTTATTGATCCTCGCTCAAGAGCGTGACCACGTGATGCCTTCGAGCCGCGCAGCGGCGAAAGGCAGTAGCCCACGGCGTGAGCCGTGGGTTGGGGCGGGAATCCCTCCCAGCCCCGGAGGGGCGGCAGAAGGCAGCTTCGCCCCGTGGGCCGGGCCCTCTGCCGCCCCTCCCGGGGCTGGGGACCTGGCCAACACCCACCCCGGGTTCACGCCCGGGGCTATTGTCTGGCGCGCCTCCGGCGCTGGGGAATGCCAGCCACCGCAGGCAGGAACAGAACCTTCCCGTCGGACGACCCGAAGCTCATGATGCGGGGACTCGCCATGAATCCCGCCGTCCTCGTGTTGGCTCTCGTTCTGGGCGCGCTCCCGGTTCACCGAGGAGCCGCCGAACCCGCGACTTCCACGGGCGCCGGAGGCGTTCACTTTGTTCTTGATATTCCCTACGCCACGGTCGGTGACGTGACGCTCAAACTCGATCTGCACCTGCCCGCAGGCACCCCGCGCAGCCCGGGCATCGTCTGGGTGCATGGCGGTGCCTGGCGGTCGGGCTCGAAGGATTCGATGCCCCTGCGGCGTCTCGTCGACAAGGGCTACGCCATCGCCAGCGTGGACTACCGACTCTCCACCCAGGCCCGTTTCCCTGCGCAGGCCCACGACCTGAAGGCGGCCATCCGCTTCGTCCGCGCCCGGGGTTCGGAATGGAAGTTCCCGACCGACCGCATCGTCATCGCCGGGGACTCCGCCGGCGGACACCTGGCGGCCCTCGTCGGGGTCTCGAACGGACACCCCGATCTTGAGGGCTCCATCGGCGAACACCGGACGACCCGCTCCGACGTCCAGGGAATCATCAGCTTCTACGGCGGAGCCAATCTCACCACCATCCTCCAACAGTCCACACCCCACGGGCTCAGCGTCCGGGTCCCCGCCCTCGACCTCCTGCTTGGAGGACAACCCGACACCGTTCCCGACCTCGCCCGGCTTGCCAGCCCGGTCTTTCATGTGGACCGAAACGACCCGCCGCTCCTCCTGCTCCATGGCGATCAGGATCCGCAGATGCCCATCAACCAGGCGCATGAACTGATGGGCGCCTACGAGACGGAGGGACTCCCGGTGCAGTTTGAAGTTGTCCACGGCGCCGCCCACGGCGGGTCCGCCTTCTACGATGAGGAACGGCTGCGCGTGGTGCAGGCCTTCCTGGAGCGCCACTTCGCTCCGTAGGCCCCGCCGTGCAGCGTCTGCCGGGCGCCTACGGGGCCGGTGTGTTCCGATACCAGACCGCGTTGCGGGTTTCGCGTCCCGCAAGGATCAGATCGAGCCGCCCGTCGGCATCCAAATCCACAGCCTTCAAGTCGTAGGCTTCCTGCCCGTGGTCCGTATCGAGATCGAAGGCCGTGAAGTCGCCGCGGCCCTCATTCCGGTACCACCGCACCCGCTTCGCGCCAAAGGAGGCCACCGCCACATCGGGCCGGCGGTCGCCATCGAAGTCGCCCACCGCGAGCGCGTGCGGGTCGCGCAACCCGCCATCGATGACGTGCTTCGTCCACGCCGGTCCCTCAAACCAAAAAACTCCGGTCCCATGCCCGCAGCTGGCCACCACGTCGAGGACGCCATCCCCGTTCACATCCACCGCCCGGAGGTTGGTGGCTCCCGGTTCGCGGGCGATGAGGTGCTTCGTCCAGGGGGCACCTGCCGGCGTTCCCTGTTCCCACCACGTGAACGTGCCGCCTCCGGAATCCCCCACCAACAGGTCGGGACGCCCGTCCGCATTCAGATCGGCCACGTCGAGGTAGTGGGGCCGTCCGTCGGCCCCACCCTGGGTGATCACGTGGCGCTGAAATTCCGTTGCTCCGCGGGCGGGCGTTGCAAACCAGGCCAGGCTCTTCGCAAACTGCGGCCCCTCGATGCTGTCCGCCACCAGGTCGGGCCGCCCATCCCCGTCCAGATCCCCGGTCCATAGGCCGTGGATGCCATTGAACTCGCGATCGATGACATGCAACGGCCACGGCGTCCCGATCTGCCGCGGATTCTCAATCCAGCCGATGCTGAAGTCCGGCCCGACCGGCTCGGTCGCCGCCTTGCCCGCCGCCTTCGCCTCCCGGTATTCGATCCACGGAACCCGATAGCGTCCGACCGCCAGGTCCAGATCGCCGTCCCCGTCCGCGTCCAGCGCGACGCAGTAAAGCATCTTGGGCTCCCGGGCATCGAACAGCACCTGCGGACGCCAGTCCGGGGCCGTCAGCGCGAAGACCTTCGTCTCGCCCATCGCGATCAGATCCAGCCGCCCGTCCGCAGTGGCGTCCAGTGCCGCCACGCTCCAGATGGACTCCGGCAGCGGTACGGCGTGGCGCTCCCACGCCGGACGCGAGTCCGCCGCCCGGACCCCCAGCCCGGCCACGAGCGCCAGGCCGCCCGCGGTCAGCCACCGACTCGGTCCGTGGAGTTCAGTTCGTCGCAGCATAGTCCGAGCCCGTGAAATCCATGCGATAGACCATGCCTTCATATCCGACAACGTAGAGATTCCCCGCCTCATCCTCCGCGAACGACGCAATGCCCTGCGGGGAGGTCGCGATCTGGCGCACCGACTGCAACACCCGCCCCTCCTGCTTCACGCCCCAGATGCGATGCGACGTGTAGTCGCCGCAGACGTACACCCCGTAGAAGGGTGACTGTTTGTCACCGCGGTACACAAAGCCGCCCGTGACCGAGTTGCCGAACTTGCGGCGGTAGGCAAACACCGGCGGCGTGTACGTGACGCCGTCGTGCCGGTAGCGATTGGAGAACGGCTCGAAGCCCTCGTGGACATTCCAACCCAGATTCTCGCCGCGCCGCACGATGGAAACCTCCTCCACCCGATCCTGTCCGACGTCGCCCACCCAAAGGTCGCCGGTCACGCGGTCAAAGCTGAATCGCCAGGGCTCGCGGAAGCCGATCGCCCAGATCTCGGGCCGGGCATCCGTGCGCCCGCGGAACGGATTGTCCGCCGGGATCGCGTACGCGA
This sequence comes from Verrucomicrobiales bacterium, assembly GCA_016793645.1. GTDB lineage: Bacteria > Verrucomicrobiota > Verrucomicrobiia > Limisphaerales > UBA9464 > UBA9464. The sequence continues at coordinate 14,800 of JAEUHD010000225.1, forward strand.
GGCCCGGATCGGTATGGTCGACATCGATCCGCAGCATCTTCGCGAGGTGCAGCATCAGGTCCTGTCCATGGCCCTGCGGATCCTGCTGCGGTCCGGTATCGCCCATCCCGATGTAGAAATAGCCATCCGGCCCGAAGGCAATGCACCCGCCGCTATGGTCCTGTGTCGTGCTCGTCACGCTCCAAAGGCGGCGCTCGGGCTGACCGGAATCGGTCCGCGGGTCGGCCGACGCACGCCGCTCGGCCACGGTGGTCACGATCTTTCCGTCCTCGAACACCTGATGCTTTACGAAGTACCGGTGGTTCTCCCGGAACTTGGGATGGAAGGCCAGGCCCAGCAGTCCGTTCGGTCCGCGCTCGTTGAAGACGTCCTTCGAAAGGTCGGCAAACAGCGTCTTGGTCTCGTTTGTTCCCGACGTTTCCAGCAGCCAGATCCGCCCCGTCTGGTGACCCGCCAGAAAGGCGTCCGGTACGCCCGGCAGCGAGCCGAACCAAACCAGCCCGGACCGGATGTCCCCCGGCTTTTGGACGAACGCGTGCGGAAATCGCAGCTCCTCGCGAAAGAACGGACGCAAGGTCACCGGGCGGGAAATCGAAGGAATGTCGGACGGCATTCCGCGATTCGCGGACACCGCTGTCTCCGGCTGGCGGAGGGTGGTGAGGTATTCGATGAGGTCGGCAAACTCCTGCGGGGTCATCCCGGCCTCGATCCCCTCGGGCATCAACGACACGGATGTCCCGTGCTGTGCCCGGATGTCGCGGGTGGCCACCACCACATGCCGGCCATCCGTACCCACCAGATCGAGGGAGTCCGCCGTCGCCGACTTCACCACGCCCTGGATCTCCTCTCCCGCCTGGGTTTCGACCAGGGTGGTGCCATACCCCACGGCAATCACGGCCGAAGGCTCGAGCACCGACTGGATCAAATCGCGCCGCGGGTATTTGTCCCCGATGGACTGCAGGTCGGGTCCGGCCTTGCTGCTGGTGCCATCGAGCGAGTGGCATTTCACACACGCCGCCTTTCGCTCGTCCTGGAAGAGCAGCCGGCCGCGCTCGGGATTCCCTTCACGACCGAAGGCAACGTCGCGATACATCCGACGCTGCTGCGCCGGGTCGGGGGTGGCGGGCTTCGCCGGGCCGGGCGCCGGCGTCTGGGCAGCCACCGGGCCGAGGAGGGCCAGACCGACGAGGGGACGGAGGAGTCGAACGAACGGCGACATGGATGGAGATGGACGCACCCTGTCATGGAATCCCCGAACTGGCGAGCGCCCCGGCTTCGCACTTGTCCGACCCCACCGGGCGGGACATCGTGCCACATCACCGTGACGCGACCCCTTTCCCATGGACGAAGTGGGTCTTTTGCGGCCACTGCCCGGCATCTCCACCGTTGGGCTCTGGCCGCGGTGGCCCTGACGGCACTGTCCAGAGCTGGCGTCGCGGCATCCGTCCCGGACGTGGTCAAATCCAACGTCCGACAGTTCTGCCTCGATTGCCACGAGGGGGACAATCCGAAGGCCGGTTTGAACCTGGAACAGGCACTGGCCGGAGATCTGTCCGCCCATGCCAACGATTGGGAGCGGGTGGTGCGCCAGCTTGCCGTCCGTCAGATGCCGCCCGTCGGGAAGAAGCGGCCCCCGGAGAAGGATTACAACCGGCTCGTGGGCCGCCTGGGGGACGCCCTTGATCGCGCCGCCGCCCGTGCGCCCAATCCCGGCCGCACCGACACCTTCCGCCGCCTCAACCGCACCGAGTATCAGAACGCCATCCGCGACCTGCTCGGGTTGGAGATCGATGCCGCGGCGCTGTTGCCCAAGGACGATGCCAGTCACGGGTTCGACAACGTCACCGTCGGCGACCTTTCACCCACGCTGCTCAGCCGCTACCTCTCCGCCGCCGAAAAGATCAGCCGCCTCGCCGTGGGTCTTCCCGAGACCCGTCCGGGAGGCGAGACCTACCGCGCCCGTCCGGATCGCACCCAGGAAGAAAACGTCGAAGGACTCCCGCCGGGCACGCGTGGCGGAATGCTCATCCACCACACCTTTCCCCGCGATGGCGACTACGAGATCCAGGTCCGCCTGAGCCGCGATCGCAACGAGGAGGTCGAGGGCCTGCGCGAACCGCATGAACTTCTGGTGCTGGTGGACCGCCGACCGACCGACCGCTTCACGGTCTCACCCCCCAAGGCGGATCGGAATTTCGAGAAGGTGGACGCCCACCTCATCGCCCGCGTGACCGTCCCGGCCGGCGCCCACGACGTAGGGGTCACGTTCCTCAAGAATCCTTCCAGCCTCGTCGAGACCCGGCGCGAGCCCTATCAGGCGCGCTACAACATGCACCGCCACCCGCGGCTCACGCCGGCCGTGTACCAGGTGTCCATCACCGGCCCCTACGTCTCCACCGGTGCCGGCGACACGGCCGCCCGACGGAAGCTTTATGGCGCGCCGACCCGGCCGGACGAAAGCGATGACGCCCGGGCGGAACGCATCCTCCGGACCTTTGCGCGTCGGGCGTACCGCCGGCCCGTCGTGGCGGACGACGTGGCACGACCGCTTGAGTTTTATCGCGAAGCCCGGGCCGACGGCGGTTTCGACGCAGGCCTGGCCGCGGGTCTGAGCGCCATCCTCGCCAACCCGGGGTTCCTCCTTCGGATCGAACGGGACCCGGCCGATGCCCCGCCCGGCACGGTGTACCGGATCGAGGACGTCGCGCTTGCGTCCCGGCTGTCCTTCTTCCTCTGGAGCAGTGTTCCCGACGACGAACTGCTCACGCTCGCCGAACGCGGTGAGCTTCATCGCTCCCGGGTGCTGGAGCAGCAGGTCCGGCGGATGCTGGCCGACCCGCGCTCCCGCAGCCTCGTGGACACCTTTGCCGCCCAGTGGCTCCACCTGCGGAACCTGGAGTCCTTCACGCCGGATCTCCGGCTGTTCCCGGATTTTGACGACAACCTTCGTGAGGCCTTCCGGCGCGAGACCGAATTGCACTTCGAGACCGTCCTGCACGAGGACCGGAGCGTGCTCGACCTCCTCCGTTCCGACGACACGTTCCTCAACGAGCGGCTCGCCCGACACTACGGGATCCCGAACGTTTATGGCAGCCGATTCCGTCGGGTGGCCCTCGCGCCCGACAGTCATCGCGGCGGGCTCCTGCGCCAGGGCAGTCTTTTGACCGTCACCTCCTACGCCACCCGCACGTCGCCGGTGCTTCGCGGCAACTGGATTCTGGGCAACCTGCTGGGCACCCCGCCG
>JAEUHD010000249.1 GCA_016793645.1 Verrucomicrobiales bacterium
GATGCGGGAGCTGCGACCCTCAGTGGGCCTCTTCCCCCTTTTCATGACCGTGGCCATGCCCCTCCTCATCATGGGTGCAGATGAGCAGGGTGAACACCGCGGTCAGCAGCATGAACACGAGCGCCTGGACGATGCCGACCAACAGCTCCATGCCGTAGAACGGCAGCGGCAGCAGCCAGCCAAAATAGGGACCACCGAGGTGGGCCATGGTCTCGAGCATGTTCTCACCGGCGAAAATGTTGCCGTAAAGACGGAAGCTCAGGGACACCGGGCGGAACAGGATGGAGACCACCTCCAGGATGCCCACTGCGAAGAACACCAGGACCATCACGATTTTCATCAGTCCGGACGAATCGCCCTTCACCCCGAAGAGGTGGCTGATGAAACCGCCCACGCCATTGGACTGGATCGCCCAGAACACCCAGCACGCGAAGAAGACCATCGACATGGCCAGCGTGGTGTTGAGGTCGGCGTTGGCACCCCGCAGCAAAGGACGAACGATGTGAAACTCGTCGCCGTTCTGAACACCCCAGCCGACCGTACCCACGCCGGGAATCAGGCCAAACCAGTTGGTGGCCAGGATCATGATGAACACGGTCGCGAAGAACCAGAAGGTCTTCTTTACCAGATCCGACCCGATGATGCCTTCCAGAAACTCGTACAGGGCCTCGACCAGCCATTCGGCAAAGTTCTGCGCCCCCTGGGGCACCAACTGCATGTTCCGCGTCGCCAACTGGGCCGCCAGAATGAGCCCCAGAGCCACCGAAAACATCATGATGGTCGAGTTCGTAAACTCCACCGGGCCGAGCTTGAAGATCTTCGGCGCATAGGACGGCAACCCCGAAGTGTGATGCTCCGCCCCACCGCCCTCGTGGGCAGCCTCGGCACCACCATGGGCAGCGCCGTGTTCGGCGGCCAGAGCCGCTCCGGGCACTCCCACCCACAGCAGCAACGACAGGATTGAAATCAGCCAGCGCATGACGAAAACGGGTTTTTTCGGAACGACAACGACCGTCCCGGGTGAGGCCCGAAAGAGCGGACACGCTGGCTACACGTGAAATTTTTCACAAGTGCTTTTTTCCGGGAAATGAGGAAGGCCGACCCGGCGGCTTCAGAAGCCCCGTAAATCGTGGGAATCAGTCCCACTCCGCAACGTCGCCACGCCCGTTCCCTTCCGATACGTTTCCCGCGTGACCGGGGAGTTCGGATCCCTCCGCCCGGCCTCGATTCATGATGGTCCAACATCTTCTGCGGTTCATCCCGGTCGCTGCGTTCCTGGCCTCCGCAGCGGACTGGCCCCAGTGGCGCGGACCCGATCGCAACGGAAGCTCCTCGGACACGGAACCACCCCTCACTTCCCTGCCGGCGGATCCGCGCGTGGTCTGGCGCCAGCGCACGGGTCCCGGATGGGCGTCCCCGGTCGTGGCCGCAGGACGGGTCCTTTTCGCCGACGCGCAGGGTGGCCGGGAAATCCTTCACGCGCTCGACGCCACCGATGGCAGGGAGCAATGGCGCGCGGACATCGATGCCGTGATGCACGATGAGCAGGGACCCGACGGACCGCGGGGCGCGCCATTGATCCACGGGGACCGCGTGTTCTACCCATCGTGCCTCGGCGAACTGCAATGCCGCCGGGTCACCGACGGAACCCTCCTCTGGCGGACCAATTTCCGGAAGGACTTCGGTTCCCCCTGGCTGGGCGAGGACAGCGTCATTCCCGGCGCCGCGGAACACGGCTACACCGCATCCCCCGTTCTCGCCGGCGGACACCTCATCGCCTGTGTCGGCAGCACCAACGGCGCCGGTATCGTCGCGTTTGATCCGGCCTCGGGGGTCGTTCGCTGGAAATCGCAGGACGACCTCGCGGCGTACGCGTCCCCCATCACCGCCCTCATCGCAGGGGAACCGCAGGTCATCTGCTTCACGGTGTCCGGCCTGGTCAGCGTCCGTCCGTCCGACGGCCGCGTTCTGTGGCGGGTGCCCTTGAAGACGAATTATGGCCGAAATTGCCTAACCCCCGTGGTGGTCGGGGATCGGGTCATCACCGGCTCCTATCAATCGGGGCTCATCGGGGTTCAGATCAGCCGGCGGGAGGACGCCTGGACGGCGACCCGCGTCTGGACCAACACGGCAGCGACCATGAATTTCGCCAGTCCGGTCGCGGCCGGTGGATTCGTGTACGGCGTCGGTCCGGAGAAGAACATCGTGTGCGTCGACGCCGCCACCGGACGCACCGCATGGACCCAGGCGGGTCCGTTTTCAGGCTCCGCAGGCAATTCCTTCGCTGCAATACTCCGCATTGGGGGCCCCCTGCTCGTCGTGACGGACAGTGGAGAAGCCCTCCTGTTGTCCGAGGACCCCACGACATTCCGCGAACTGGGACGAACCCAGGTATGTGGCCGAACCTGGTCGCACCCGGCTTACTCCGATGGCCGTCTCTATATCCAGGACGGCCTCAGCGGACCCGGCAACCTTCGCTGCCTTGATCTGCGTTCACCTCCCTGACCGCCGTCAACACGCCCCACTACTTGCCCTCTGCCCACACGCGGGCCAGCACGTCATGGAGCGTGGGGTCGTGCAGCTTCAACTCGGCCCGGACAAACGGATGGAAATCGTTCCGATACAGGAATGCCTCCGTACCCTCGGCGAAGTACTCCATGGGGTCCGTCATGCCGTAGTGCCGAACGCGCTCGCCGGTGTACAGCAACACGGAGTCGTAGGATCCGGACGCCTTCGCGGCCCGATACGCCGCCACGATCTCGGGGTTGTCGAATCCGAGCACCTGGTCGTGATAGCCATGGGCGAGTTCGTGGAGCACCACCGCCGGATGTTTCAGCAT
>JAEUHD010000255.1 GCA_016793645.1 Verrucomicrobiales bacterium
CGCGCAGAGGACGGCGTACTCGGAGACGTGGCCGGCCTTGCGGATCCAGACCTGGGCGGTGTGAACGGCGTCCGCGTCCAGTCCCGGAGCCAGCCATCGGATCAGGGGGCCGAGAAATCGCGACGTATGGGAGGCCGCCAACAGGTCCGTGGAGCCGATGAAGATGCAGGCCATCCAGACCACGACCGGGAGCCACGCGGCAACGGCCCGGGGGGTACGGGAGCCGGTGGGTGTCACGGATCCAGCTTGGCGGCCGCCGTCTTGTCCACCGTCCAGGTCCCCTCGATGATGTTCTTGTTGCTCCAACGCTTGTGCCACATCTCGTTCTTGGGATCGATGACGTTGTTTCGGACGGCGGATTCGGCATGGCCGTCGCAGAACATGAGAACGGTCTTCCGATCATGCCGATTGGAGGGCCATTCCTCCTTGGTGGTGGGGTCGATGTTGCCGTCGAACGAGCGGTCCGGCTTGGAATCCCCGAGCATGATCATCTCAGTCGGCGCGACCACGGCGGATTCGCGGACTTCAAACGTGAGGTTGTCCACGTCGCCGCCCAGTCCGCTGGTGCCGCCGGCGGGGAACGGACCCCAGTCGTTGTAACCGATCGAGAAGCGGGTCGTTTCGCTGATCCCCCAGGGATCCCTGGGTCCCGGAAGCATGGACACGGCACCCAGGGTCTTGTTGACGTTGGTGTCCCACTTGCAGTCCGCCTTCGTGGCCGGGCACCAGAACACGGAACGATTGGTTCCCATCTGGGTGAAGAGCCGGGCGGGCCAGACATAGCGGAATCCGCCATTCACAAAGAGCGTGCCGGGATACTTCTGGAATTCGTTCACGTACATCACCGTGGCGATGCCCAGTTGCCGCATGTTGTTCATGCAGGCCGTCTGCTTGGCCTTGCCCTTCGCCTTGGCAAGCGCGGGCAGCAGCATGCCGGCGAGGATCGCGATGATGGCGATCACCACGAGCAGTTCGATGAGGGTGAAGCCGCGCAGAAGGAGTCGCCGGGAACGGGAGGTGTGCATAGGCGGAACCGTGTGGTAGTACCCAAACATCTACAACCCCGCAGTCGCCGGCCATGCCGGCGGGGCACGGCACCCTATCCGGGATGCACCTTGGCATTTCGCGGGGGCGGAGGTCAGTGCATCTCGACCGCGCACCGGCCGAGACCGCCCCGGTAGTAGTTGAACTGTACGTCCGGGTGATCGGCGAGCAGGGACATTGGGACGGCGCTGTCGGCGATCCGCTTGGAAATCATCAGGGCCGTGAGGCGTTGTCCGAGCGGATTGTCATGGGTGCCGGCGTGCCAGATGGAAACGCGATCCGCCTTCCAGGTTTCCGCCGGTCCGACGGTGATGGCCTGGGCGGGCACCATCGTGATGTTGCCGCCGCCGCTGGTGCGCGCATTCTGCGCGAGCGTGAGCGGATGCAGTTCCACGACGCGCGTGGCCAGCTTTCGATACTCCTCCGGGGGCGGCGGTTCGTGCTTCCAGCGTCCGCGCCGGGGTAGGGGATCGTTGAAGGCCCAGTGCTTGATGTCCCCCTGTCCGCCCTGCATCACCGCGCACCGCACCCCAGCGTTCCAACTCGCCCGGTAGGCAGTGGTGTCGCCCTTGGGGAAATGGAGGTTCGCGTCGGGAATCCGCAGGCGGCGCTCGATCCGGTTGAAGCACAACTCGCGGTCCGCCCGCTCGAAGCTGAGGGGGTGCGTCACCGGGACCTCGCGTCCGGTCGCCACGTCGAACCACTCGTCCATGCCCCAGAAATGGGCGGAACCGAGGTTGAGTCCCAGCGTATTGACCAGTCGCGCCACCAACGGGAGCTGTTCGGTGGGGCCGATCGGACCGCAGAGGCCGACCGGATTGTCCGGCGTGCTTTGACGCCAGGCGGAGATGTATTCCAGCGCCTCGGCCAGATAGAAGTCCTCCAGGGTGTCGTAAAACACGACCCGGAATCCGGGACGCGACAGTCCGGCGAGTTTCGCCGGCGTCAACGCGGCGGCGTCGGCGATCAATTCGGAATCGAGCGTGGTGTAATCCCACCAGTCGGGGGCGATGGCGCTGGGTTTGCGGGGCATTTTTTAAGGGAGGGGAGGTGGTCGGTGGTCGGTGGTCAGTGGTCAGTGGTCAGTGGTCAGTGGTCAGTCGTCAGTCGTCAGTCGTCAGTCGTCAGTCGTCAGTCGTCAGTCGTCAGTCGTCAGTCGTCAGTCGTCAGTCGTCGCGCCAATGACCACACACCACTGACCACTGACTACCGACTACTGACTAC
>JAEUHD010000259.1 GCA_016793645.1 Verrucomicrobiales bacterium
CCGCACCGTTTCATCCAGTCCTTGGCACCCATGTCGAGGCGATCGTTGAGACCGTGGACGGCCCTCAAGGCGGGGAGTTCGGGTTCTGGGAAACGCCGGGCGACGAAGAGCCCGCGACGCAGTTGACCTTCAGCGTCCCGGTTGGAGAGACGCAGGGAACACGACATTTTCCCGTCAGCGAAAACGATGGATCTCCGGATGCTGACCCGTACGGGCATTTTCATGGCCGGGTCTTCAGCGCCACCGAACCTGGGATTTACCGCATTGGCTTCCGCTTTGTGGATACCTCCACCAACGGTCCGGATAGTGGACCGCTGCATTCGCCGTCACCGCGCTTCTTCCTCCAGTTCCAGGCAGGAGTCACCCTCGCCGGGATCGCCGATTCGTCCGAGGGGCCTGAGCTTCTATTTGCGGCCGCAAACGACTTCCGATACGTCCTCGAATCCAGTCCGGTGCTTAACGATTCAGCGGCTTGGGCGCCGGTCGGCGATCCGATGATCGGCGACAACCACCTACATACGATCGCCGCGCCTCCGGTGGACGGAGCTCGATTCTATCGTTTACGACGCGAGCCCCTATGAAGTTCGCCGTACGATGAAGTTCGACCCGTCTGGGCGACACTCCGCTCTGCTCCTGCTTTTTGCGAGTAGCGCCGCAAGCGAGTTCAGTCCCGGAGAACTGGTCGTCGAAGCGGGGGGCAGGGCGTGATGGCGGCGGTGGCCAGCGACAGTGACCGGCGTCTTCAACTGTAATCCAATCCTAAGCGGTTCTTGGGCCCAGGCCAATCCGGATCGTCGTCGCAGGGGCAATCTCGATCGGCGTTGCGATGGGCCGCTTCACCGATGAAGCGTTCTTCGCCAACGCCGCCCCGGTGCGCCCGTGCGAAAACTTGGCCAAGTTTTCCATTCCCAACACCATCAGGGATTCTGCGGCCCTCGATCCTTGCGACGGTTCCTGTTGCGTGACTGCGACGGTTACGAACACGTCATCCGGTGATCGGGTGAAATTTTCGTCCCAAGCGGGGAGGAATTGTGTTAATTCCTATAAAATCGACTGGTGGCCCGAGAGTCCCGCTCGAGCAATTTGGCGAATACTTCCACCCAGCTACTGTTTAACCACTGTCAGTGAAAGTGTCAGTAAGCGGGATCGAAAGAGTAGCGTTGGGATATGGCGGATACTGGTGAGTTTCGGTTGAAAACCGAGGGAATCTTGGTACTTTTCCCTCGTTGAGTTGCTGAAATCGGTTCGAACCCGCCCACCGGCTCCCAGATCTGAGTTTCCCCCGCGCGGGTCAGCAGCGAATGGAGAGATCGTCGTGGCACAGCTTCGTGGACGGGCCACCCGAACGACTGGAATCTGTCGAACCGACGGGAGGCAACGCGCTCAGTGGAACGGATGCGGGGATGGAATCTGTTTGTGTAGATTTGTGAAAATCTGCATCGCAAATGTTCGCAAATACGCTCTCAGTGCCGCTAGGGAGTGCCGAGGTCAGAAGGTCATTAACCCCTTGTTTTCGAGATAGTTGACGCATTTTAGCGCATGTTCGCGAAGTGGCCTGGAATGGTTTCGCACCCCGCCACTCCCATGGGCTGGAAGCCATCCAGAAGTCACCATGTCGCGGTGCCAGCAGAATTGCCAGCAAAGCGGCCTTGGATGGGTAGTGATGGACTCCTGGAAGCGTAGTTGGCGGTCGGCGGCTGACTTGACGAATCTTTCCAAATCAGGCCATTTTCTCCCAGTTCTGTGACCTGTCGGTCCAAAGTTTTGGGGTCCAATGGGAAGTGATGGGCAGTTCTGACAGCGACTTGCTGTTCGATTCCGACCCTCGCCTCCAGTTCGTTTTCCTCAGCTTTTCTTTCCCCGGGATCCGTAGTGTCCATTGGTGCCGCCAAACCGCGCGAGGGTGAGGCTCGTCTGGCTGGATTGAATCGTGCCCGTCGCAACTGTGCGGACGTGCGCGCCCAACAACAGCGGGCCATACTCGTGGGCACAGGTCGCGATTGAAGGATCACCAACCCCGGGCCTCACGGCGCGGTCCGCGTCCCCACGGTGGTGATCACCGCTTGGAACGCCGACTTCGGCTGATTCTCGCCATCAAACAGAAGCGGCCTGCCCTGGGCGCGCCAGGAGACCGCGTCGTTGACTCCCCAGAAGGTGATCAGCTTCACCGTGTCCCGGTGCTTCACAAAGGCGCGAAATATGCCGGCATACGCGTCCGCGAGCCTCTTGTCGGCGTCCGCGACCAAGCCCCCCTGGGTGGTCGCCGCATTGTCCGCCACGTTCGCGCCAAATCCTCCCTGCCCTCCCTGGGCGCCGTTGACGTCGAGTTCCGTGATGTGAATGGGCAGGCCGAGGGTCGCAATCTCCGTCAAAGCCTGATCCATCGCCTCGAAGGTGGTCGAAACGTTCACATGCGCCTGCGATCCGATGGCGTGAACCGGGACCTGCTGCGCCTGGAGTTCCCGGATGAGCGTCATGAGCCGCTTCCGTTTCGCGGCGCCCTCCAATCCATAATCGTTGTAGCGCAGGATCGCGTCAGGATCGGCCGCATGCGCGAATCGGAACGCGCTGGCAATGAAGTCAGGCCCGATGATCTCCGACCAAAGCGACGTCCGCAGCACGTTGGTCCCCTGCCCGTCCGCCAGCGCCTCGTTGACGACGTCCCAGACCTTCACCCTCCCCTTGTATCGTCCCACCACGGTGTGGATGTGATTGCTCATCCGTTGCAGCAATTCCTCCCGCGACGCGCGCGGGCCCGTGTATCGGCCAAAGCCGGGTCCGAATCCCCCACGCCCCGGCCGATTTGTCGCCGGACCGTTGGTGCCGGCCGCCAGGGCGGGCGGCGGATTCGTGGCATCCGGTGGCGGAGGATTCGTCCCCGCAAAAACCCAGTTCGGGGTCTGGCTGTGCCAGACCAGCGTATGCCCGGCAACCTGCATGCCGTTGCCGAGTCCAAAGTCCACCAGCGCATCCGCCGGACCAAACTCATAACCGTTCCCGCCTTCCCGGGGGTGGATGAGCTGCCACTTCATGTCGTTCTCGGCGACGATCTGGTTGAAGTGGAACTTCAGCGTGGCGATGTCGGCGGCGTTCTGATCCGCACTGCGCCGGAATCCGGCGCCCCCCATCACCATGCTGCGATTCGCGGCCGTCCCGATCGGGAAGCAGTCCTTGAAGACATCCTTCAACGCCGGCGGTGCCTCAGCGCCGGTCACGAACCGCGCCAGAAGCAATGGCATCAGCCCGAGAACCAGGGCGCGCATTCGTCGAAGGAAACGGTGCAGGTTGTTCATAAATTCGCGTCAACGTGGAGTTCTGTCCCGGAGCGGAACCGCCAGGGAGGCACCCCCTCATTGAGTCCTACTTGGGATGCCCCGGCCACGGCGCCCGGGCCAACGCCCGTGTTCGCCGTCGCGGGACCTCTCGGAGTATTCGAAGGAGCTTTCAAGGATGCCATGGAACCGGTAACCGCGAACAGGCTGTGGAGCTACTTCCGATCAACGGTCGCATTTGGACAAACAAATTCGGCCGGAATCGCATCCACCTCCCGGCATCCGGCGTGGATCGTTGAATTTCCCGACGCCCACGGGATCCGGCAACGTTCCGGAAAGAGGTGACCGGTCCCCAAGCCGGGTCGGCCGGCCTTCAGAACGTCAGTCCGAAGCCGATCTGGACGTAAGGGGTCCCGCCGCTCTCGAAGTCCAGGCCGCGGTCGTAGAAGTCGTAGCGCTGCTCCAGGGTCCATCCCCCGCTGAGTTCGATCGCCAGTTTCTGCCGCAGGTTGTACCGCAGGCCTCCCCCCACCTGGACTTGTCGGAAATCGACGGTCTGCCCTCCAAGGTCGGAATGTCCCGGGTCGCGTCCAAAATCCTCCGCGACGACATAGGCTCCGGCGACAATGTTGGCGGACGCAAACAGCGTCACGCCCTCCGCCGGAAAGTATTCCAGCCGCGGACGTGGAAACCACAGGGACAACAACCAGTCCTCCGCAAACCTCCAGCGCACGCCCACCGCCCCCAGCACCGGTGCCTCCCGCCGCCCGTTGACGTTCAATTGTCCGCCCAGCAGCAGGTCGGGGCCCAGGGCGTAGGAAACCTCGACGGTGAACGGCGCGTTGAGGTCCTCCCCACCGACGTCCTGAAAGTCGCTGTAGATACCCGGAAACACTTCAAGCCGGGCCCGCCACCCTTCGTGAAAGAACCAGTCAAACCCCACCACGGCCGCAGCCGATTGAAGTGTCTCCGGGATCGGAACGCCGGACGGCACACCGGACTGCACCCGCTGCCACTGCCCGCCCAGCAGCCAGCGAAAATGGTCGGAGTGCTCCACCGACTGGATGTAGGTCGCGTGGAGGATGGTCGTCCCCAACTCGCCGAGATCGACCCCGTCCTGACGCACCGCTGTCGGAAACGAATAGCTCACACTCGCAGGGGGCCAGGCACGAAACCATTCGTTCTCGACGTTTGACGCAAAGCCCCCAGCCGGATCGGCACTGCTCGCCGCGTGCAGGGGACCGGCCCCCAGGGTCATGGCGAGCAGCAGGAATTGGGACCTTCCCGGGTGCCGCCATCCCCGGCCGGGGCTTTCGGTCCAACGCGAACTCTTGGGTGTAGGGGTCATGTCGTGGTCCATCTGGGTCGGAGATCCCGTCAAACCCTTACTCGCTGTGATCCCCACCCGCCCGACGCACGCGGATGCCCGGGACGACTGCCAACGAAGCGGCGTCCGCAACCCGGCCCACGCAGTTCACACTCGGACTGAAGCGGCTGGCTGAAAGTCCATCACCGGCATCCGGGGAACTGACTCCTCGGACAGCCACCGGCCCTGGCAGGGCGGCCCGGTCCGGTGCCGCATCACGGATCTGGAGTCATCCACCTCGATCTCCGTGTAGCTGACGGTCTCCGCATCGCTCCGATGCATGCAGGTCGAATAGGGCCCCCGCCCGGGATCGTGCGAGGCATGCAATCGGCGAATCCAGGGAACGGTGCCGGCGTCCAATTCCATGCTCCGGCGGTCGAAATCGGCACCCCGCGTTCGTTGAACGCCCGCTTCGTCATGCCCCGAGGAGAGCCACTGCGCGGGTGCCCATGCGTGAGGTTCCCCGGCAAGAACCCGCCGATCCCATCGCCACTGGAAGACCTGTCGCCGGGCGGGAAAGAAGCCCATCACGCGAAACGGGTTCATACGCGCGAGTTCCAGCTCCGCCAGCCGCGCCGCCATCTCCCCGGGTTGAAGGCAGCCGCACAGCGACGAAACCACTCCCCCCCGGGAAACGGTGGGCGGGTGGGCCCGTGACGCGATCGAGTACCAGTTGATCAATGCAAAAGCCACCCCGGCATCGCTGACTGAAACCCAGGTGCCGCCCCCCGGTTCCCCGGGACGCAACACCGCGCGGCCTCCGACGATGAACCGCGCGGGTGGGACACCGATCACCCGGGACAGGAGTTCGTCACGATTCATCGCCAGACGGAAGCCGTCGCGGCGCGGCCAGAAGGTGACGGAACACATGGTGGAATCCCGGGATGGCGCAGGACTAGTCCGCGAGCGGATAGGAGGCGAGACGCCGCTGGGTTTCGCGCCACAGGCGCCAAAGCTGCAGCGGCGGCGTGGGTGCCGCCCCCCGCTCGCGGTTGGCGGCGCCAATGGCGAACACCAGCTCCCATTGCCGGAACAGGGTCGCGTAGGCGGCTCGAAGCGAACAGCGCTCATCGTAGATGTTCGTGGCTTCGGCGGCGGCGCCATTCAATTCAAGAATCTGGAATCCGCGGCCGGCCCGAAACTCCGCCTCGGATTCAAAGCGCACGTCAAAGCGTCCGATGAAGAAACCCGGGATCCGCCGGGAGATCTCATCCACCCGGGCTTCCAACTCCGGCGTCCACCAGTGCGACCCGTCCCGGAAGATGCAACCCTGCGCGTGATTTCCCGCCTCAACCAATCGAAGCGACTGCCCCCGCGGCAGGACTTCTTCGCGCCGGTCGGCAAAACGCGCCAGATAGCGTCCGGCCACAAACCGTGCGCGGGGATCCTGCCAGATGAGCTCCTCGACGGTGCGAACACCGTCCCCGGTCACGGACGGGAAGACCTTCTCGGTGATGGCAAAAATGCGGCCCCGGGGTTCGTGCGGAAACCGGTAGTAAAACAGACCCGCCTCCAACGGACCGGGCACGTAGCGCTGCACCACCAACGCGGCCCCATTCGATTCCAGGCCCTGCATCGCATCGGCGGCATTCCGGATCAATTTGACCCCGACCCCCCGTTGTCCCACGTCGGGTTTCAGGATGAAGGGAAAGGTCAGTCGGTTCCTATGCTGGATCCGGTCCAACGCCAATCGCCGTTGCCCGGAATCACCGGGAGGCAGCAACCAGGACTCCGCGGTATGGTCCGGACAGGTGGAATGAAGCTGCTCCAGGGTGTCGAATTTCGATTCCCCCACCAAACCGCCGGTCGCAATGCCGGGATTCGCCGCGCTCGGAAGCGTCAGGCTGCGATACTTCAGGGCGAGCCGCGCGTAGTTAAGACCAACCGGAAGGTAGAAGAGCCATGCCGGCCAGAATTCCCAACGCAGCCAACGTCCACACATCGCACGCCATCGGCGGAGCGAGGCACCCCTGAGCATCCGGGGAACCCACCGAAGACCGAAACTGGCCAGGGCGATGATGGGCAGCAGAACCCAGCCCCCGGTGTTCCATCGACGCATCCAATCGCCCAGTTGCGGACCGAATACATGGCCCAGGCTGAAAATGCCGGCGGTCCAAATCGCGACGACCACGCCGGTGACCAGAAGGAAGCGATGGAACGGGGCCCGAAGAAATCCTGCCGCAAGATAGGTCGGGAGCCTCGTCCCCGGAACGAAGCGGCTGCTGACCAGCAGCCAGGTCCCCTTTTCCGCAAACCAGTGTTCACTTCGGGCGATGGACTCGGGAGACGCGAGACGGGCAGCCCAGGAGAATCGAAGAAGGGGGCGTCCGAAGGATCGCGCCAGCAGGTACAACAGTGCGTCCCCGCCCCAGATGCCCAGGAAACAGCCGAGGAGACCCACCCATCGGCTCAGTGCGCCCGTGCCCGCCAACACCGCGGCGGTGACGGTGGGAACGTCCTCCTGCACGAACGTTGCCAACCCCAGCGTCGTGGCCTGGGCGACCGGTCCCCATTGGGCGAAGTCCAACGGCAATCCATGGGTGACTTCCGGAGTCATGGGGCGGTGCATTCCGTTCCAGGGACACTCCTCCGATAGGCCACCGTGGACGGCGCGATGCCGAAGTGCGGCGGCAGTTCCGAGCCCATCAGGCGGGCCATGACCGATATGATCGCGTAATGGTGGATTCCGTGCGCGACGGCATACACGAGTTCGCGTCCGAGACTGGATCGCGTTACCGGTGAATCGCCGTGGTCATAGCTGACCTCGCAGCGGGCGAACACGGGCGTGGCGAGCGCCCCGGGATCCATGCGCCCGAGTTCCATTCGCAGGCGCCGCAGGATGCCGAGGGCAAAGGCCGGATCGCGTTCGATCCGGGGGTCCCGTTCCCGGTGATCGTAGTCCACGAGGTCGGAATCGAGACCGCGCAACAGGCTCGTAAAGTGATCCAGGCAATGTCGAAGGTGCCCGCCCATCGTGCCATTGAAGGACGCGGGCAGCCTCCGCGTGTAGTCCTCGTCGGACAACACCCCCAGCAATTCCTCGCCCTGGCGCAGGATTTCCACCGCGGCAGTCAGGATCCTGCGGGCGTCGGAATCCGGGTCGCCCTGGGAGCACCCGACCGACTCCGCGAGGGCGACCGACGTGGATTCCGAGACGCGCACTCCTATCAACTCGGGAGCGAGGGTTGAGGTCATGATGGGGAACGGTGCGGGGTGATCGTCACGCGGTTGAGTCGGCGGGGAGCTGAACTCCTTACAGGATCGTCGCCGCGGATGAGGAGGGGACCACGTCCGACGGGAACGGCGGCTCAAACGCGACATTCCCTGGGAGCCGACCCCTTCAGGAACGGCAATTGAAACCTCCGCAGCCAGACGACTGCGGCGGCGGCGACGAACACCGTGGTGGCCAGGCCAAACAGCAGGCCTCCGTCATTCCGGACCACCAATCCCAGCCGGGTCAGGTGTCCAAGAATCGCCCCGGACATGAGACCCAGGGACAGCATCCCACCCCACGCCGCCCAACGTGGGGTGAGCAGCAACACGACCGCGACCAACTCGAGCAGTCCGGTCGCGAAGCGTCCCCAGGGTTCAACTCCGAGGGCCGTGAAGATGAACCTCGATTCTTCGGCGCCCGTGAACTTGAAGAACAACGTCTGTGCCAGGATCGCGGCGGCGACCCATTGGAAGAACCAGGCCACGCGCAGGTGGTGTTTGCAGGATTTCATCAGGGAATGGGTGAACGGGCGCGTTGGGCCCCTCATCGCGGCGGCACCGATGGTGGATCGCCGTCTCGGAGTCTTTTCGGAAACTCAGGCGGGAACGACGGCTTCCACGCGGGACACGGCCTCCAGGATTCCAAGTCCGGGACTGCTCCGGGGACGGGTACGCCGGGCCAGGGTTCTGTCCCGGGATTCGAGTCCGGAAACGGAACGGGTGGAGGGTTCCTCCTCCGCGAGCCAGGCGAGCAACGCCTCGGCGAGCCGGGTTGGGCCGGAGCAGGCCCTCACGGAACCGTCCGGACGACACACGGCAAATCCCTCCCCGTAGGCCGCGCCGTTGAGCACACACGCATCGGTGGCGCATTCGCGGAGCTGCCGCCAGGCCTTCGAAAAGGCGTCGTTCCGTCCCCCCGCCAATTCATACTTCCAGCCCACCAGTCGGGCCTGCGGAAACCATTGGCGAAGGCTGGGCAGGACCTTGGTGGCCGGTTCGAGTTCGAGCAGAAGCCGGCCGTCCCGCGTGGCGATCTTGGCGGAGCGGACGTCCTCTCCCGCCGCGTTGGTCACCCGGGCAATCCGGTAGTCGCAAAGCGCGGCGGCATGAAACACCGCGTCCACCCTCCGGAGACGGCCGATGCGTTCCAGTTTTTCGGCGAGGTCGTCGTTGGTGGTGAAGGACTCCACTTCCCGGGTGTGGAGCGCGCCGCCGTAGGTCGCGCCCTCCCCCCGCAGGCAATGCACATTCCAACCCGCGTCGGTGAACGCATTGGCGATCTGCACACCGAGCCGTCCGGTGGACATGTTGGTCAGTCGGCGGGCGCCATCCAGCGGCTCCCAGGCGGGGCCGAAGGTGATGCGGAGTTGCATTCGAGCAGTGGGTCGCACCGAGGGTCCACGCCTTACACGAGGTCCATGGCATCCCTTTGGCGAACGGAAGACGCACGGTCCCCTCCCCACGCATCCCGGGTGGGAACTGAGTCGCGCGGAACCTCCATCCGACGCGGCCACCGCCGACGGGGCTGCTCACCCCACCTTCTCGCACCGCAACCGCGCCTTGAGCCGTTCCTTGGCTTCAGCGGCGAGACGAGCCTCGGTGCCCAGGCTCGGGAACTTTTCCCCGAGCTGACCCGCCGCCTCGTGCAGCACGTCGAGTTGGCGGAGATACCGTTCACAGGCATCGCAAATCGACAAATGCACCCGGATACGCAGCCGCATCCAGGGTCCCAAGGGATGTTCATAACGGCGGGACGCCAGCCGCGCCACCTGCCGGCAGGACGGCGTCAACGCGGCAAGCACCAGGATCGAACGCCACTTCAGCCAGCCGAGGAGGGCTTTCATGCGTCACCCTCCCCTTCCCGGCGAACGCCGAACCAGTTCATCTCCAGGCATCGTCGCAACGCCAGCCGTGCACGGTGAAGCATCACCCAGAGATTGTTGGGGGAAATGTTCAGCGTTCGGCAAATCTCCTCGCTGGAAATGTCGTCCACCTCCCGAAGGAGGAACACACGGGCCACGCGTTCCGGCAACTTGCCCGAGCAGCGGTGGAACACGCGCCAGAACTCCTCCCGGTCGAGGGCCGCCCCCGCCTCCTCCCATTCCGTGGGCGCGCAGGCCGCGTTCCAATGGTCCGGAAACGCCTGGTTCTCGAAAGTCTTGCCCTCTTCCTCGCCGTAGAACTCCAGATCGGAAAAATTCGTTTCCCTCCCCGCCTTCCGAAAGTGGTCCAGCAGCTTGTGCTTGAGAATGCCGGTCAGCCAGGAGCGTTCGCAGGAGCGCCCAAGATAACGGTCGGTGCTGCGGAGCGCGGCGAGGAGCGCCTCCTGAACAAAATCCTCCGCCCGGGCCCGATCCCGCAACCGGGAGAGCGCGTAGTGGAACAGGTAGTCCCCATGGTCGTCCACCCACCGCTCCGGGTTGAGATCGTGGGCGGAGGTCGGGCCCGGGAGCACGCCGGCCGGGGGTTCTCCGGGAGGCGGTGATGGGTCAGCGGCGGTGGTCATGATCCAACGGGGGGTTCATTCGGTCGGGGTGAGGAATCGATCCCCGGAGCCGTGGTCGGGGCTGTCGGCTGCCGGAGCGATTGTTTTAGGCGGTTGCGAGTGACATCCGACAATGGGGGGACCGGGGTGATTGCGTCCGCCGATCTCCGCGTCGTCAAGCGCAGCCATCGGAGCTGCCTCCAGTACCGGCGGCAAAAGCGGCAGAACATCAGGTGCAGGCCGATCCCAGGGCGCTGAAGCAGCGTCAGCCCCGAGTCCAACGAGTGGGACGCGTGCCCGCTCATCTCCCGGCAATTCGGAAGGAGGAGCCTCCGGAGGTTCACCCACGGACCCTTCGTTCGGTTGTGTTCGCCTGTCATTCATCCGGGGACCTCCGGTTCTCGAGACCCGGTCCCTGCGGTTCTGTCGCGGAAGTCCGGAGTTCCTTACAGGATTATTTTTGGGACTCCCCTCGGCCAGAGTCCATCCCTCCCGAAGCCATCCAGCCCGTGTAAGGAAACCAGCTCCGCTCCCGACGATGCCGCGAACACGAAATCAACATGCCCACGCACACCACCGCCGAAATCATCCCCCCGGTCCTCCCGCCTTCCAGGTCCGCTGCAAACGGCACCACGGCGTCCCTTCCCGGGGAAATGCACGACCTCATGAACGGACACCTCCGCGAGGAGGGCCTTCCCGAGGCGCACCTGCCCGCACTCCCCATCAGCAGGGTCCTGAAGGGACAAAAGGCCCTCGTCACCGGTGCCAACTCCGGAATCGGCCAGGCCGTCGCCCTCGCGCTGGCACATGCCGGCGCTGACGTGGTCGTCAATTACGTGTCCCGGCCGGAGGCGGCCGAGGCAGTCGTGAGGGAGGCGACCCGCTGCGGCGTGAACGCCTACGCGCACCGGGCCAACGTCGCCCGGGAGGACGAGGTTCAGGGAATGTTCCAGACCATGATCCGCGAATTCGGGACCATCGACATCCTCGTCAACAACGCCGGACTCCAGAAGGACGCGCCGATCGACCGGATGTCGCTCGCGGACTGGCAGTTCGTCCTCGATGTGAATCTCACCGGCCAGTTTCTCTGCTCGCGGGAAGCCATCCGTGAGTTCAAGCGACGCGGCGTCCGCGAGGACGTTTCATGCGCCGCGGGCAAGATCATCTGCATGAGCAGCGTCCACGAGGTCATTCCGTGGGCCGGACACGTCAACTACGCCGCGAGCAAGGGGGGCGTGATGCTGATGATGAAGAGCATCGCCCAGGAAGTGGCGCCCCATCGGATCCGGGTGAACTCGGTCTGCCCCGGCGCCGTGCGGACCCCCATCAACATGGAGGCCTGGGGCACTCCGGAAGCCTATCGGGAATTGATGAAGCTCATCCCCTACAAGCGCATCGGCGAGCCCAACGACATCGGACGCGCCGCCGTCTGGCTGGCGAGTGACGATTCCGACTACATCCATGGCGCCAGCATCTTTGTGGATGGCGGCATGACGCTGTACCCCGGATTCGAAACGGGCGGCTGAGCGGGGAGGAGTCTCCCGTCGACCGATTCGTGGAACCCAAACCCGCACCATGCCCATCACCGCCCCCCTTCATGATCCCACCCAACGCTGAATCCCGCCGCCTTGCCGCCGCCAATGCCGGTTCCGAACCATGGCGCCTCTGGGGCCCCTACCTCTCCGAACGCCAGTGGGGCACGGTCCGCGAGGACTACTCGCCCCGGGGCGACGCCTGGGAACATCTTCCGCACGATCACGCCCGCAGCCGGGCGTACCGGTGGGGAGAGGACGGCCTCGCCGGGATGAGCGACGAGCAGTCGCGCCTGTGCCTGTCGGTCGCGCTCTGGAACGGGCAGGATCCCATCCTGAAGGAACGCCTGTTCGGACTCACCAATGGCGAGGGCAATCACGGTGAGGATGCCAAGGAACTCTACTACTACCTCGATGCGACCCCGACGCACTCGTGGTTGAGGATGCTCTACAAGTATCCGCAACGGGCCTTCCCCTATGACCGGCTGGTCGGGGAAAACGCGCGGCGCCGCGGCGACCCCCGCCTGCCCGAATTCGAACTGCTCGACACCGGCATTTTTGACGACGACCGCTACTGGGATGTCGAGGTCGAGTACGCGAAGGCGGGGCCCCGGGACCTCCTGATGCAGGTCACGGCCCACAACCGCGGACCGGACGCCGCGACGCTTCACATCCTGCCCCAGCTTTGGTTCCGCAACACCTGGTCCTGGAAACCCGGCGCACAAAAGCCGCTCCTCCGCGCCGTGGACGGCCCCAGCCCGGGAGTGATCGCCGAGCACGCCGACCTCGGGACCTACGCGCTTCAGTGGGACGGTTCGCCGGAACTCCTGTTTACCGAAAACGAAACCAACTCCCGACGGCTTTACGGCACCCATGCCCCCGGCCACTGCAAGGACGCCGTTCACGAGTGCATCGTCCACGGGAACCGCGGTGCGGTGAATCCCGCCAGGTTGGGAACCAAGGTCGCCGCGCACCACGTGCTCACCGCCCCGCCCGGCGGCTCGGTCCGTGTCCGTCTTCGCCTGATCGCCGCCGACGTCGCATCCTCCCCAACCCCGGAGCGGCCGTGGTCGCAGGAAGATTTTGAATCGGTGTTCGACCTTCGCCGCCGGGAAGCGGACGAATTCTACGCACATCTGCAGAGAAACCTGCCCGACCCGGATGAACGCCTTGTCCAACGCCAGGCCCTGGCCGGCATGATCTGGTCCAAGCAGTTCTTTCATTACGACGTGCGGGAGTGGCTCGCCGGGGACCCGGCGCAGATTTCGCCGCCGCCCGGGCGCCGGGCGGGCCGCAACCATGAATGGAACCATCTCAACAACGCCGACATCATTTCGATGCCCGACAAGTGGGAGTATCCCTGGTACGCGGCGTGGGACCTCGCCTTCCACACCCTCCCGTTTGCGCTGGTGGATGCCGAGTTCGCCAAGAGCCAGCTCGTGCTGCTCACGCGCGAATGGTACATGCACCCGAACGGACAACTGCCCGCCTATGAGTGGGCCTTCGGCGATGTCAATCCGCCGGTTCATGCGTGGGCGACGTGGCGCGTCTTCCAGATGGACCGCAAGGAGCGTCGCTCGGCCAACCCCGGCGACCCGGGAGACCTCGCGTTTTTGGAGAGGGTCTTCCACAAGCTGCTGCTGAATTTCACCTGGTGGGTGAACCGGAAGGACGCCCAGGGGCGGAACATTTTCCAGGGAGGGTTCCTCGGTCTGGACAACATCGGCTGCTTCGACCGCAGCGCCCCGCTGCCCACCGGCGGCCACATCAACCAGGCCGACGGCACGAGCTGGATGGCAATGTATTCCCTCAACCTCATGCGCATCGCGCTCGAGCTTGCGCGACACAACAGGACCTATGAGGACATCGCGACAAAGTTCTTCGAGCACTTCCTCCACATTGCCGCCGCCATCAACGGCGTGGGTGAAAACACCCTCGGGTTGTGGAGCGAATCGGACGAGTTCTACTACGACCAGCTCTGCCTGCCGGACGGGGGACGCATCCCCCTTCAGGTGCGGTCGATGGTCGGGTTGATCCCGCTGTTTGCCGTCGAAACCCTGGAGTCGGAACTCCTCGACGCGCTGCCCGGGTTCAAGGAACGGCTGGAGTGGTTCCTCACCAACCGGCCCGACCTGGCCACCCTCGTCTCGAAGTGGGACCGGTCCGGCATGGGGGAGCGTCGTCTGCTCTCCCTTCTGCGTGGACACCGCATGAAATGCCTCCTGCGCCGGCTGCTCGACGAGCGCGAGTTCCTGTCCGATTTCGGCGTACGTGCCGTGTCGAAGGCCCACGAAACCGAACCCTATCGCTTCGACGCCGGCGGAATGGCCCATGAGGTGTCGTACTGGCCGGGGGAGTCCCTGAACGGACTCTTCGGCGGCAATTCCAACTGGCGCGGCCCCATCTGGATGCCCGTGAACTACCTGCTGATCGAGTCACTGCAAAGGTTTCACCACTACTACGGGGAGGACTTCAAGGTCGAATGCCCCACGGGCAGCGGACGCTGGATGAGCCTGAATGAGGTCGCCGCGGAACTTTCCCGACGCCTGACCCGCCTGTTCCTCGCCGGTGCCGACGGCCAGCGTCCGGTCCTGAAGCAGCATCCGAAGCTCTCAACCGACCCCCACTTCCGGGACCACGTCCTCTTCCACGAATATTTCCACGGCGATACCGGCCGGGGCGTGGGCGCATCGCACCAGACGGGATGGACCGGACTGGTGGCGAAACTGCTTCAACCCAGACTCACCGTACCGGGGGAAGAGTCGGACACCGCGACGGCGGTGCAACGCAATGGATCCGTACAGCCGTCCCGCGGTCGTGTGCGGCGTCGAGTTGTGACCGCAAGGTGATCACACTCATCGCCTGCGCCCATTTGCCGAAGTGCGGGTGCAGTTGTTTTCCCTGTGAGCATACGCGCCTCCCGTGTCGGTCGAGGCGCCTCGCGTCGGCCGCAGCGCTTCAACGCAGACCAAACGGTGACCACTCCACACAGGTCCTGCGGACAACGAGGGCTTCTTGAAAGGCGACACGTCTCGCCTGCAGTTCCCTTCCCGGTCCGCGTCACGCACACGGCACGGGGGCTCCTCCTTTGAGCATCGAACCGCGGTCCCTACCGGTCGCTGAAAGGATTCGCGCTGCTCCGCGACCCATCTCCGCAAATGAATGCACAACGCAACACGAACACCGATCGCACCATGAAACGAATCCTCACCCTGACTCTTCTCTCGCTGGCTTCAGCCTTTGCGCTGCGGGCAGACCCCCAGGCCGGACACAAGATTCTTGTCAACAAGAGCAAGGACGGCCTCGCCATCCATGGCTTCGATGCGGTTTCTTATTTTACCGACGGCCGACCGGTGAAAGGCGACGCGAGAATCACCTCGCAACACGACGGCGCGCTCTACCACTTCGCCTCACAGGAACACCGCGCCCTGTTCGAGAGCGATCCGGCGAAGTACGCGCCAGCCTACGGTGGCTTCTGCGGATACGCGGCAAGCATCGGCAAAGTGCGTCCAGCCAATCCGCTGGTCTGGTCCATCGTGGACGGGCAGCTCGTATTGCAACACACCAAGGGCGCGGCGGAACTTTGGGAAAAGGACGTGGCGGGCAACAAGGCCAAGGCCGACCGGCTCTGGCCCCGCCTGATCGAGGTGAAAGCCGGCAAGAAGGATCCGATTGACGGCCTCTTCGGCAAATCGGCGCTGTCCGATCTGAACTGAGTTGCAGCACAGACCGGCACCACCGGCTGCGGCTTAACGTTGCCGGTTTCGGCGCCCGACTGAAGCCCCTCGACTCGGCGAAGCGATGAGAGACGCCTTTTCCCCCTGGCCGCGCGTAGAACCTGTAAGGACAGACCAAACCATCCGACTCGTCAGCATGATGAAATCACCATCGCTTCCTTCTTCCCTGGGCATGTTGTGGTTGACGTTCGGCGCCCTTGCCGCGGGCGAAACGGTTCCGACTGCACCCTCGGTCTCCATCGCTGCGGACGGCGCCGTTGCGATGCTGAACTGGTCTGGCGGACGGCCGACCTATCAGCTTCAGAAGCGGGCATCCTTCAGCGGACCCTGGCAGAACGTTGGGCAGCCCACGACGGAGACCACGGCGGCGGTTCCGCTTGCTGACACCCCTGCCTTCTTCCGCGTGGTCGCCGACTACACCGCGCGATTCGAGGTTCTCTTTGATTCCACCTGGAGCCAGCAAACCCATCCCGGCGCCTGGCCTCCAGGCGCGCACTGGTCAGGTCCGGTCGGCGGAGTCCACAACGACAAAGTCCACTTTTGGAAGGAGGGCGACGTCGCGAGCGAAGGCATTCGTCTAATGGCCGAGCGCGGCCAACAGGGCACGTTGGCGGCGGAAATCCAGGCAACCATCCCGGCAGGTCACGCCTACTTCACCCTGACCGCAAGCGGGCTGGGCAGTCCGGGCCAGCGCCTCATCACGTTTCCGCAGGCGACCACCCGGGATTTCCCGCTGTTGACGCTGGTTTCGATGATTGCGCCCAGTCCCGACTGGTTCACCGGGGTCGCCGGATTGAACCTCCTCGGCGCCGATGGCGAATGGATCGAAGAGCAGACTGTGACTCTCTATGGCTTCGACGCGGGCACGGATAGCGGCGCGGACTTCACCTCGCCGGACCTGGTCACCGCGCCGCGGGGAGTGGTCACCCGATTCGAAGGCTATCCGGCACGGATCAATGGAACCATCGTTCCCTTCGGAACCCTGACGGTCCGCCGCATTGAATAGTCGCTGGCGCATTCCTTCCCCATGCAACTCCTGGGAGACATCGCGCCGCCAATCCCGATTTCCGGACCCGCCAGGGAATCCTCCCTAGGACGCGAGCTCGCCCGGAAGAAACCCTGCTCCCGCCCCTGCCCGCGCAGCGGCGAACGACCGGGAGGCCGGGAAATCCCACCGCCATGGGCCTGTCATCCGACGTCCAAAACCACGTCTCCCGACCAGGACCCCGCCGGCCCTCATTGTGCGTAAGGAAGGCGAAACATCTCCGACCCAACCCGGAACATGGATCATTTCGACATCATTATTATTGGTACCGGCGCCGGGGGAGGCACGGTGCTGCACGAGCTCGCCACGACGGGCAAGCGCATTCTGGTCCTGGAGCGTGGGCCATTCCTGCCACGGGAAAAGGAGAATTGGGACACCAAGGTCGCCTTCAACACCACGCGCTATTTCGGCCCGGAGGTCTGGCAGGACCGGGATGGAAACGATTTGCGGGCGGGAATGTGTTACCACGTCGGCGGCAACACCAAGCTCTATGGCGCGGCACTCTTCCGGCTGCGCGAACGCGACTTCGAGGCGGTCCGGCATGTGGATGGCGTCTCACCCGAGTGGCCGCTGAAATATCGCGACTGGGAACCGTGGTATGCCCGCGCGGAGCAACTCTATCACGTTCACGGAGAAGCCGGACTGGACCCCACCGAGCCGTGGCGCAGCGGACCGTACCCATGGCCGGCAGTCAGCCATGAACCGCGCATCGCGGAAATCACAGACGCACTGAAGGCGCAGGGCCTGACGCCAAGCTACACGCCCCTCGGAGTTCGCCTCAACGAGAAGCAGCCCCACCTGAGCCCGTGCATCCGCTGCTCCACCTGCGACGGCTATCCGTGCCTGGTCCACGCGAAGTCGGACGCCGAGGTCAGCGCCGTCCGCCCCGTGATGGCCGAGCCGAACGTCACGCTGCTGGTGGACACCAGGGCCGAGCGACTTCTGACCGACGCCAGCGGACGCGAGGTTACCGGTGTCGAGGTCCGCCTTGACGGCGAGCCGGTCATCTTCACCGCGGATGTGTTCGTGGTCAGTTGCGGCTCCATCAATTCGGCGGCGTTGCTGCTGCGGTCGGCGAACGACCGGCATCCGAACGGCCTCGCGAATTCCTCCGGCCTGCTGGGACGCAACCTGATGAAGCATGTCCTCGGCAGCATCCTCGGCGTGAGTTCGTTCAAGACCAACCCGACGAAGTTCCAGAAGTCACTCAGCGTCTTCGACTACTACTGGGGCGAGCCCGGGTTTGAGTTTCCCATGGGCCAGATTCAGACGCTCGGCAAGGTCAGTCCGGCGGAACTGGAGGGCAGCGAGGCCCGGTATGCGCCGCTCGATATCGAGTTTGTGTCGAGACACTCGGTGGACTGGTGGCTGACGAGCGAGGACCTTCCCCGGGCGAACAATCAGGTCCGCTTGGGCAGGGACGGCCGCATCGTCATTGACTATACGGAGACCAACGCCGCCGAGTTCGATCGTCTGATGGGGCGCTGGAAGGAAGTCCTCAAGGGCATCGGCTGCGGCTGCCACATCCTGCCCAACGGAAGGTATTTCAACGCCGGCAGCGTCACCACCTTCACCCACAAGCTCGGCACGAGCGGCCTCGGCCACCAGGTGGGCACGGCAAAATTCGGCGAAGACCCGGCGACGAGCGTGCTTGATCTGAACTGCCGCGCGCACGACCTCGACAACCTTTACGTGGTGGACGGCAGCTTCTTCGTCTCGAGCGCCGCGGTGAATCCAACGCTCACCATCATCGCCAATGCGCTGCGGGTCGGCGCGCATCTGCACGAGCGGCTCGGAGCGGCGAGCGCCAGTTTCGCGCGGATGGCGAACGCCAATCCGGCGACGCCCACCCGCGTTCCAACGACGGTTGCGCCCAGCACTGCCGAACCCGTGCTCGCATGACCCCCCGCCCGTTCGTCCTTCGCCGTTGCCTGGCACTCATCGGATTGCTGATGGCCGGCGCCGCGGCCCCGGCTGGTGTCCGCGGGGTCGGTCCCGTCGTGCTGAGCGTTGCGCATCTAGACCGGGAACTCGCCTTTTTCACCAATACGTTGTCATTCAGGGTTGTCGGTGAGCGGCACGACGACAGCGTG
>JAEUHD010000273.1 GCA_016793645.1 Verrucomicrobiales bacterium
GTCCCGCCTCCGTGGACCATGGAATAGAGGACGGGCACCGCCATACGGCTGATGAGCAGCGAGGCCACCTCGCCGGCCATCAGGGAGACCGCCAGGCCCTGGAAGATGGGGTCGAAGAGAATGACGGCGGAACCCACCACCACGGCGGCGGCTGTGAGCACCATGGGTCGGAAGCGGATGGCTCCGGCATCAATGACGGCCTGTTGCAGGGGACCCCCCTCGGAGAGCTTCAATTGGATGAAGTCCACGAGGATGATGGAATTGCGGACGACGATACCGGCGCCGGCAATGAATCCGATCATCGAGGTGGCGGAGAAGAAGGCCCCCATGGCGGCGTGGGCCGGGAGGATGCCGATGAGCGAGAACGGAATGGCCGCCATGATGATCAGCGGCGTGGAGTGGGAATTAAACCAGCCCACCACCAGCATGTAGATGAGAAGCAGCACCCCGGCGAAGGCGAGCCCCAGATCGCGGAAGACCTCATACGTGACGTGCATTTCGCCATCCCACTTGAGGCTGAGGCGCGAGTCGTTGGTGGGCTGGCGGGTGAAGTACACGTCCACGCCCTGGTCCGGACCGTCGTTGGGCTTGAGGGCCCGGATCTTGTCGGCCACCGCCTGGATGGCGTACGCCGGGCTCTCGATGACCCCGGCCACATCGGCGATCACATAGGACACCGGCAGCAGGTTCTTGTGATGGATCCGCTGGTCGGTGATCGATTTCCGCGTCGTCAACACCTCTCCCAGGGTGATGAAGCGGTGGTCGCGTCCGCGGATCGGCAGGGCGAGGAGATCCTGCTCCGAGGAGCGTTCCGACTCGGGCAGGCGGAGCCGGATGTCCACCTGTTCGCGTTCCCGCGGATCGTGCAGCACGCCGACCACCCGCCCGTTCAACCCAATGCTCAGGTTCTGGGCGCACATTTCGGGGTCGAGGTGATAGACCGACGCCTTTTCGCGATCGACCTCGAAGAGGATCTTCGGCTGGTCGTAAAGCCGGCAGTTGTCGACATCCACGACGCCGGGTGTCTCGCGGAAAATGGTTTCGACCTTTCCGGCCAGACGCGTGCGGGTGGCTTCGTCGGGCCCGTAGATTTCCGCCACCAGCGTCTCCAGGACGGGCGGTCCCGGGGGAACCTCGGCCACCTTGAATTTGGCGTGATGGCGTTCCGCGATGTCGCGGATGCGTTCCCGGACCTGCTTGGCGATCTCGTGGCTTTGCTGTTTGCGGTGATGCCGGTCCGTCAGGTTGACCTGAAGGTCCGCAGTGGAGGCCCCCTTGCGCAGGTAGTAGTGGCGCACCAGTCCGTTGAAATTAAACGGTGAGGCGAGGCCGGCGTACACCTGGACGTGCTCGACCGTATCCAACTCCGCGATGGCCGCGGCCATTTCTCCCGCGGCGGCTGCGGTCCGCTCCAGGGACGTGCCCTCGGGCATGTCGAGGATGACCTGGAACTCGTTCTTGTTGTCGAAGGGCAGCATCTTGACCTTGACCCAGCCGAGGGGGACGAAGGCGATGGCGCCCACCAGCAGGAGTGCGACGCCGCCGAGGAAGAGCCATTGGTGGCCGCGGCCGCCGAGCAGGAAGGTCATGGCCTGCCGATAGAGCCGCGTCATCCGCGTCTCCTCGTCGTGTCCATGGGCATGGGAGCCGGCCTTCTTCAGGATCCGCGCGGCCGCCCAAGGGGTGACGACGAAGGCCACCATCATGGACAGGAACATCGCGCTCGATGCCCCGACCGGGATGGGCCGCATGTAGGGTCCCATCAGGCCCCGGACCAGGGCCATCGGGAGGATCGCCGCCATGACCGCGAGGGTCGCGAGGATGAGCGGGCTGCGGACCTCGTTGACCGCCTCGATGATGATCGTGATGAGGCTGCGTCCCCGCCCGCTTTCTGCGCGCAGGTGGCGGACGATGTTCTCGATGTCCACGATCGGGTCGTCCACCAGGATGCCGATGGAGAAGATCAGGGCGAAGAGCGTGATGCGGTTGAGGGTGTATCCGAGGAAGTAGAACGCACTCAGGGTGAGGGCGAGCGTGACCGGGATGGCGACCGCCACGACGAGGGACTCCCGCCATCCGAGGAACAGTCCGATCAGCAGCGTGACGGAGCACACGGCGATGCCCATGTGGAAGAGGAGTTCGTTGGACTTGTCCGCGGCCGTGCGACCGTAGTTGCGGGTGATCTCGAGATGAACATCCGGGGGAATCAACCGTCCACGCTGGGCTTCGACCCGCTCCAGGACGCGTCCGGCCACGGCGCTGGCGCCCGTCCCGGGCAGCTTGGCCACGGACAGGGTCACCGCAGGTGAGAGGGATCCCGGGGAACGGGGAGCGGTTTCCCCGGCCTGCGGGGAATGTCCGCGGCCAAAGGCATGGAAGACGTACTGATCGGGCTCCCCGGGGCCATCCACGATCCGGGCGATGTCCTTGAGGCGGATCGGAGCCCGCGGGGTCGCGATGATGGTGCCGTCATAATTCTTGGTCTGGGTGTTTCCGATGTCCTCGACGGACCGGTAGGCGGACAGGGTGTCGGTCCGAACCTCGGTGTCCCCGAGGTTCAGGCTCCCGCTGCTCATCGGGTAGTTGCCCTGGTAAAGGGAGTACAGGAGGTCCACCAGCATGAGCCGGTGGGCGTGCATGGCGGCCCGGTCGGGATGGATGCGGACCTCGCGTTTCTGTCCGCCGAAGATCACGGTTTCCCCGACGCCCTCCGCACCCTTGATTTCCTCCTCCAGCTGCACGGCCAGGCGGCGGAGCATGTAGTGGTCCTGCCGGTCACTCCACAGGGTGAGGGTGAGCATCGGGACGTCGTCGATCGACTTGACCTTGATCAGCGGCTTGGAGGCTCCCAGGGGTAGGATGTCCAGGTTGGCGTTGACCTTGGCGTGCGCCTCGACGATGGCCTTTTGGGCGGGGTATCCGACGAAGAACCTCAACGAGACCATGGACCGGTTCTCCGTGGTGGTGGAATACACGTATTCCACCCCGGGCAGCTCCCGCATGAGCTTCTCGAGGGGCCGGCTGACGCGCTGCTCCACCTCCGCAGCGGGCGCCGCCGGAAGATCGACGAACAGGTCGATGACGGTGACGTTGATCTGCGGTTCCTCCTCGCGGGGAAGGCCGAGGACGGCGACGACCCCGAGGACGATGGAGAGGACCACCAGCAGCGGGGTGATCTTGGAATCGACGAAGAAGGCGACGATGCGTCCCATCACGCCGTGTTCGGGCCGCGGTGCCGACGGGGTCATTTGGGGGAGCCTTCGTCGGTGACGGGATCACCATCCCGGAGGTTTTGGGGCGGGTTCACAATCACCCGCTCCCCCGCCTTGAGACCGGAGAGGATCTCCAGCCCCCGCTCCGTCGGTCGGCCCGTCCGGACCAATCGCAGGCGGGCCTTCCCCGACTCCACGACGAACACGGTATCGAGCTGTCCGCGCGGCACGATCGCGTGAGCAGGGGCGTCCACGATCCACCGCTCGCCGGTGGGGAACCGGACCCGGCCAAACATCCCGAGCTTCAATTCCGACGAGGCCGGGAGGTCGATCCGGCCGATGAACGTCCGCGCGACGTCATCGACTCCGGGGACCACCTCCACGAACCGGCCTTCCACCTCGGTCCGGGACGGGCCGAGAAGGATTCGGGCCTGGGTTCCCACCGTCACGGAGGACGCATGGCGCTCCGGGATGGCGCACTCGAACCAGAGCGCGTCCGGGTCGTAGATCGTCATCAAGGTGGCGCCCGAGGCGAAGCCCTGGGCGCCGGCGAGTCCTGGAACGGAGAAATCCCCGGGATTCACCCGCTTGTCCACGACGATGCCCCGGATGGGGCTGCGCACTTCGGAATAGCGGAGCAGCTCGCGACTCTCCTTCACCTGCGCCCGGGCGGCCTCCACCGCGGCGTGGGCGCTCTTCTGACGGGCGATCGCGGCGTCCAGCTCCTCCCGGGTCGCGGCCCCCTGCGGAAACAGGGTCTGGATACGGGTGAGGAACTGGCCGGCCTCGACCTCGACCGCCTCGGCCGCCGCGGCATGGGACTCCGCCGCCGCCAGCTTCGCCTTCCATTCGTCCGAATCGAGTTCCAGCAGCAGATCCCCGGCGGCGACCTTTTGCCCCGCCTGGACGTGCACCGCCTTCACGCGACCCATGACCTGGGCGATAACGTCCACCTTGTTCCGGGATCGGACGAATCCGTGGAACTCGCTCCATTCCGGCTGGCGCCGTTCCTCCACGACCGCGCCGGCCACCGACACCGGCTTTGCGGGGGCCGAGGCCGGCGGTTCCGCGGCGGCGA
Organism: Verrucomicrobiales bacterium; assembly: GCA_016793645.1. GTDB lineage: Bacteria > Verrucomicrobiota > Verrucomicrobiia > Limisphaerales > UBA9464 > UBA9464. The sequence goes on from JAEUHD010000273.1 coordinate 4,291, forward strand.
GTCCGTGAAGCGAGGCCCAGGCGCCCAGAACCAGGGCGGCGAGGAGCCGCCGGGACGAGGGACCGGGGGAACAGTCCGTAGGCATGGTTTCCACCGTCTCGCAACCATGGGAATCGTTTCAAATCCGAAATGGGTAATGACTCCTCTCCGTTCGGTGGCGCGGACCACTCCCGATGCCGCCGAAGTCGGGCGGGGAAGGCTGGAGGCGGGGAGGCATTGCATCGTCCGTGGATGCGGCGGTATCGTCGGGGCTACCGTGTCGTAGCGTCTTCGACCCCCATGCAATCGGAACGTCTCCCCCTGAAAATGGCAGTCCTGGCCCTGGTGGCCCTTACGTCCCTGGTCGGCATCGTGCTGGGTCAGGAACCGGAGGTTCGCCGGCCGCTTGAACCGCCGGATACGTCGAGCCCGCGGGCGACCCTTCAGACGCTGCTCCGGCTGACCCGGGAGGGTTATGGCTATTGGAGCAGTCCCAAGGGCCGCACCTACAACAACCTCGCGGAGCGCACGGCGGTGGCGAA
>JAEUHD010000376.1 GCA_016793645.1 Verrucomicrobiales bacterium
ACCACTCCGCCCGACATTCCGCCGCCCGCCAACAATTCAAAGCTCAGACGAAAGGCGGACACCCCCGTCACCTGGATCGGATCCAACACAAAATGCATCCGGTTGGTGGAGTCCCTCCGGGTCAGTGCCCGCTCCCAAGCCAACGCCGGCTCGTCCACCGCAACGCGCAGCGACGACGCCAGCCGGTTGAAGCCCACCGGATAGAATCCGGCAAAATAGAAGTCGTCATCCTGGGCGGGAATCCCGGCTGTTCCAAATGGCACGTCCGCCACCGTCACCAACCCGGGCGGCGACGTGTTCCTCGCATCCTCAATGCTGAACTCGCCTGACGGACGGTAGGGAACCTCCGTCCGCAGATTGTCCGCTCCAATCTGCCACACCGTGCGCACGACCGGATCCGGCACTTCGTTCACCACGACGGTGAACTGTTTACGGTCACTCAGCGGTGGCACCCCATTGTCCGTCACCCGCACCTCCACCGGATAGATCCCCGGCCCCTGGCTCTCCGACGGGATCCAAGCCACCAATCCCGTCGCGCTCACGGTCAATCCTTCCGGACCGCTCACCCGGTCATACGTCAGCACCTGGGCCGGCAGATCCGGGTCCAACGCCGAAAGCTGAAGCGAGAACGGAGCCAGTTCATCCACCAATCCGTCCCGGGGCTGCGTCAGAACCGGCGCGCGGTTCGGAGGCGGCAGCACGGTCAGGAGAAACGACTGGATGGCCTCCGGATCGACTCCATTGGCAGCCCGGATCGTCAGGGGATAACTCCCAACCGCACCCGGCGCCGGGGTGCCACTCAGGACCCCCGCGGGGCCCAGGGTGACCCCTTCCGGCAATGCATCCAGCGTGTGAAACGTCGGCGCCGGTTCCCCGCTGGCGGTGACCGTAAACGATCCGGCCGCGCCCACGGTGAAGTCCACATGGTCCGCACTCGTGAACGCCGGCGCCTGGGGAGGCCCATTCAGACCGGTGGCCTGGATGTGGAAAACATGCGGATTCGAGTTCGTGTCATTGCTCTCCAAGGACAAGGTCGCTGTGCGCGTCCCTGCGGCAGACGGGGAGAATCGCACCTGGAAGGAGGCCGCGCCCAAAACCTCCACATGGTCCAATGCGGAACCGTAGTTGCCTCCCAGGCGCGTGCCGACGAAGGAAAGCGTATGCCGTCCCGGAGTCGTGCAAACATACGGCACGGAAAACATGCGCCACTCATCATCCGACTGGCTTTCATTGGACACCGTCCCCAGCGTCACACCGTCGATCCTCACATCGAGATCCGTTGCCGGGAAACGGGAACTCCGCCGAACCGCGAAGAACCGAACCTGATAAACACCGGACGCTGCGAAGTGGATCTCCTGCGAAAGACTGGCCCCGGTCACGCCTGCCGCAAGACTGCATCGGATAAAGGCCGCCTGCTCCCCGGAAGGTGCGGGGTTCGCAAACCAGATCGAGCCGTTGTGCGCCAACCCAGCCTGGATTCCAAACGTCCAATCGGCCCCGCCGGGATTGAACGCGAACGTGCCCGATCCCTGGTTTGGCGTTTCGAAATCCGAATTGGCGACCCCGACGCTGTTTTCGCCTCCAAGCACTGGAGATTCAGGCTGGCTTGTCACGGAAAAGTCTCCGGCGTTGGCGCCTCCCACCAGCACGCGGGGTGTCCCGCCGAGGACGAGGTCCCCTTCGCCCAGATTTCGCAACGTGAAATTGAAATTCGTACCATCGCCCACTGCAGCCCACCCGAGAGTCTGACTCGCGTCTTCGGGGAGCCTATTCCCGCTGGAAAGCTCCACAGCGAGACGCGGCGTGAGTCCCTTTCCGGTGACCAGAAGCTGGAACGGATTCTCGTCCGGGTCATTACTGGCAATCGACAGAGTCGCCTCACGGAGTCCGGCGGCGGAGGGCGTGAACCGAACCCGAAACGAAGTGGTGCCCAGGATGCGGATATCATCCAACGCCGAGGCGAAATCCCCTCCACTTCGAGTCCCCACAAAGGACAGCACGTGACGACCTGCCGTCGAACACTCGTACGGGACCGTGAAGGTGCGCCACATGTCATCCGGTTGGCTGCCATTCATCACCACCCCTAGCGTCACCCCATCCATCCTCACCGCGAGATCGGTCCCCTGAAATCCATTGCCGCGCCGAACCACGGAAAAGGAAATCTGGTAGTTCCCCGGTCTACCCACGGTAATCTCCTGCGACAACGTGGCTCCCGGCTCACCCTCTACAAGCGTGTTCTGGACAAACGCCGCCTGAGCCCCGGACGGCGCGGGGTTCACAAACCATGGGGAGCCGTTATGGGCGGTACCCGATCTCGCTCCAAAAACCCAGGACGTCCCGCCCGGACGATAAGCCCACCCTCCCACTCCGAGTCCCGGGGACTCAAAGGCCGGATCTGCCAGGTCCAGCGAATGCCCACCGCCCGGCACTGGCGATTCGGGCTGAGTCGTCACGGTGAAGTCGGACGCATTGGGACCTTCCACGGCCACACGAGATGTCCCGCTCAAAACCAGTTCGGTGTCGCCCAGGTTTCTGAGTATGAAGGTAAGTTCCCGGGAAACGCCGATCCCCAAGGATCGGAAGTCCTCGCTCGCGCCGTGTTCCAAAGGCGTACCATCCATGCGCTCCAGGGTGATCTCGGGGGCGGTACCGGCCTTACCGGACAGATTGATTGCAAAGGGGTTCTCATCCCCATCGTTGCTGGCAATCGAAACGACTCCCTGGCGCAACCCTTCAGCGGTCGGCACAAACGTCACGGTAAACGTCGTCGTGGCATTCGGAGCCAACATTGTCGCTCCCAGAGACCCCACCACGAAGTCGCCAGGATTCGCCCCCGTCACACTCACGACCAGGCCCGTCAGGTCCGAGGTCCCCGCATTCTTGATCGTGAAGCTATGCGTCCCCCCCACCTTCCCGAGGAGCGTCGCTTCAAATTCATTCGTTCCCACCTGATTCACACGCTCGTCGCCCGCCGCCGTTCCCAATCCTGTGAACACCGCAATTTCCGGAGCCACAGTCCCCTCGCCCGAAAGCTGGATCTCGAACGGGTTCTCATCCCGGTCATTGCTGTCGATCGAAACCACCGCACGCCGCACGCCACTCACTGTGGGCACAAACGTCACGGTAAGCGTCGTCGTGGCATTCGGAGCCAGCGTCGTCGCTCCCAGAGGCCCCACCACGAAGTCCCCCGGATTCGCCCCTGTCACCGCTACCGCCAAGTCCGTGAGATCAGCGGCGCCTACATTCCAGACGGTGAACGTTTGTGAAGCACTTGCGCCACCGACGGCGGTTACTGAGAAATGAGTCGCACCCACCCCATCCTCGCGCTCATTCCCCGCGGTCGTGCCCAATCCATTAAACACGGCGATCTCCGGATCGGTACCGGCCTTACCGGACAGATTGATTTCAAATGGATTCTCATCGCCATCGTTGCTGGCAATCGAAACAACTCCCTCGCGCAACCCTTCGCCAGTCGGCACAAACGTCACGGTAAACGTCGTCGTGGCATTCGGGGCCAGCGTCGTCGCCCCCGGAAGCTCCGCCACGAAGTCCCCTGGGTTTGCGCCAGTCATACTCACAACCAGGCCCGTCAAGTCCGAGGTCCCCACATTTTTGATCGTGAAGCTCTGCGTCCCTCCCACCCTCCCAAGGAGCGCGACGCCAAATTCGTTTGTTCCCATCCGATTCACACGCTCATCGCCCGCGGCATTGCCCAATCCTGTGAATACCGCAATCTCCGGAGCCACAGTCCTCTCGCCCAAAAGCTGAAT
>JAEUHD010000022.1 GCA_016793645.1 Verrucomicrobiales bacterium
CGGTGGGTTTCGACGTCCCAGTCCTCCTGCTGCCACGAGGCGGGGGCATCCCACCAGTTTCCAGAAAGGCGACGGGGTCCAACGACGACGGTGATGCTCCCGCTGGCCACGGCGCTGTGCAACGCCACCGGACGCGGTTGCACGAGATCGGGTGATGCGGGGGAACTTTTTTGAGTGGGCTTCCGGGCGGCGGCGGATCCAGCCGATGCCGGGCGGCCGGGGAAGGGGACCAATCCGGGAGACGCGGGTACGACGGGTTCCGGGGAGGTGCCCAGAGTTACGGTGACCTTGGGGGCCGGACGCAGGCGTCGCAGGGGAGTGGGACGCTGGAAATCCCCGGCCTGCGGATCGGGGGGCGGCGGGGCGTGCTCGAAATCGGGCGGCACGAGCCGGAAGGCGTCCGGACGATGGGTGTCCAGGCGCACGGGGGTGCCGACGCGATCGGCTCCCACGAGGGCGCTCAACCGGGCCAGGGTTTCCTGGAACTGGTTGGGATCCCGCAGGGCGGCCTCAAAGAGGGTGAACTGGCGTTGTTCCGGGCGCGTGGGGTCGGCGTGCAGTTCCACGCCGGCAATGGCGGTGTCGGTCCGCACCGATTCCAGATGCGTGTGCAGCATCCGGAACAGGGCGTCCGCGGACCGCGTGGGCTGGGGAATGCGCAGGTGTCGTTCGAGGAGGGCACCGGATTCCTGGCGCAGGGTGAGGCGCAGGGATTCCGCGACGAATCCGCAGCATTCGAGGCGGTGTCCGAGTTGTTCCGCGAAGCGACGCAGGAGGAAGAGCAGCGGTTCGAGCGTCTCGATGGGGGGATCGAACTCGAAGGATTCCCCAAAGTGCTCGGCCGGCCGCACCAGGTTCAGGGGACGCACGGTGCCGGTGGAGGCCGCGGCCAGGAGGGCGAAGGATTCCAGTCCGAGGCGTTCCGCCAGTTCCGCCGCGCCAAGCGCGAGCACCTCGCCCACGGTGCGCACGCCCCATTGATGCAGGATGTCCGCGACGTGCGGCGAGGGTTCCAGAGCGGCGATCGGCAGGGAGGCGATGAAGGCGGGGGCATCGCCGACGAGTTCGATGCCCTCGCTCCACCGGGCGGCGTGGCGGGCGACATTGGGTGTCGGTCCCGTGCCGATGCGTGCCGTGAGTCCGAGCGCGCCCAGGGCGGTCTGGAGGCGTCGGGCCCAGGCGGCGAGGCGGGGGGCGGACACCGCCGGATCCTCGTCGCGCAGTTCCGCGAGTCCGCGCAGGTCGAGCGTCAACGTTCCGGGAGCGGTGAGTTCCAGATGCGGGGTGAATCCAAACACCACCTGGAGCACCGCCTCCGTGGCCGCCGCCTCCTGTTTCACGGAACGGTGCCGGATCACCACGCTGCGGCATCGGGCCATGGCCTGGACGGCGGTGTGTCCGATCTCCACCCCGCCGGCGTGCGCGGCCGGGGTTTTCTGGAAGACCCGCGGAGTGGTCTGCGCCGGGTCCACCAGGGCGACGGGCAACGCGGCGGCCTCCGGTTCGTGGCGCAGCACGGACTGCAGGGCGAAGTCCGGCAGGTGTACGACGGCGAAGTGGGCGCGGCCGCCGGATGAACTGGAAGGGGTTGCGTTCATCCGGCCTCCGAGCGGGAAGAGTGTGTTCCCGGCTCCGCCGTGCGCAGGGATTCGAACGACAGGCGGCGGGTGACGGAATCGGGACCGGTCGCCAGGGATTCGAGGTCGAGACCGGCGGCCACGCGGATCCGGAGATCGGCGGCGCCGACCAGGGCGTGGGGCGTGATGACCAGCAGGGTGGATCCGTGGTGTTCCACCAGGCGGCTGAAGCGGAACCACGTGCTGGAGGGGATCCGGCGCAGTTCGCGGGCGGGATTGAGTTTCAGGTCGAGGACGACCAGCGGCAGGTTGCGATCCCGTAGCAGGAGATCCCCCGCCTTCAGCGCCTGATCCGCCGTGGTGCAGCGCACCCAGAGCATGCGGGCCAGCACGCCGGGGTCCGCGGCGTCCACATCAAAGCTGTCCGCACCGTCCACCAGCGCGGTGAAGCGTCCGGCGGCGGCGGTGGTGTGGAGCACGGTGTGCAGGACCTGGGCGCTGCCGGACCCGTCGCCGTCCCCGACCAGTTCCGTGACGGCCCCGCGGGGGAGTCCGCCGTCCAGCAGGGCGTCGAGTCCCGGGACACCGGTGGGGGACCCCGGCGGGGTGGCGGGGCGGCTGGGGGCGTGGGCCTGGGGGAACCGCTCTGCGAGCAGACGTCGCAGGTCAACGATGTTCGTGGCGGCAGGCATGGATCCCCGGTTCCGGACCCGTCGTCACCGGGCCGGGGAATCACGTTACCCCTCGGCGGACCGGACGGAACCGGAAACTTGTTCACCCCCACTTTCCGCATCGCCCCGGACAACGGCAGTCCGACGTCCGGAAATGACGAACGAGCGTTAATGAACCGGAGTCCAGGGGGGCGCGACCGGATCCCCGGTGACTTCCGCCTTGGCGCCCTTTCGGAGATGCCTGGCTTCACGGTGTTGACTCTCGATATGGCGTGCCATCGGACCTGTCCTCTGAACATGAAGTGGATCACATCGAAATGAGTGGAAGTCCAGGGCAGCACATCGGACCGCGTCCCGCGCCTGCCAAGCGATGTTCCTCGTCGCCCAATCCCTTCGCCCATGGAGGCTGCGCTCCCGGGGAAACCCGATGGCCCAATCGCCCCACCGAGTTTTTTGGATTGCCCGGGTTGATTTCCGGAGGAACGTCGGGCGGACAATCGGACGGTGGTCAGAGTGGCGGTGCGGTGGTCGTGGAGTGCGGACAGCGAGGCAGACCGTGCAATGACGTGTTTTCCGAACCTGGCCCTTCCAAGACGGCCCCCGCATCCCGTTTCCCCACTCGATCCTCCGGCCGTCCAAACCAAGACATCCCATGAATCCCAAGGCAGTTCATCCCATCATCTACGTCCGCGGCTATGCCATGACCCAGGGGGAGATCGAGGACACCGTGGCCGATCCCTACATGGGGTTCAATCTGGGCTCCTGCAAGACCCGGCAGCTCTGGGACGGCACGGTGAAGAAGTTCTTCTTCGAGTCACCGCTGGTCCGGCTGATGAAGGAATACGGCTACGACGATGTTTACGACGAGGGCATGGACCAGGTGGCGGATGAGCAGGCGAAGTCGGAGGCGGTACCCTACCACAGCCTGGTGATCTATCGCTATTATGAGCCGTCGTCGAAGGATCTGGGCAACGGCGTGAAGCCGGACATCCACCTCTTCGGCCTCGGCCTGGCGGACCTCATCGTCCGGTTGCGCGACCGCATCTTTGGCGACAAGGCCTCGATCCAGGTGCCGGATTTCCGCCATCGCGACGACCGGAGCCGGGACATCACCTACTTGAAGAAGGATTTTCGCGTCTATCTGGTGGCCCACTCCATGGGCGGTCTGGTCTGCCGCGCCTTCCTCCAGAATCCCAAACTGGGTGAGGATCAGGCCAGGGCCGCGGAGAAGCGGGGGGACAAGGAGACGTTGAGGAACCTCCGCAAATCCATCGGGAACCTCCCCGAGGCCCGGGCCGCCGTGGACAAGGTGTTCACCTACGCCACACCGCACAACGGCATCGATGTCCGGGGAGTCGGAAACGTGCCGGACTGGATGTCCCTCAACGGCCTGAACACGTTCAGCCGCGATGAAATGGCGGACTACCTGGGCCTGCGGAAGTCGGACCGGCCGGACGGCGCGGTGGACATCGTCACGAACTTCGATCCGGACCGCTTCTTCAACCTCGTGGGCACCAATCCCGGGGACTACAAGGTGGCGATGGGGCTGGCCAGTTGGGGCGTGGGGGAGTTGAGCGACGGACTGGTGCGGATCAGCAACGCCACCACGCGTGGCTGGGAGGACGGCGTGCTCAAGCAGTCGCCCAACGCCTTCGTTCACCGCAGTCATTCCGGCTACTTCGGCATCGTGAACAGCGAGGAGGGCTACCAGAACCTCGTCCGCTTTCTCTACGGAGACATCCGGGCCGACGGTTATCTGGAGGTCGACGAGTTGACGCTGCCGCCCGAGGTGCAGAAGGAGTACGACGCCAACAAGGAGGTGCGGGCCTCCTATCTTTTCGAGGTCACCGCGAGCATCCGCGGCAAGCAGTGGCAGCTCCATCGTCGGACGGCGAACGAGAACAGCGCCGTCTTTCGGAAGTTCGACGAGCTCTTTCCCAAATGGAACGCGAAGACCAAGGGATGGGTGGCGGATCGCGCCGCCAGCCCGCTTCTGTTCAATGTCTTCCTGGACCGGGACCAGAGCCAGACCGGCGGCAAGACCCTGGCCTTTGCCGCCGACCTGTGTGTGCGGGTGCCGGAGTATCAGGTGGACGGATTCCTCTTCCTGAAGAACCACTTCGAGGGCGGCTATCTCTTTCGGGATCTCCTGAACCTGGAGGCGACCCCTCCGGCAACCTCCCAGGACGAATGGAAGTTCATGTACCAGTTTGCCAGCCAGCGGGACGAGCCGTGGAAAGAGGCCGCCATTGTCAAAAACACCGCTGAGGATCTGACCTTCGAGATTCCGGTCGAACAACCGAAGCCGCCGGGCATCAAGGCCCGGTTGCGGATTACCACCACCTTCTGGAACCCCTGAGGCGGCACTGGCGGGACAACCGAGCAGGCAGGAGGCCCTTCCGGCTACTCCGGGGAATGGAGTCGCCGGGGGGCATTCAATGTGTCCTCCAAGGCATCGGGAAGATTCCTGAGATGGCCCCCGGACCTCAGTCGTTCCACGAGCCGGGCATGCAAGTCACCCAATGACCGCGTGGCCCGGGCGGACGTCACCAGGCAGGGGTGGGTCGACTCCAGCAGGAAGAGGCGATAGGCCAGCTGGTTCTCGTCGAAGAGTTCTGCGCCGTGGGTGAGCAGTTGACGGCCCAGGGCTTCGGACTCCTCGGGGCGGGTTTCGGCACCGGCAGGCCACGGCACCCGGGCACTTCCGAGTGCGACGGTGATTCCCGATCCTTCGGACGCTGGCTCCACCGACATCGCAGGCGGGAGCACTCCCGATCCGGCGAACAGGGGTGAGGACATCAGGGACTTCAAGTGGGTCAGGACCTGTTCCGGGGTGTCTCCCGGATGTTGAACGCAAAACACCGCGCTGGGCGGGGGAATGGATCGACGGGGGGGCGGCTCCTCGGCAGGGGGCGGACCCTGCCGCTGGATGAACCCGGATGCCCGCACGTCCAGATCCAGGATGGATTCACCCGCGGCGACCGCCCGCCGGAGTTCGCCGACGAATGGGGTCAGCCACGAGGGGCGATTGCGGATCAGATCCGCGGGCGGCGTCCCCAGCTTGGCCAGCAGTCCCGCGACCATGTCGTGGGTGACGAAGCGCGCCCGGTGCCGATGCAGCAATGATTCGACACAGGCCATCAAGGCCCGGGTGCTCTCCGGAGCCGGTCCGGGCTCCACCTGCACGAGGTCCGCCGGGGGATCGTCTGCAATGCTGAGCAGGACGTGGCCGCCTTCCCCGGAACCATCCCCCAGGTCACTGAAGGAGATCCCCGGAACCGATACCCCCGAGTCCAGGCGGATGCGTTCCCGCAGGGCCTGGATTTCCTCCTGGGCGATCGGGGAGAGCTCCCGGCGCCCCTCGGTCAGGATGGCCGGCAGGAGGCTGGGGTGCAGGGTGACCCGGATGGGAGTGCCGGCGAGTTTCAGGTCGAGCGCGGCCTCCCCAAAACGCTGAAGAAATCCGAGCATGGTTTCCGCCGTTTCCAGCCGGGGCGGGTAGTCGGGTTCGTTCGGAGCCAGACGCACCGCCTCCCGCAGGGCCCGCACCATTTCGGTGTAGACCGGGATTTGCTGTCCGGATTTCCGGATGCGCTCCAGACCGAGGGCGAGGTTGGAGTAATGGACGGGATCCTTCGGTTCCGGGCGGGTCGCGATGGCCTCGCGGTAAAGATCGACCGCCTCGGCGGAACGGTCCTGCCAATAGCGCAGATTGCCGAGCCGGTTCAGGAAGTCGTAGCGCAGGGAGTCATCGCGCAGGCGGCTCCCCAGATGGAACATCTCCTCGGCAAGCGCCTCGTTGCCTCCCTTGCGGTACGCATCCTCCCCGAGGTCATTGGCGGCCTGGGCCAGTCCCAGCAGGGCCGGTTCCGCATCCGCGATGCGCCGGATTTCAATCGCCGCCGTCGCATAGTCGCCCGACTGCCGCAGGATTTCCGAGGACCGAAGGCCCGCCACGCCCGCATACCCGGGGATCGACGAAGCCAGTTGCCGACACGCCTCCACGGCATCCGGCCACCGGCCTTCCGCCGCGGCCAATGTGATGACCGTCCACGCAACGTTCGGGGAACTCGGGGCCATCGTCCGCGCCTGTTGGATCCAATCCCGCGCCCTGGAAAGCCAGGCGCCGGCGGATTCCGATTCCATCCCCGGGGATGTGGCCTCGTCGATGGCGGACAGCGCACAACCCAGCCGCGCGGCCACGCGGGTTCGGGAATGTTCCAAGGCGGGCTGATACGCCGCGATGGCATCCCGGCGCAGTCCCTGGGAATAGAGGACGTCCCCGGTGGCGACGTCGAGCGAGGGGCCGGACTCCGGGTCCAAAGCCAGGATCTGCGCCCGCAGTTCCTCCCGGTCGGAGGCGTGGGCTTCCCGCCAGTCCGACCGGGTAGGGGAGGACTTCAGGAACAGTCGGTAGAGGCGCATGGGCCCGTCGATGCTTCCGGGAACCGCGTCCATGGCCTGCCGGAAGAATGATTCCGCGGCGGTGAGGTCCCCGTCGCGCTCGGCGAGATCACCAAGGTTCACCCATCCCTCCACCAGGGAAGGTCGCGACAGGGTGAGTTGTTGGAGGATCTCCCGGGCCTCCTTCAATTGAGCGGCGGAACCCAGTTCGAGGAGACGCTCGGCCCGCGTCACCGGCAGTCGTGGACACGGGGGGTCGATGTCCGCCGCCTGTTGAAACAGATCTTCGGCGCGGGCCGGGTGCCGGTGGAAGTACAACCGTACCTCGCCCGCCAGCAGCAGTTGCCGGCAGCGCCATGGTGCCGCCACCTGGGGATGCCTCCCGAGGAAGAGAAACCAGTCTTCGAGCTCCCCCCAACGCTGCTGCAGGGCCAGTTGTGCGACGAGTTCCAGCGCCGGTCGCTGATGGAACGGGGCCGCCAGATGGTTTTCCACCGGCGCCGGGATGTGGACCAGTTGCTCCAGGAAGGAGAGCCGCCAATTCCCGTCCCCGAAACAGCGAACCACGGACTCCAACCACGCCCGGACTCCGGCGGCCGGGTCCCGTTCGTATTGGGATGAGATCCTCCGGAGTTCCGCTGCCTGGACATCGGCCAGGGTCCGATTCCGGAATTCCACGAGGACCTCCCGCATCGCACCGGCACCGGCCTTTCCGATCTGCTCGTCCAGTGCGTACCAAAGGCTGAACAGCGGGGACTCCCCGGTGGCGGCGTCGCGGATGTTCTCCAGGGCATTGGCGACCCCGCGCATGTTCGCCCCGGTGCGGGCGGCCTTCGCATAGGCGTCCGCCAGGGGTTCGATCAGGATTTCCGAAGGGGATGGGGTGTGCACCGGATCAGTCGGTAAGCCCGTCGGGGGCGGGTTCCCGGGGAGGGGTGGAGGCGGGAGAGGGTGGGGCGGCTGCCGGGGAGCCTGCCGCGGGCGGGGCGGGCTGGCTCGGGCGATTCAGGGGTCCGGATTGGGGCGGGTTCACGGGCAGGATCACCCGGGACGCCGCGTTTTTCAGCGCCGGATCGGCGAGGGGAATGACAATCGGTTCCCGGCTTTGCAGGTAGACCACCGGGGTGCCAAAGCGGGGGTGTGCCCTCCGCGGGTAGATCTCGCCCAAGACCAGCCGCCCGACCTTCACGGCTTCATCCAGAGTCGCACCCCCACCGAGGCTTTCGTAGAAACTGCGGGCGAACATCCCCGCGTCCCGGTTGGAAATGCTGTACTGCATGGCGACCACCGCGGGAATTCGCGCGGCCAGAAGCTTCCGGGCCGTGCTGTCGAGGGATTTCAGGGACGTGGATGCCGCGCCCTTGCACGCATGAAGAAAGATGAGCCGGGGCTTGTGATTGGCGAATAGCGCCTTGATCTGCTCGGCCTCAATCCAGCGCAACTGAGGGTCCTTTTCACGTTCGAAATCGAAATCGGGATCGGCCGGATCCTTGCACAAGGCCAGCTCACCCTCCTTGCCGTGGCCGATATAATGGATGACGTGCGGGGGCCCCGCGTCCGGATCCTCCAATGCCTTGGCAAACGCATCGTAGGAGGGATTGCGAAGGACCTTCACACTGACCCGGCTCGCCTCCTCCAAGCCGTTCAGTTGCTTGAGAACGCCCTCGATTTCATTGAGGGCCACGGGTCCCGTCGTGGGATCAGTGGCGGTCACCACGACGATCAGGAGCCGGAGCTTCTCGGGCTGGGGTTTGAGATTCTTCACCAGCTGGCTCTCGGGCATCAGCCGGGTCAGCACCATCTCCGTGCGTTCGCCGGCGAAGAAAAACCCCTCGTTGGCGTCCGTGAGTTCCGGAATGTAGAGGAACTCCCACGGCAGGGTGTCGAACCCTTCGGCGGCCTGGTCGAAGACGAGGTGAAGGCGCAGGCGCAGATCCTTCTCCGGGGAATTCTCGTATTCCCGGACGAACTTCACATACATTTCCCGGAACGCTCCCCGCAAATCCCCGTCATCGGTTGCCGGCAACAGCAGGTCGAACAACAGCCAGCCGATGGACTTGAGGTCGTCCTGTTTGCAGGGCGACTCCATGCCCCCGGTCTGGGCCTGCTTCTCCAGCGTGTAATTGAGCCAATAGTGGAGCCGCTCCACGGCGAGGCGTCGCGCGGGATCCAGGTGAAGCGGTGATGTCACCGGATCGGGCGTCTCGACCTGCCCGTCGGAAAGCGCCAGACGCTGCTTCAGGGTGATCTGGGATTTCCGGACGGTGATGGTGCAATCGAAATACCGCATGGCCTAGGGATCGTTGAGCAGGGACAACGAGCGGCTGAGGACGTGGTTGGGGGCCGGGGTCGCCGGGTTGGTTGCCGTGGCCGGTGGGTGGGAGGCGCCCAGGGTCGACAGTCCCACCGCGCGTTCATGGATTGCCTTCATCCGGGCGGCATATCGGTCGATCAACGTGTCCGCCTGCGTGGGATTGAGGTCCGGACTTGCAACCATGGCCTGGTACAGGGCGGCCAGGTTGACCTTGGCGCTCTTGAAATGTTCCTCGCTGGGATGTGCCGCCTCCGCCTGAACCCGCTCCCAGAGCGGGTAGAACGGCAGGGTGGTCAAATCGTCACGTTCGTTGTCGGCAGGACGCATCACCGAGTACAGGACGAAATCCGCCCCTCGGTAGGGACGGGCGGTGGCGGCCGAGGTGCCCTGGAGGAGCTGTCCCTCCCTGACCCACAGGGTCGCCGGATCGACGTCGGGGCGGTTGATCAGGACGAAGTAGCCCGGGGTAAGAGGATGGCTTTGGTCGGAGTCAAACTCGGTGCGCAACCCGGCGAGCGGGACGGTTTCTCCAAATCCCAGGAAGGAGTCCACGCCGTCGAGGATCACCCGGGCCACCTTGAGATAGGCTCCGAGCGCTGCCGCCGCGCCGAAGGCGGCGGCGGTACCCTCAATCAGTTCGAGCAGCTCCCGGCCATGGTCCTTCACCCGGGATTCGCAGAGGACCACCGTGAGTCCGAGGCGGCCGCCCCGATAGGGATGCAGTCCGGCAACCCGTGTATTCTGAAGCAGCATGCCCTGGGGGGCCTGGGCGCCGAGCTTCTTCACCAACGCCGGGCCGACCAGGAAGGGCAGGGTGCGTTCCTCGCGGTCGTAGGTGAACTCCGCAACCACGACCACCAGGGGATCCAGTTCCGCCAGCCACTTTCGGGAGGCGGTGAGGAAAAGTTCGTTGACCCTGACCTCGAAGTAATGCTCACCCGGTACGAAGGGGCCTCGCAGCTCCGCGGGCAGGTCCGTTTGGGAGGGCGGGATCCGGTAGGAACTGGGCAGTTCGCGTCCGGAGGACTTTATCCGCTGCCAGAGCCGATCCCACTGGGTTGCAAAAGTACTCATGACGGTATCCGATAGATCTTTGGTTTTGGCGCTGAGCCCGGGAAAACCCGTTCGGTCATCCCACAGCCGCAGCATGGGGAATCGGGGCCTTCAGGCAAAGCGAGTTCTTCCCTGCGTGCGGGTGCGAAACCGTCCCTCCCCGGGGAGATGTGGGTGGGCTAGTTCCGCAACAGTTCCTGCAACACGGCGAGGTCGGCAGGATTGCGTCCCGGATCGAAACCAATCGCCTGCTCGGCGGCAACCAGGGCCAGGCGACGCGCTTCCAGCCGCGCCCGTTCGCCGGATGAACCCGCGGCGACATAGATGGCGACCCGGCTGGCGTGGTCGCGGATGGTCACGCTGTCCGCCGACACGGTGTAATCCACCGGACTGACGCCATCGGCATCCAGGCGGAATACCTCGGCGGGTGCCCGCAGATGGGCGGGAAGGGGGAAGCGGAACTCGATGGAACGCGGGGGGCCGAACTTGAAGACGCGCTCCTGCGGATCGGGCTGGTAGGCCAAATCGAGGGCGAACAGGACGGCTCCGCGTGGTCCGGCCACCACGTCCAGATCCCAGTCCGGTTTGCCGTCCCGCAAGACGCGTTCATGGCTCGTGGCGTCGCCTTCGAGATAGTAGTCGTCGAGCATGCGGATTTCCCGGCCGATGCGGGTCATCGGCTCGATCAGGTCCGGGAAAGCCACCAGGGAGCGCAGGCTGAGATTGAACCAGTAGAGGGAGGTGATGCGGCTGGCGAGGGCGTGATAGGCCTGAAGCCGCAGTTCGTCCGGCGTGGGTGAACCACGCTTCCGGCCGCCGTATCCGTTCCAGTCGTGATGTGGTCCCTGGGACCAGTAGGCCACCGGGCGGGGCCGGTTCAACTCGCGCAGGGAACGCGACATTTCGCCAATCGTTTCGAGCGGGGCACCCCAGCGGATTCGCTGGCCGTCCCAGCGGTCATACTGGCCCCACGCGTCGGGAGACGGCGCGGTAACCCGGTAGGCGTCATAGTGGGGATAGTCGGAAATGCCGGCATAGAAGCGCCAAAGACGTTCCTCGCTGTGCGTAACGGAGGTCGGCAGGCGGGTGGCCGCGTAGGGCGCCAGCGCCTGCCAGCACTCCTGCGGTGACACCGGTTTCCCGCCACCATACTGGGGTTCACCCAGAAACTCGACGGCGTGGATCCGCGGAAGCAGCGCGTCGGAGTCGTAATGGGAGACCGGACTGAGCTTGGAGAAATACTTCAACGGATAGCGGGTGTAGAGGCCGTCCGGACCCGTCTGGTCGGTATAGCCGGGCTGGTCCTGGACATGAGCCGTATTCACATGAATGCGGCGCAGGGTCTGATGAAACGCCTCCGACTCCAGGGGCTTGCGGCCGCCGCCGCTGGTGTCCTGCACCCACCCGCCGCTGATGTCGAACCGCTCGTGCTTGATGCGCTGGTGGGTCCAGAGGGTGACGGCCTTCCCTCCGGCATCCACGAGACGCACCTCGAGCGCCGCGTACGTCAGGGGCAACGGCCCGGTGGCCACGCGCGCACCGCCGCGATCATTCGCGGGAATGACGCCGTCGGCGGGGAAGCGGTCGAGCCGGTTGATGAGCCAAGGCTGTGGCACGAGGACGCGCCAGGTGGCGTTGTCCGCGGGAAGCCAGAGTCGGCATGCCTCCAGCCGCAGTGCGCCCGCGGAACGGTTGGCCACGTGAAGGACCAGTGAGTCCGGCTGAACGTGGGTGGCCGGGCCCAGGAACGTCACGGCGGACAGCCAGGCGGTCGGGTTGGCGATGGCCACCTGAAATCGGTCCGCCGTGGCGCCTCCGGGAAAGGTCAGGGTCATCTCCGCCTCCGTGTTGGTGCCCCACGCGGCGTGTTTGCCGTTCCAGCTCCATACCGTCATCGCGCCCGGGGGCAGGCGCAGGGGCTCGCCACCCCAGGACGACGGCAGGTCGTGCCACGCCCATGCGTCGTCTTTCAGCAGGTCGTCGGGCGTTTGCCCGCGGAGGCGGATGTCCGTTGACGACGGGATCGTGAGCGTTTCCGGGGAGGTATTGCGAAGGAACAACTCAACCCGCGCACCCAGGCTGAAGTCGGGCGCCTTGCGATAGCGCATCTCCGTCGATTGGGAATGCGGGACGACGTGGACGCCCTCGAGGGCCAGGTCGGCGCCATGGCTGGTGGTGCCGAGCGCGAGCGAAACGAAAAGGACGAGTCCCGCCAGGCTGCGGGCGGCCCGAGCCGGTGCAAGCATGCGGCCACTCTGCAAGAGCCTGCATTTCGAGAGCAAGCCGGTCATGGGCGCGGAGGCGTTCCCGGGACGCGAATCCCTCCGGGAGTGTCGCCGGCTCCGCCGCGGCGACCTCCATTTGGGGGGGGGCTGTCCCCGAAGGACTGCTTGAACCCTCGGAGGCGCCACGGGGGCGCCGGCCTAACGTCTCGCCGCGGCTCGGAAGCTTTCGAAGGCCGCCCCTGGATTGAACTCCTTTCCGGAATGAATCACGGCGCCGAAGCGGACACGGAAATCCCCGCCGGATTTCACGGTCACGACGCTTGGGTCACCCTGCTTCATGGCGGCGCGGCCAAACGGGTTCGCGACCAACACGCCATAGTCGCGGTTGTGCCACCAGCTCGGGCGGAAGTTCCCCGGATCCGCCAGCAGCGTGATGCCGATGGGCGAGCCCGCCACGATCCCGGAATAGTCACACCAGTCCGCTGGCTGGCCCCAGGTGCCCTTCGCCGACGTCCGTCCGGAGCTGCTCGTGATGACGCCGCCGTTCTTCTCGGTGATCGCCGTGGCCACGCGCGCGCCAAAACCCATCTCCTCCTGGTCGCCAAACGTCACGTCACCGTCGTCCGGGTGGAACGTCGCGTCCCAGATGAGCAGCCACGCGTGGGGCACTGCGGTGAGTGTGAAACGATTGGTGAGCGCGCACACGATCCGGCCCTCGGGGGTGCGCAGGCGGCACTCGGTGGCAAAGCCCAGGCGCCCATCGCTCACGGCAGGCCGTTCGGTGAACCGCACATGCTCGATGCGTCCCTGGTTGCGCCAGAAGTCCCGGCCGCTGAGGTCGCCGAAGGCGAGCCAGAGGCCGGGATGCATCGTGTCATGGTCCACCGCGTCCGTACCCGCAATGGGCGGATGATTCCGCGTCGCCTGGATGCCGCCCGGCGCGTGGAGGTTCGCAAAGTAGGGACGAAGAATCTTCCCGTCGCGGAACACAAATTCCCCGAGAGGTTGGCCGTCGTGCGCGAGGACGAGCCGATCCTGCTGCTCGGCGAATCGGAAGCCGTCGCCCCTCGGCCACGCCGTGGACGAAACGGAACCGGAGCGCCGGGCATCACCCGGCTCCGCGGCCACACCGGGAACGTCCGCCCGGTGAATTGCCGGCGTTCCGGCCTTCTGTGCCATCAAATAGGACGCAAGGTCCGCCACGAACTGCGGCGTGAGCACCGTGTCGAAGGCCGGCATCGCGGAGGCCGCCGCCGTGATGCGCGAAGTGATCCTCGGTTTGGGAATGATCTGCCGTTGCCCCGTCGCCAGGCCCAGGGTGAGGCTGAGTCCGCTTTCCTCGATGAGGATGCCGGAGAATTCCGCGTCCGCGGTCTCCACCGTCTGCAGATGGAAGCCCTCGGTGACAACCGCGTTCGGCTCGAGCATGGACTGGACGATGTGCCGGGCCGTCGCCCGGTCGCCGAGCACGGCGAGGTCGGGACCGAATCGGTTGCCGTGTTCGCCCAGGCGATGGCAGTTGAAGCATCCCGCGCCACCCTGCGCGTGGAACAGCCACTCACCCCGCGTGGGATCGCCTTGGGGTAATGCGGCCAGCGTGGCTTCGAGAGTCGCCGGGGCCGGTGGCGGCGCGAGCGCCAACGGCTCAAGAAGGACGATGTAGTTGCCCTTGCCGCCGGGGTTGCCGTCATCGGTGTTTCCGCCAAGCGCGATGCGGCCCGCCGGAAATTCGCGCGTGTGGAGTGCGAAAGTCCAGTGGTCGGCGCGAATGGTCTGTTCGGTGCGCTGGAACCGTTCACGCAGCCAACCCGGCACCGCGGCTCGCGTATCGAGCGCGACATGCACGCGCACCGGCATGAGGGCCTCGAACGTCAGCCAGCCTTCTCCCTGCGAAGCATCATCCTCGTTGGCCGTCTGGATGAAATCCAAGTCCACCAGCGCATCAGGAATCCGTCGCAGGTCGTAGGCCCGATCCGTGTAGCATCGTGCGCCAGCGCGCAATCCCGCGGACGCCAGGGTGTAACGGGCCCCGGAACGCGCCTGAATGTTCCGCGCGAGGCCGATGCGGGGTGCCGTCGAAGCGGGCGCCGGTGTCTCCGCCGCCAACGGACGGCCGCGCACCGTCGGCTTCTCGCCGCCGGCCGCCGCCTTGTCGAGCCACAGCGCGGCGATCGTCCGCACAGCCGCGTCGGTGTCAGTGGTGAGGACGCGAACCTCGGGCTCGCTCATCGCGTGATCCTCAAGTGACGCGAGCAGCGCCGCCTGGCGCACGTTCGCGCGGGAATCCGCCAGGAGCGATTTCGTCGCGTCACGTGGCTGGAGTCGCCGCAGCGTCTGCCAGCCGGCATAGAACGTCGTCGGATCGGCCTCAAGGGCGAGCGCGTTCAGGATCGCCGGAATCGCAGCCGATTGCCGGGCCTGCCCGAGCGCTTGGATCGCTTCGAAGCGCACGCGTGGATTCGAATTTTCCAGCGCGTTGACGACGGATGTGGGCAGGGCCTGTTCCGCACCGTGCCGCTGCGCGCGGAAACCAAGAATTCGAAGGGATTGCACACGCAAGTTGAGTGATGTCTCCGCCGCGGCGACACGCTCGCCGAACCACCCGTCGATGGAGGCGTCGTGCGGACTCAACCGCCCCAGCGTCCACGCGACCCACGTTTCGCGGGCTTCCGAGTGTCCGTGCGCGCCCGGTGGCTGCATCAGTTCGGTTTTCACCCTGGATCCGCGCCGCACGAGTTCGTCCTGCGCGTCGATGCGCCACACCGGCAGCGGACCGTCGAACTCCTCCACGAGTTCAGGCACGGTCCACTGCGCGAGCGGCCTGCTGCGCTTGGGTGTCTGCCAGCGCGCGGTCGGCGAGGACTTCGAGACGATGCGGAACACGCGACCTTCGCTCGTCATATCGCCGTCCTTGAATTCGGCGCCGTACCCGGCGCTCCAGCCGAGGATCCACAACGCGCCGTCGGGTCCGACCTCCAGGTCCGTCGGGCGGAACAACGAACCGCCGCCGGTCACGAACGGTTCCCACTCGCCGACGGATCTCAGCAGGGCCCCGTCCCAGCGCGGCCGCCACAAGAACGTGGTCTTGCGCAGCCAGTCGTTGATGAAGAACACGCCGCGATGCGACGGCGGAAACTGCGGCGGGTCGCCAAACACGACCCCGGTGCCGGAACCCTCGAACAACGGGCCGCTCACCGGCGCGCTGGGCGGATGCGCGTCGTCGCCCCAATGCGCGCTCCACGGATGATTCCATCCGAAGTTTGCGCCGAAGAAGGGCATCAGGACGCGGTCCCCGTCGGTCTGGTCGTTGTCCGTGGCCAGCCAGTTGAAGCCCGAGTCGAACGTGATGTCCCAGGGATTGCGAAATCCGCGTGCCACAATCTCGAGGTTCACTCCGCCGTCCTCGCAGCGCAGGACGCCGCCCTCGCGACCCCAGTCGTCGTCGGGATCGTGATACGCCTTTTGATACCCGTCCTTCCTGAACGATTGCGGGGTGGGGAAATCCGGCGAGCCCGCGGGGGCGGTGACGCCCCACAAATCACGGAACGGCTTCGGGGCGACGCGGCCCGGCTGCGTCAGCCCCTTCGAGTTGCCCTTGCTCATGTAGAGCCTGCCGTCGGGCGCCCAGTTCAAGCCGTGCAGGCCGTGTTCCAGGTTTCCGAGGTCCGTGTAGACGCGGACGTACTCATCGGCTTCGTCATCGCCATCGAGATCGCGTACGACCGTAAGATCGGGTGCATTCGCGACCCAGAGATCGCGCCCATGCCACGCCAGGCCCTGGATGGCATTGAATCCGGTCGCAAGGGTCTTTGTGCGATCCGCCTGGCCATCGCCGTCGTCATCGAGCACCAGCACGACGCTGTCGCCGGGGGTCCCGGGTTTGGGATTGCGATACTGCGGCCCCATGCCGACACAAAGGCGGCCCTTCGCATCGAAGGCCATCGAGCACGGCTGGCGCACCATCGGTTCGCGCGCGAAGAAGGAGACTTCAAACCCGGGCGGCACTCCGGGCAGCGCGTTGCGATCCGAGTCTGGGTCGACGAAGGCGGCGCCTGCCAGTTGGCCGGCGACGGACACGGCCGCGAGGAGGGCAAGGCTGGTTCGTTTCGAAGGCGTGTCTTGCATGGGGTTCATGACGGGCACCGGTGCCGCGTGGGTCCTGCGAGCTGCATCCGCCGTTAGGATGGAATGGAGCGCCGGGACAGCCAACGGGGGCCGGCTCCGGCCGAGGCGGGGAGACGGCGGCGGTTGAGGGACGGTGCGTTCTTCATGTCCTTCAAGGTCGGTCCCGGATTGCTCACTCTCCGGCCCACGGTGCGACGGGCCGCACGCGGCCACCCCCGTTGTCATCGAGTTCGCGAAGAGAGAGCGAGACCTCGGGCAGTTGGTCACGGGTTTGTGCCACCACAAGAATCACATGGCGGCCCTGACTCAGGAACATGGGCAGACGCTTCGGCGACCAGGTCTCGCGTCCCAGCCGCAGATCGAAGAGTTCCTTGCCATCGAGGAAGAACTGCAACTCCCGGCGCGAACCCGGCCCGCCGAGGCCCGCCGTCCACTCCACCCAAACCCCCGCATCGGCGTGGATCGCAGCCGCGGCAACGGCGCCCGTCGTCCCTGCCGGCGGTCTGGTCGGAGCGGGAAGACATTTTTCGAACGCAAGCGGGGAGAATCCCTGCACCCGCTTCCACGATTTCTCAGTCTCACCGAAACGCACGGGCTGATCCCAGCGCCTCTGCTGGATGCGATGGGTGAGGAGGGACGCGTCCACGGTTGTGCCCGCGATTTCGGGGCCGATGACCAACCAATCCCGCACCTCTCCGAGTCCGGCGGGAAGCGTCTCCTGCCAAGCCACCGTCGCGTCCGCCACGGTGACTTGAACCAGGGCGGGAAACCCAAACGTCCCGCGGGCACCAACCGGAACGCGGACGGGCAGTCGCACGGTGGTATTGGATTGAGGGCCCGCCGAGGCTGCACCCGATTCGATCCGCCAGCCGTGCGACCCCTGCGGCGTCACGCGAATGGTCGCGGCCACAATCCCGCGATGCTCGACGTTCACGTGCCATTCGGCATCGCCGCCTGCGCCCTGATTCAACGCTTCGTTCAACCCTGCCGCCGCCGAGGTGCGGAACCGGATGCCAAAAAGCACCTCGGCCAGATCCGGATTGTGGGGCGGCGGCAATGAGCGCGTGACGGTCTGGGCGACCGCACGCTTCAGTTCCAGCCAGCGCGGATCCGACTCCGCGACGGAGCCGAGCTGCGCTGCCTGTTCCCGGAAGGGACGGAGGTCGGCGACCGGCCGCTTCGAGAGCCGACCGAGCACGCCTTCCAAGGCCTCGAACCAGTATTCCACCCGGCGCCCCGGTTCGATCCAGGCCGCGTCGATTCCGGCGCCCACAAGCGGACGACGGACGCCTCGAAGTTGGTTGCGGCGCAACAGGACGCCCGCGGTGCGGGCCCCGATGTCGAGCCCCTCGGGTGCGTCGGTGATTCGATTATCCTCGATCAGAATATCCTCGGCGCGAAAGGGCAACTGGCTGCCGACCGACAGCAGGATCTTGCCACCGCGCACGTCATTGCCCCGGAGGACCGCGGCATTCATCAGGCAGGGTGTCTCCGCCTGTCCGAGGGAGTCGACGTCGCCGCCGCTCAATTCGATGGCGGCCGTGCCGGACTCGAATCGCCGCATGTCGAGCCGCGGCGCCACGAGTCGGTTGGCCAGCATCTGGGAGAAAAACGAGGGCTCCGCCGCCTCGGGACCATCGCTGGTGTGCTGGAACGCGAGAAAGCGGAGAGCGGCTTCGGAGCTGCCCCCGACACGTTCGAGTCGATTCTCAGCGAAGACCACCTCGTGGTTCAGGCCATACATCTGCATCGAATCCCCGTCGGCGATGCGGTTTCCCACCATCAACCATTGGCGCAAACTGTGGTTGATGCCGAGTAGCGACGTGGAATCGAGGGGCACCGTCCAAGGGTGGTCGATTTCGATGGAGTTGGTCGTGCCCCGCACAATTGTGCGCGCCTGCCCCTTGCCGCGGCCGGCCATTACAAACGCCAGATGTCCCTCGGGTTCGAACGGCCAGGAACGAACGGGTTTGTTGAGTTGGACTGCGGTTCCCGCGGCGGACGTCACGCCGCCGTAGTAAACCGGGGATGCGCCGTCCGAGCCGACGATCTCGTAGTCGGCAGACTGGGCGAAGGCGACCGTGTTGCCGCGGAAGTAAACCTGATCGTAATACGGATGCGCCTTCGTGCTCCACCCCGCACGCGACATGTTGTCGGCGCCGAGCATCTGATTGTTCTCCCAGATCACCTTGCGACCTCGCTGGGCCCAGACCAATCCGCCCCGTCCGGTGTGGAGACGGTTGTTCCGCACGAGACTTCCGTCGGACATGAACGCCAGCAGCAACGGGAATCCGCCCGAGTAAATGTCGCAGTCCTCGACCCGGATGTCGCGGCCGCAGAGCCACACCGCCGCGCCCGTGCCGGCGGCATCGAGGGATTCAAAGTTCAATTGTCGGGTGATCTCGATGGTGTCGCTCAACTGTCCCCAGCCGGGTCGTGCAGCATAGGGGCTCCATCGGATCACCAGTCGCCGAAGGACGATGTCGCCCTCCTGCCACCACGGCGGCCGATTCGCGGGGGAGTAGAGGGGCTTGCCTTCGACCTCCGCCATGTTCTCGATGCCGCGTTCCGCGCCGACATACCAGATCGTCAGGTCCTCCACACCAAACTGCGCCTCGCCATGAAGGATGCCGCGCAGTCGGGCGAAGTGGCGGTTGCTCCAATACAGCAGCGTCGCCTCGGGGCTCGTGCCGCGCATCAGGACGCGTCTGGGGATCCGCAGCGGGCGGTTGAAGCGGTATTGTCCGGAAGGGAACCAAACCACGCCGCCTCCGGTACTTCCTGCTTCATCCAGCGCCCGTTGCACGGGTCCGGTGTCGTCAGCGACGCCATCACCGCATGCGCCGTAGTGCAGGACATTGAACTCACGTTCCGGCCACGGCACCGCATGCTGGACGCGCAACGGCTCGCGGCAGCGGGCCCAAGCCTGCGGACCGCCACAGCCGTTGTGAACCCAAACCTCGTAGTCGCCGGGCGGAAGGTCGGCCGGCAACGAAGCCCGCACGGAGTAGAGGTCTGCTTCCTGCACGGCGAGTTCGACGTCGCGGCTCCCGCGCAGAGCCAGACGAGTCCTGGGGGAACCGGGCGGCAAACCTGCCAGCGCTTCGTGGACTCCCGCCCAGCCCAATCCCAGGCCGAAGACGCGCAAGTCCTCGCCCGGCGTGGCTTCCAATCGTTGCGACCCCCGCGCCCACCAGGGTTGAGGCCCGTTGACCAGCACCGTTTGCCGTCGCCCTTCCGCCTCAACCTGCAAAGCGAACACCCCGGGATCCGCCTCGCGGGGAAGGAGGACCTTCAACGCCCGTTCGCGCGGTTGAATTGGAGAGAGTTCGTCGCGGCTATCCGCAAGGGTTTCGGTACCTGATGCTGACGCGCCGGGTCCACGGGGTGCGTCATCGGAAAGGCGCTGCACCGTCACTTGGGCGGCGCTGAGGGCGTCTCCGTAGAGCAGAACGGTCTGACCGGGTTTGACCGGTTGCGAGTGCCAGATCACCAGCGGTGTCCCCAGGTCGGCGGCTCCGGCCACCGCGGCAAGACCGATGGCCGGGAGCAAAGGGGCGAGGCGCATCCACCCTGAGCGCTCGAAGAAACCCCGTCTCCGCAACCCAGGCAGGGTCTCGAAGATGGTGGGGAGGAATTGCCGGTTCATGCGGGGGTGTTGAGGGAGAGCCAATTTCGAAAGGTGCGATCGACACGGAGGGCACGCCGGCGCATCTCAGGGATGATCCGCCGCCAGTGCGGGGCCAGGAACCGGGGATGGTCCAGACTGTCCAGCGCATACTTCCGTGTGGCGTGCGACATTGTGAGTGTCTCCACAATGACCTGCTCGCGACGATTGTCGGCGAGTTGGAGAATTGAGCCGTCGGGCGCGACAATCTTCGAATCGCCCGCCGACCATTTGCCGCCGCCCTGCGGTCCCACGGAATTGGCGAAGACGTAGTAGATGGCGTTCTCGAAGGCGCGGACCGGGATGCCGTCCCGACCCCGGCGTTTCGCCCGGGAGACGGGGAGCGCATCCATGCCGGCGTTCGGATGAAAGACAATCCGGGCGCCGGCCATGACGGGCAGTCGGACCAGTTCCGGGTAGCGGCGCTCGTGGCAGAGGATGGCCGTCGCCGGAACGCCATCGATTGAGAACAGGGAGAGGCCATCGCCGGGCGTGAACCATCGGCGATCCGCCTCCACGAGCTGGCACTTGGCGTAGGTGTGGAGGAGACGCCCGCGTCGGTCGAACACGGCCAGTGCGTTGAAGAGTTTTTGCCCGGCGAAGATCGGGCTGCCGACGAGCAGATTGATCCCCTGACTGGCGGCGATGGCGGCGACCGATCGAAGCGCCTGGCGGATGGTGTCCGGCCTCAGCGCCCCGAAGTCGCACGCGTAGCCGGTGGTGGCGCATTCCGGGAACAGCACGGCGTCCGCGCCGGCCTCCGCCGCCTGCAGGGTGGCGCGCCGGATCTTCTCCAGATTGCCTTCGATCGAACCGGCGAAAATCATCTGAACCGCCGCGACGCGCAGGCGTTTTGGCTTTGAGTCTGAAGCCTGGAAGGATCGGTTCATGCGTTGAGTTCCCGGTCCGGGGTGTCCGGCGCGAACCAGATGGCGATCATGCCGAGGGCATAGATCATCGCGCAGAGGGTGCCAACGCGGGCATAGTCGCCGCCGAGCGCGGAAAAGAGAAGACCGGCGAGCAGCACGCCCGCGGCGGTGGCAAAGCGGCCCGAGTTGTAGGCCAGACCGCTGCCCGTGGCCCGGACCCGCGTGGGAAACAGCTCCGGCAAGTAGAGCGCCAGCCAGCCGAAGAAGAGCGTGGACGCGCAGCCCTGCGCGAACACCACCGCGGGAAATCCCGGCCGCAGCGGCGCCGTAAGCCGGAACAGGGCCAGCGTCAGCGCCAGCGCGCCGAGGCTGATGAGGAAATAGCTGCGACGACGACCCAGCCAGGCCGCGAGCTGTGCTCCGGCAAAGCTGCCGATCACCGCGCCCAGCGCCCACCAGCCCTGCGTGGCCGCCTTGTAGCCGACGTGGCTGCGGCCCGCGACCTCATCGGCCCACGGAATCACCCACTTGCTCGCCGACCAGGCGCCCACCATCGGAATGGCACTGACCGCGATGCCCACCAGCGTGAAGCGAATCAGGCCTGAGGAAAACAGTTCGCGCAGCGGCGTGGACGGATCCCGGGCCGCGTCGCGGGAGTCCAGCCAGCGTGGCGACTCCGGGAGCACGACGAGCACGAGCAGACCCAGCAGGGCCGGGGCGCCCGCCAGTTGAAAAATCCAGCGCCACGAGTCCGGTGTCACCGGCCAGGCACGCGCCAGTTGCGAGAGCATGAGGATGCCGGCATTCAATCCGGCCATCATCGCGCCGGACACGAGCGGACGTCTCGCCCCAGGCCAGCATTCCGAGACCAGCGCGATGCCATTCGGCCACAGCCCGCCGACCCCGAGCCCGACGAGGAAACGCAGCACGAGCATCTGCTTCTGCGTCTCCACCCATGCGCCGAGCGCGGCGAAGGCCGAGTAAAACAGGATGCTCACGCCCATCGCCCGTGCCCGTCCAATGCGGTCCCCCAGACTGCCGAGAAGGATGCCCCCGATGGCCGCGCCCAGCATCAGCGCCGCCGTGAAGCGCGCAAACCAGTCGCCACCGAGCATCGGTGTAAACTCCGCGCCCAGCAGGCTCCTGGATACTGAGAGCGAAGCCACGGGCATGAGGCCGAGCTCCACGCCATCGAAGACCAGGGCAAGGAAGCACACGACCAGCACAAGCCGTCGTTGTGCGGGAGGGAGCTCGCGGGTCCGGCTCATGAGACGCTCCTCCGGATCACTTCGATGAGCGCGCTGTTGTCCTGTGCGCCGAGTCCCGCGCCTTCCGCCTGCTCCAGGAGGTGACAATGCGCCTCCGTCAGCGGCAGCCGCAGTCCGGCCGCCTCGCCGGCCTGCTGAACGAGCCGCACATCCTTCAGATGCTGGGAAAGCCGCGCCACCGGGCTGAAGTCGCGCGCGATCATCTTCCCGCCCTTGCTGTCCATGATGCGGGACGCCGCCGCGCTGGATTGCAACACGTGCAGCGTTTGGGGGAGATCGAGTCCCATCGCCTCCGCCAGGGCCAGGCCCTCGGCCAGCGCCGCGCGATTGAGGCCAAGGACGAGGTTCGTCACCAGTTTCATCCGGGCGCCATCACCGCTGGCACCCACATGAATCACCCGGCCGCCCAGCGCCGCAAAGAGACCGGCGCACCGAGCGAAATCCGCCGCCCCGCCCCCCACCATGCACAGGGCCTCCCCGCGTCGCAGTTGCTCGCTGCTGCCGGAGATGGTCGCATCCAGATACGCCACGCCGAGGAACCGCAGCCGCTCCGCAAACCGCACCGCATCCTCCGGCCGACCCGTCGTGGTATCGAGAATCAGCTGTCCCGGCCGCAACGCCGCGGCGGCTTCATTCAGCACCGAGTCCACCACCTGCGAGTCCGGCAAACTCAGCACCACGCACTCGCAGGAACGCAGCACCGCCGCCGCATTGTCCGCCGCCTCCGCTCCCGAGGCAGCCAGGCGGACGGCCTCAGAATCCCAGCCCCGCACCCGAAACCCCGCCGCCTGAAGACGCTCCGTGATGGCCGTGCCCATGAGACCCGTCCCGATCAGTCCGAGGGTGTTTCCGGCTGAGATCATGTGACTGCACGTTCTCATCACCACCTCGATCCGTCCATGCAAGAACTGCCTGCAAGCCGGCGAGGGCCGGCCTGTTGATGGCCAGGTCGGACGCCCTGGTCTTCTGGATGCGCTGCACCACCGAATCCATGCGGCGCAGGTCGTCGCTAACGGCGGCGGAGTCCGGAAGGATTTGACGCGAACGGCTCCGGGGCTGGCTCGACCCTGTCCGGATCTTCCATGAGCGCATCCGAGGTGCCTGCACTTGCAAGGAGTGCAGCGGATCAAGAATGGGCCATCGGTTCGATCACGAAGTCCTTGGGATTGATCTTCTACCGGGCCTCCGTCGCTACGGCATCCCGGTCATTGCCCACGACGGAGCCGAACTGGCCTCCGGTGTCGCCCATGACTGGCCCCCGCGCCCGATCATCAGCACCCGCCCAATGCCGGTGTGCGTCACGGGCTGTGGCTCGCTTCAGTCACCACGGAAGGCGAACGACTCGCAACGACCCCGAATCGCGCATGTTCGCTCCGGGCGATGGACAATATGTAGAATGATTAGATGCGACCCCATTGACGCTCATTCGTGACACTGCCGAAACCGGGGATCAGCCCCTGCTGTTGGTTTGGCCCCGGCATGCAGGGCGGGGCGAGGTTCAATTGAAGGCCGGCATCCAGCGGAAGAATCGGGCGTCAGGGTCCTCGGACCATTGAAGGTCGAGATGCTCGGCATCCACCGCCGGGTGGACATCCACCGGGGACCAGATTCTCAGATCCTCGGATACTTCCAATTGCCAGTCTTCGGTCGTGTCGGGCAGGGGTATTCGCATGGGAACAACCAGTCCTTCGGTTGCCAAGGGTTGGTCAGTCCCGTCGCCCCGAAACCCAAGGAGCTTCGAGTTCGGGTTCAACCCGATCCTCCTCGGCACCAACGGTCCGACCGCCAGAGACAATGGGGGACTCGCGGGGAGTCGCCGTCCAAGCGCCAACATCCACGCGCTCCCGGGCGCACGCGACGGAAGCTTGAGGCTTGTGGAGGTGAGATCGCCAACGGTCTGAAACACCGCGTCCGTCAGCGGGCTCCAACCCGCTTCGGTTCCGATCCAGACGGTCGCTGCCTCGCTTTGCGACGGGTACCAAAGCTGGATGGATTCGGAGCTGCCCGTTCCGCCGGACAGGACAAAATGCACAGCGCCGGGCCAGACTCGGCTTGTGGCGCCCAAGGCGGTCACGTCCCTGGGACGAAGTCCCACAACCTCGGAAAGGCTTCGTCCGGGGGGGGCGGCGACCGTAATCCAGCGCCCGGTTTCCGGAATCTCCGCGGAAGCCACGTTGGGTTGAAGCTCATCCATCACCCCATCCGCGTTGCGATCCCCCTCGCCGGGTACGCTGCGGAACTCCCCCGGCGAGGTGCGGGGTGTCGTTGGACTGTCCACGGGAACACGCCGCTCGAGCGCGTCAGGAATGCCGTCACCGTCGCTGTCGAGTCCGGAGACGACGGTCAGGGGCGGCGAGAACTCGGAGGTTCCACCGCTCGATGTTGCGAGTGCCGTCAACTGAGTTCCCACCGGCTGCACCGTGACGGGGACGAGATAGCGATCTCTTGGCCGGCTTCGCGTGAGAATGTTCGTCGTGGCGAGCAGAACATCGCCGCCGCCTCCCGCATAGCGGAGGAGGGCAATGCGAATATTGGCTGCCGCGGCGAAGCTCGAAAGGTCCAGAACGACTTCGGTCGCACCGTTCCGATTGAATGCGCCCACCAGGAGAGGCCAGTTCTGCAGGCCATTCGGCCCCTGATCGGCGTCGCCAGAATCGTTTGGTGTGCGTGGATTCGACAGAAGGATGTTTGCGGGGAGGAAGTTGTTGTAGACCAGGTTGCCATCCAGCGGCAGTCCGGGCACCCCGGGCTTCATCTGGGAGAGATTGATTCCCGGTCCTGCATTGTTGGCCACGGTGTTGGCTTGGCCGGAACCCAGGCCACCGATGACAACGACGGGTTCCCCGACCACGGAAATCCCTTCCTTGGAGTTGGGCACGGGGATGGCCCCATCTCCGCTGAAACCAATGCGGTTGCCCTGGATGACATGCGCTGTGCCGGACGCTGCGTCCACGAGGATGCCCTGACCCAGGTTGCCGCTGATCACGTTCCTCGCACCTGCAGTGGCGCTGCCCACCAAGGTTCCCGTGGCGGAATGAGAGAGGAGCACTCCGGCTCCGTCCTTGATTCGGAAGGTGGCGCCGTTGGGTGCGGGACGAAGCCCTGAAGCATCGAGCCCGATCCAGTTTCCCTGAATGACTGTTCCTGCGGCCACGCGAGGCGAGGGGTCATCGGATGGCTTTTTGAACTTCAGGTTCTCCGGGCGTCCCACGAGCACTCCGACCGCGAGATTGCGAGCGATGATATTCCGTTGGCCCGGGGACGTTCCGCCAATGCGGTTGTTCGCGCCATCCCAGATGGCGACGCCCACCTCATTTCCCGCCGGGGAGGCGCCATCGGCGGCCAGGCCGATCCAGTTTCCCTCCACTGAATTGTCGTGGGCGTCGAACGCGATGACCACCCCCGCTTGTTCACCGCTCGAAATGAGATTCCGGCTCGAGGGTGAGGAGCCTCCGATTCGATTGTGGTGGGCCCCGCCGGCGAGAGCGATCCCGAAGCCGTTCCACTGGCTGACGTCGACTTGGAATCCGTCCAGCCCAAGGCCGAACCAGTTTCCGACCACTTCGTTCTCCGATGCCTGGGCGCCGAAGATGAAGACCGCCGAATACAGGCTTCCGGAAAAGTAGTTCCGCGCGGTCGGCACCGTACCGCCGACCCGGCAGGCCGCGGCATTCCAAAGGATCACCGCATTCGCCGGGCCGTTCCTGCTGAATCCGCGACCATCGAACGATCCAAACCGATTCCCCTCAATCGCCACGTCGCGGGTTGGCTCGCCGGCCGGGCCGTTCGTGACGAGAATACCAACGCCCGGTGGGGAATCGCCGAATGGGCCGGGTGGACCGGAGCTGCGGAACTCATTGCCGTCGTTGGGGCCGATGCCTCCGATCTGCTGTCCGCTGGCGGAAATCCGGATTCCGAGAGCTCCATTGCCTGAAGGCTCGCCGTTGGCCTTCCAACCGAATCGGGACGCCTGCACCGTGTTATGGCCGGAGCGAAGCCAGACGATCGCGGAGGGATGGGAGGCGCTGAAGTCATGAAAGCATAATCCGTTGATCGTCACGTCTCCCCTGAGCTCCAGCGCAGCCGAGTCCGGCCTCGAGGATGAATAGGTCCGGCCCGAGATTCCGACACGCCCCCCCTTCGGCTGGCTTCGCCCTCGGATCTCGCCGCCGTCGCTCATTGGAGGCAAGGGTTTGGTGAGGCGGATGACCGGACCGTCGGGAGGCGCCGGATTCAGGGGCAGGTCGAAATTGATGACGTCGCGGTTCGCGATGCTGTTTGCGGTCTCGATCGCGGCCCGGAGCGTCGTCTGCCGTCCTGGCTTTGAGGAGTCCACGTCCGCACAGCCGTCGGAGGGATCGATGGCGGACTCATCGCTGGACATGTTCACGACAAGGTTCGGGCGGACCACAGTGATCGGAAACGGCGCGGTGCCCTCGGCCGCAAGGGGAACGGGCCCCATCGTCCCTCTGAACTGGCCCTTCAAGACCGCCTGGCCGACACGGGCCGCGCGGAAGGGCCAGGTGAACGTTGTGACGCCGTTGGGTCTGATGGTTTGCGGCGTGCCAGGGCTGGCCGCGGCCAATGACCGGACGACGCCCTGGACTCCGTTGGTTGGCGGCGAGACCGGGACGACGCCGGTGATCGCCACCGCCGAGGTGTTGCTCACCGTCGCGATGACCTGGAAGTCGTCACAGAGGGAGAACTGGTTGGTGGGCTCCTGGGAGGGCCGGATTTCGAACGTGACCCGCAACGGGCTGCGCAGGTCCAGCGTGTAGAACCCGCCGAAGTAGGCGGGCGCTCCCACCAGCAGCAGGCCGTCCGCCGATGAGGCGAGTGCCCGCCAGCCGATGCCGCCCTCCTGCCGCACCGGGAATTCGACCGCGGGCGGGTCATAGTCGGCCCGCCAGGTCGCACCGGAATCGGTCGAAACATAGATTTGTCCGCGTGGGGCGGACGATGCAGCCAGGAGCCGACTGCCATCCGCGGACGTCGCGACCGCCGCCCAGCCAGGATTCGCCGGCGTGTTCCGCTTGACCCAGGAAGTCCCGCCGTCCGCGGAGGTGAAAATTCCCGCCGCCGCATCCGTCGCGACCAGTTTCTCTCCGTTTGCAGAGGCGGCGATCGCGGTGACTCCGGAGCCGGAGATCGGCGACCGATGCCAGGTTGTGCCGGAATCATCGGATCGGTACAGCGCGACGCCGTTGAAATTGGGGCCGGCGGTGAGGTCGACTCCGTTGATGATCCACCGGTTCCCATCACCGGACACCGTCAAGCGTCGCCAGAGGTTGGTGGTCGGAAGTACCCCCTGGGTGAAGCGCCAGCTGACCCCGGCGTTGGTGGAGAGCAGGGTGGCCACGGAGTTCCATCGACCGACGGCGCGGCCAACGGCTGCGAGGGCGCGTCCATCGGAGGAGGAAGCAACGGCACCCCACTCGACCGGGACGGGTGCGGCGATCGGCCCCGTCCACGTTGCCCCGGCTTTGGCCGAGAAGAAGATGCCGGCGGCCAGCGGGAGGTTGCCGCCCCTGTTCAGCGCGAGCAGCGCCTGGCCATCGGTGGAGGAAGCCACGGAGGTCCAAACCCCGAGGGGCGCGGTCGTCGCGTTCCATGTCACGCCCGCGTCGGCAGAGGTGAAGATCGGACCGGGGCAGCATGCGCTTGCAACAAGGCGTTCCCCGTCGGCCGAGGAGGCTACGGCCTCAAAGGCCCAGACGCTGCCATCGGGCGCAGGCTCCTGGTCATCCTCTTCCGGCACAAAATGGGCGGTCCAATTCTGTCCAAGGCTGAGCAAGGGCAACAGTCCCAGTCCGAGCGTGACGCACAAGGCGCGAAAGGAGGTGGGAGATGAGAGCCGTCTGCCGAAGGCGGCTGAAATCCCCATTCGCTGTGTGAAGCCGAAGAGAAATCGCTTTTTCAAGGGGTTCTGCAAGGGGCTCAACTCTTCAAGGCGCGGTAGTTTGGCCGTCCATGTGGAGTCATTCAAGACGAAGTGCGGCAGCGACTGTCACCAGGCAGATAGTTGGTCGGTTCTCGGGGATGGAAACGCAACGGAGTTGGCGGGGTATCCGCGGTTCCTTGTTCGGAAGGCGGAGGGGTTGAGACGGGTTGCTGGTGGAGGCGACGCGCATTTGGGATGGCGACTGTTGGAGGTGGTCGGGGAGGTTCCGGGTTTGAGCTGCAGGGCGGCAGCGCAGGGAATCCGTCGCTTCTGGAAACACCTTCCGCACGATTCAAAGAAGGCCGCTCTTCAACAATCGCTGCTGATACAATTGTAAACGTTATAGATCTGATGACCATTGCCCCCTCGTTCGGGACAGGGAAGGCCATGGCGAAAAGTGAAAACGAAGGTGCCGACGATCATGAAGGGATTTCCCAGCGGCGCCGCTTGGAGCGTGCCGGCAAGACATAGCGTGACAGCATCTTCAACCCCGGGGGAACGAAGGCATGGACGGACCTGACAACACGATTGAGAAGAGTCTGGTTTCTACGCTTCATCGGGAAAACTGGCAGGAACTCGACATGCAAGTCACAAGCACGAATCTCAATACGTGCCCGTCCGCAATCCCGAACTCATGCTCAACCCGTCGGGAACCTGTCGGAAAAGGTCAACGAAGCGTCTGGAACCATTGATTCCATTGGTGCCGAAGGCGGGACTCGAAACCAGTCGAGGCACCTTCGCGTTTCGTCGCAATTGTGCGTCGAAAGCCTGCAAACATTGATTAAAACGTGCGTTTTGCTGCTGAATGGCTGACAGTCTGGAAGGAAGAAAAGCGCACGTTTGCGAAGAGACTTTGTCGGCAATTGTTGGCAGGAAATCGGGCCGAAATTCGGAAGCCGAACCACACGGTTTTTAATGCGTTAATCTCCTCGGAAGCAGGGACCGCCATTCTCTGATCGATCCCAGAACTGAATCTGATCGCTTTCGACGCCACGCTGGGCTTGCACTTCGGGTGGCAAAATGCCACCGTCATCGGATGGGACAACCCGTAAAGCTCTCGGAAAGTCTCGTTCTTGACGCCCGACTCACCGGGGAGGTCGCGGAACGTTCCATCGCCGGTCAGATTGAGTTCTGGGCCGGGCTGGGCCGGGCTGTCGAGCCGCTCTTGCGCGCCGACACAGCGTTGGCGCTGAAAAAGCGGGGAGAGACGATCCCTCTTTCGACCTGTCTCGAGTCCATCGGTACCGGTGCCGGTCGTGCGCGATTGTCCAGAGTGTTGGACGAGCGCCCTTATCCCCATTTTGAACCCGCCGCGCAGCCGGGGTTGATCGTCAGGATTGAGAAGGATGGCACTCGGACCACGGGACGCTTCATCAACCGGGAATTTCGTCCGTCCAAGTCCCGGTGACGCCCTTACTGGATTCACGTCCGATCATTGTCGCCGTCGCCGGTCCGAATGGCGCCGGGAAATCCACCTTCTTCCAGGCGTACCTGCGACCCGCCGGCCTGCGCTTCGTCAATGCCGACGACCTCGCCCGTGAACTCGGCCTTGGGCCTTACGAATCTGCCGCGCTGGCCGATCAACTGCGTCGCGAGATGATCCGGCAACGCGAGAGCTTCATTTTTGAAACGGTCCTGTCGGATCCCGTTGGGGAGAAGGTCAGCTTCCTGGGCGAAGCCGTGCGGTCAGGATATGCCGTGGTCCTCTGCTTCATCGGGCTCGATTCTGTGGAGACCTCCGAGCAGCGGGTGGCCATGCGCGTCAGCCAGGGCGGGCATGATGTTCCCACGGAAAAACTCGTGGCCCGCTTCGACCGCACCCTCGCGAATCTGCATCGGGCTATCCGGGAACTCCCGCGGGTCCTTGTCTATGACAACAGCGACCTGCGAAACCCGTTCCGCAGCGTGGCCGAGTTTGAAAGCGGCAAAGCGGTTCGGATCTCAACGCCCGTTCCGGTATGGCTAAGGCTGGGCGCGGACTTGCCTGGGGGTGGCCGAAAGAGGCGGATCCGCAACCCCTGACGTATCCCGCGGTCACGAGTTGGAAGAAAGCGGTAGATGACTACCGCACTCATGTCATCTCCAAGACGCTTCGCGAGGCACGAACCCGCTCGAGACGCCGCCAGGTCTTGGACTGCGCCAGACGATGGCGCATTCGCGACGGACGAAGGAAAAGAAAACGGGCGCCGGCTTCCCTGCCAGCGCCCGTCTGTTGTCCGCTCACCGAATCTAACTTGGCGAATCCTTCCCCTTCTTACTCGCCCTTGCCGTCCATTCCACAGTCCTCATTTTCGTGATGCTTTTTGCCATCCTTGGAATGTTTCTTTGGCAAAACGGTCAGGTGGTAGGTCACGTCGGTTTCAAATCCGAAGACCCCCTTGCCTTTCATCTCGATGACGTGATGGCCCGGCTTCAAGGGAGTCAGGATCAGGCTGATTTCATAGCTGTAGCCGAGCGGCGCATAGACACTCCCGTCCGGGTGGAAGAGGGAAATGAGGCCGGTGTTGTTTAGATAATGCAGGTTTCCATCTTCAAGTCCTTTGACCAATCGCCCGTCGATGCGGACGGACAAGTCCCGCATTTCTGGAATGAACGTGTCCATCCAGGCCATGACTCCCGGGACGCCGGGTTCAAGACCTGAAACTTCGGCAGCAAAGTCCCAGTAGGCCTGATCGCCGAACAGGCCCATACCCATCACTGGAACGTAGAGCGCCGTGCGGGCGGGAATCGTCACATGGCGTGTCTGCGGCACCCCTGTCCATGATTTGGCGAGGAAGAAGACTCCATCGGCCCCGTTGTTATTTACGTGGGCGAATTCTCCGGTGTCGTCGGTCATCTGGACGGCATCCGGCGTGGTCAACACCCAATACCACCAGGCGGCGGTCCATTCGGCGGCGGTCTTGCCCTTGAACACGGCTTGCGGCGGCAGAATGCCGGGATTGAGGTTGCCATTGCCGTCCGCATTCACCGACGAGACGCCCAGCGCGGCGATGCCCAATGCGAGGAACAGGATTCGAAGTTTGGCTTTCATGTCGTTTCGGTCTTTCTGTCTTTGCCCCCGAACTGCTCCGGGAAGCGGTTATGGTTGTTTTGCTCTGACACCCGGTTTCGGCCTCGTGGCCAAAGCCCCGGAATGTCCTCTCACTTGGAATGGCGGAATCGGTGCCGCAAGCTGGCCATTTTTTTGATGATTTCGGGGATGGCAGATGACTGGCGGAAGAAGCGTGAGAAAAGTCGAATGGCGCTGTCGTATTCCACGACACTTCGCGCGTCACGAGGCCGCAGGGGATTCAGCCAGGTCTTGAACTGCGGCAGCCCGCTGGCGCTTTGGAAAGCGTCTCAGGTTTACTGCTGCTGCTCGCCCGGCTTCGGCTCGGCGGCGGCAATTTCCTCCCAGGACGGAGCGCGCCAGATGTCGAAGGTTCCCAGAGCATGCAGGACGACGATGGTGCTGCCGTCTGCGGAGTATGCCGCGCTCAAACTCAACGAGTGGTCGATTTCCCCTGGAAAGGTGAGCATGGGCCGGCCGCTCTCCACATCCCAAAGCATCATGGAGTAGCCCGCGCTGCCCACCGCGAGGCGGCGTCCATCCGGCGAAAAGGTCATGGTCCGGTCATGGGCCGAAGAGAAACTCCGAAACGGTTCGCCTTCGGTGAGCGAGGGCACCTTCCACCGCCGGACCAATCCAGAACGGTAAGACATCGCCAGTTGCTTGCCATCCGGCGAAAATGTTCCCCTCAGGCTGCCGGCCAGGGGCACAGTTCCGATTACCCGGCCATCGGCGAGATCTCGGAGATGGCCGGTTCCGTCGGCCCCGCTGGTCAGGCACCACCGACCGTCCTTGGAAATCTCGACGCGACCTGCGCCCTGGTCCGAGTATGACCATGAGTTGACTTGATGCCCCGTGACCACATCGTGAATGGCCAGCGTCTGGGCATTTGTATTCCAGACCGAGAGCCGGTTGGTGCCCGTCAGGAAACTGCCGAGTGAAACCGCTCCGTTGGCGAGGGGCAAATCGCACCGCCACTTCCCCTGTGTCACATCCCATATTTTAATCTCCCCAGTCTCGTTACGCGTGGCCAGCCATCGATGATCGGCGGAGAAGCGTACCTCCTTCGGGTTGGGATCCACCTGAAACAAGGTTTCGGTTTCCTGGAAATCCTGTCCGTGGCGGCGCCTCAGCCAGCCGTCCCGTTCCAGAGTGAGGATGGCATCGCCCCCGCTGGCGAGACTCCAGAACGCGGCCCAATCGTGGTGAGGAGCCCGGGGAACCAGCATATGGGGACCGGACTTCCACGACAAGGTGGTCGCCTGCCGACGCGGGGCGGTCACATCGGTCCAGACCATGACGGTTCCATCATTGCTCCCGCTGATCAGAGTGGAGTTGTCCGGCAGCAACGCCAGGCGATGAATCTCTCCCTGCTGTCCCCGCAGCACCTTCAGCGGACGCCGTTTCTCCACATCCCAGATGCGGATCGTTTTATCCGCTCCTGCGGAGGCGAGGGTCTTGCCGTCCGGCCAGAAGACCAGTGCGCTGACGTAGCCGCGATGGCCCTCGAGAGTGCCCAGTTCGCGGCCGCTGGCGACATCCCAAAGATGGACGACCGTTTCGTCCGTGCCGGAACTTGAAGCCAGGATTCGGCCGTCCCCAGACAGCGCCACGGTCTCAATCCAGCTTCCCGAGGTGGTGGCGCGGAAGATTTCCTTTCCTCCGGCCAGATCGATCACCCGGAGGCGACGGCCCTTTTCTCCCACCGCGACCAGATTGGTGTGCCCGGCCACGCCGACGGGAAACCCCATGCCCGGTCCGTCGATATGAATGCTGTGAGTCGCCAGTTCATTTCCATCGGAGACGCGCCAAACGGTGAGGTTGTCGCCCGTCACGGCGAACATGGACTGGCCATCTGGAAGGAAGTTCAGGCCATGCTTCCAGGCGCTGTTCGCGGCCTTCGGCGAGGGTGGATCGGACACAAATCTTCCAGTCTCCGCATCCCACCAAGTGAGCCAGGACGCAGATCCGGGCGACCTGGTTTGCCACAGGGCGAGCCGGGGCGTCGTGGGGGAGAATGCCACGGCATTCCAGCTCCCTTCGGCGCGCATCACCTCCCGACGGGTCGCTAAATTCCAAACCGACGCCCCACCCCAGACGGTTCGAACGGCCAGCCATTTTCCGTCGTGCGAAACCGACAGTCCGGCAATCCGATCGTTTTGCTTGCACAGGGTGTAGAGGGCGTCGGAGCGGCTCTGCTGCCAGAGAAATCGCCACTCCCATCCGCGCCGATCTTGCTGGCCTGGCTGCGGCTGATGAAGACTCAACAGTTCCTTCGCCGATCCGAGGTCGTCGGCCATCAATGCTTGCTGGGCGAGGTTCATGTCCGCCGCGTACGCCCGGGCCTCGGCGAGGTGACGTTGCGCCGCTTCGCTGGCGCGGGACTCTTCGGTTTCCCTTTGTTTTGCCAGCGCGTTGGCCTCGGCTTTCTGGGCAGCGACGCGTTGCTCCGTTTCCGCCTTCTTGGCCTTCGTCGCCTCCACCGCCTTCCAGGTGCTGACGACTGCGCCGGCGAGCAACGCGAGGACGACCGCGGCTGCGGCTGAGAACGCCAGTTTGTTCCGCTGCCACGCCTTCTGAATCTTGTAGGCCGTGCTGGGCGGACGCGCGACGACCGGCTCGTTGGCGAGGTGGCGCTGGATGTCTGCGGCCAGTCCGTTGGCCGTGTCGTAGCGACGCGTGCGGTCCTTCTCCAACGCCTTGAGGACGATCCAATCCAGATCGCCCCGCAACAGCGTGATGGTCTCCTTCACTCGTAGCAGCCGACGTAAGGAGGCTCCAACTTCTTCTTCGGAACTTGGCGTGTCAGCCGCAGGAGATTTGAGCCTCCTTACGTCGGCTGCTACGAGGGTCTGGCTTAGTCGGGTGCTCGGGCGCAGCGGCTCTTTTTCCCGGATGATCTTCCGCATGGCGTCGAGGCCGCCGTTCAGCAGCTCCTTGCCATCGAACGGCGTCTGTCCGGTCAGCAGTTCATACAGCAGGACGCCGAGCGCGTAGATGTCGGTGCGGGTGTCGATGTCCGAGGCGTTGAATTCGGCCTGTTCCGGGCTCATGTAGGCCGGCGTGCCGATGAACATGTCGAAGCGGGTGAAGAGGGTCTTGTCCGTGAGCTGGATGTCGGATGTGGCTTTCGCGATGCCGAAGTCGATCACCCTGGGCAGCGGCACGCCGTCGTCGGAGGTGACGAGGATGTTCGAGGGCTTGAGGTCGCGATGGATGATTCCCTTTTGATGCGCGTGCTGAACCGCCTGGCAGACTTTAATGAACAGTTGGAGGCGTTGCGGGGTGGAGAGCTGATTCTGCTCGCAGTAGTCGGTGATCTTCATGCCGCGGACCAGTTCCATCACGAAGTAAGGCCGGCCCGCCTCGGTCGCGCCCGCGTCGAGCACGCGGGCGATGCTCGTGTGGTCCATCAGGGCCAGGGCCTGCCGTTCGGCCTCGAAGCGCGCGATGACCGAGCGCGTGTCCATGCCCAGCTTGATGACCTTGAGCGCGACGCGCCGGCGCACCGGTTCGGTCTGTTCGGCCATGTAAACGACGCCGCAACCGCCCTCGCCGATTTTCTGGAGCAGCTTGTAGCGTCCGATGCGGTCGCCTTCCCGTTCGGTGATCGGGATGGTCACTGTGGTCGCTTCGCGCTTTGGATCCGCCAGAAAGCCCCCCGCCGCTTCCTCGGATCGCAGGAGATCTTCAACCTCGGCGCGCAAGGCCGCGTCGCCGCCGCAGGCCTGGTCCAGGTACGCCCGGCGTTCTTCCCCGGTCAACTCCAGCGCTTCGTCGAAGATCGCACGCAATGATTTCAGGGCATCAGCCATATCCATCCGTGCGGAATGGGACAAGAAAGGTGGCCAAAAAATTTCTCATGCCTCCCGCTGCCTCAGAAGTTCGCGATGCAGCCAGGCCCGCGCGAAGCTCCAGTGCCGTCGCGCCGTCCGTTCAGGGATGCCCAGAGCCTGCGCCGCCTCCTCGTTCGTCAGTCCGACGAAAAACCGGAGCTTGATGAACTCAGCCGAGTCCAGGTCTTCCTTCGCCAGTTTGGCCATCGCCTCGTCCACCGCCAGCAAGGTGTCGTCATCCGCCGCCGCGGCGACTTCCAGGTCATCGAGATTGATGCGCTCCGCCCCGGCCCCGCGTTTGAGCGACAACTTCTGGCGGGCCCGATCCACCAGAATCCGCCGCATGGCCTCGGCGGCAGCTCCGAAGAAATGTCCCCGGCTGTTCCATGCCCTTTGCTCCTCCGCTCCGGCCAGCCGGAGCCAGGCCTCATGCACGAGCGCGGTGGCCTGCAAGGTCTGTCCGGGCTTCTCCTGCGCCATTTTCGCTGCGGCGAGCTTGCGCAATTCCTCATAGACCAGCGGCAGCAACTGGTCGGCGGCCTTGGGATCGCCTGCGTCAATGGCATTCAGCAGTTGGGTGACGTCGGACATGGCCGGGAGCCTACGCGGTCGATCCCGGGAACGCGAGTCACTGATACTAACTGAACTGATAGCAGGAATTTGGTTTTACTGATACTGAGGGATTGGTCGATCAGCGCGCTGGGATCTCAAGACCACGATGGGGATGGAGACCTTGAGAGCCTGTCCGAAAACTCAGAGGGGTCCTGCGGCGAGGGGTTATGGTGGTGGCCAAGGCGGCGAGGCCGGCGCATCCCCGCAATGGGCGGTAACGGCCGGGCCAACGCAGGCCATCGGCAAAAGACCCGCCGCCCGGAGGGTTTCCGCGGAACCGGCCCACTGTCTTCGTTGCTCGTCGGCCACAGACCACTGCGGGTATGCTCCCTCCTCGCGCCTCGTCATCGGGCTGTTTCCGCGAAAACAGGACCCCTCTGAGTTTTCGGACAGGCGCGGAGTCGTCGCTCACCCAAGACGGCCA
This sequence comes from Verrucomicrobiales bacterium, assembly GCA_016793645.1. Taxonomy (GTDB): domain Bacteria; phylum Verrucomicrobiota; class Verrucomicrobiia; order Limisphaerales; family UBA9464; genus UBA9464. The sequence continues at coordinate 36,036 of JAEUHD010000022.1, forward strand.
GTTGTTCTTTCGAACCCGCAGTCACTAGATCACTGTGGGCTCCCCGCCCTGACGGACGGAGTTTCTCCGGCCCGGTTCGCGTTTCGCCCGTGATGTCCGCCGGTTCGCACCGTCTCCTCTTTCGAAATTGAACCACTTCTGACTTCGGACATGGTTTTGAGACAATGGCTCCCGGAATTGGGCAAATCGCGCATTCAACTCGGCTGGCCTGGGCCGTGGGCCTGGGTTTGCTGGCGGGACCGGCGTCCGCCGCGCCACCCAATGATTCCCGGGCGACCCCGGCATTGCTGCCGGGCATCGAAGAGGTCCGGACCGTCGATCTGGCCGGGGCCACAGTCGAGGCCGGCGAACCGGATCACCTCCCGCCCGCCGAGGGCGGAAGCGCGACCCGTTCGGTGTGGCACGCGTGGCGGGCTCCGGCGGACGGCTCCCTGCTTTTTTCCGTGGGCGCATCGGCCGCCGCCTCGGCCTTCGCCGTGGTGTACGATCCGTCCGCCGGATTCCCCATGGGCGGCCTGGGATGGGCCCTCGGCGAGCGGACAGCGATCACCGCCGTGTCCGCAGGAAGCACCTATCGAAAAATTCAATGGGGTCAGATCTATATCTTTGACAATTTGAGTGGACTCTAGAGTCTCGAAGTCATGGCGAGACCGTTGCGAGTGAACCTTGCGGGCTCCTGGAACCATGTGGTGAGCCGCGGGAATGGTGGGGAGATTTTGTTTTTGGGCGATGTCGATCGACGGCGGTTCCTGGGATTGGTTTCGGAGCTTCCAGAACGGTTCTCCGTGGAGGTGCACGCCTTTGTCCTGATGGACAACCATTACCATCTGCTGGTGCGGTGCCGGGAGGCCAACCTGAGCGATGCCGTCCGTTGGCTTCAGGTGAGCTACGCGGGGCGATTCAACTGGGCGCACCGTCGCCGGGGGCATGTGTTCCAAGGACGATTCAAATCGGTGCTGGTGATGGAGGAGGAAGCCCTGGATGAGGTGGGGCGGTACATCCATCTGAACCCTGTCCGGATCTCGGGCCTCGGGCTCTCGAAAAAGGACCAGCAGCGGGCGAGGGTGACCGGGTGTCTGGATCCAGGTGGGGAACTGGTTTCCCGGCGCGTATCTGTTTTGCGGGAGTACCCGTGGAGTTCGTGGCGGATGTATGCCGGGCTGGAACCCGCCTCGACGTGGCTCTGCCGGGATCGATTGCAGGGAGGTTGTGGTGGGCGAAGCCTGAAGGAACAGCGCCGTGCGCTGCGGAAGTTCACGGAGTCGCCGATCCGGCAGGGACATGTGGAGAGTCCGTGGGGGCGGTTGGTGGGTGGGGTGATCCTGGGGGAAGCGGCAGAGGCGCAGCGGATCCTGAAGGGACTCAAGTTGAACCGCAAAGAACAGACACCGGTCAGGAAACTGGAGCGGGTGTCGCGACCCAATTGGTCGGCCCTTGTGGCGGCGACGGAGAAGCAGCTGGGGCGTCGGTGGGAAGCGATGGCCTCCGAGTACGGGGATTGGGGACGGGACGGGTTGATGGCAGTGGCGACGCGCCATCTGGGGTGGCGGCTGGTGGAGGTGGTCCGGGAGATTCCCGGACTGAGCTACGGCGCGGCGGCGCAGGGGATTCGCCGATTCTGGAAGCAGCTTCCGCAAGACCCGGCGAAAACTGCCTTCCAACGCTCGTTGTTGAAGCAATTGTCAAAGATATAGATCTGACCCCATTGACTTCTCCCACCCGGAGCCGGTCCGGCTTCCAGACTATCCCGCGCAGCCGCCGTCCTTCGCACCTGCCAGACGGGGCTCCGCTCCGACCTCATCCGCCAGGCGGCAGATCCTGCCGTAGTACTCCTCCGACGTGAGTCCCAGCAGCGTGGCCCCGTACTCGACGCAGTGTTCGTCGTTCACGACGTCGCCGTAGTTGATCACGGGAATCATGTAGGCCACTGCCGGAAGGATGTCGTCGGGACGTCCACGAAGGGTGGGACGGAGGTAAAGGACCCGGCCGTCCTCCTCGGTGTTTCTCCAGTCGAGGTCCGGCTGTGCAAACTGATGGAGGCCCATTTCGCCGAACTCATAGACCAGCCGCACCGGATGGCGCAGGCACTCGGTGTCGCGAAGCATCCGCTCCAGCCGGTCCAGGTCGAGGGGACCGTAGCGGCAATGCGCCACGACCGCCTGGGCGAGCAGATGCTGCCGCAGGCTTTCCTCGCCGATGCGGACCCACTCCTCGGCGGAGGCGCTCCGGAGTTCCCGGATGGGATCGGGATGGCAGGTGCAGCTCATAGTGCTCCCTTCAACTCCAGCCACGGAACGGGCCGGTCCGGATTCTTGGTGGCGTCGGTCACATGGCATTGCTGGCATTGGCTGCGGAAGGGATGGGCGGTTTTGATCCGCTGCTTGCCGGCAGGCCCGTGGCAGGAAAGGCAGTTGTCCCGCATGAAGGTTTTGTGGGGCATCGTCGGCGGCGCGAGCGGATGGGCGCGTGTTCCCTTTCCCGGGTAATCGAGCCCGACAAAGAGACTTTCCCGGAAGACCGATCCCGACCGGTCGGTCCCGTTCACGTGACACTGCTGGCACTGTGAGTACTCGGCGTGCGGGACCGGGGCGATTGCCTGCTGGCGGCGTTCGATCCGCGTTGTTCGCGCGTGGCACTCCAGGCAGTAGCGACCATCGCGGTCGCCCGCGAAGGTGTGGGGCATCGGGGGCGGAGCCCCCCAGAAGGCGCGGCTGGCACTGATGTTGGTGCCGATGGGATCCGGCCGGATGGGCTGGGCGAAGGACCGGGATCCGTCCGGAACCGGAACCGGTGCTGAGGCCGGACCCCCCGGTTCCGCCGCCCACATCAGCGCGAGGCCCGCCCCGAGGAGGGCCAGTGGCGCGAGCGCGAGGGAGGGGAGGCGGCAGGGTTTCACTGGGAAGTCCTCAGACGCGGGCGACCTGAACCGCGCACTTCTTGTAGTCAGGTTCCTTCGAGAGCGGGCAGTGCGCTTCCAAGGTGAGGAGATTGATAAGCGACTCCTCGGCGAAGAAGGGCACGAACACCGATCCGCGGGCCGGCGTGGACCGGCCGTTGATCCATGCCGGCAGGACGATTTCGCCCCGCCGGGATTTCAGGCGGACCTTGTCCCCGGTCGAGATGTTGAGTCGCGTCGCGTCACCCGGATTGAGCTCGACGTAGGCGCGGGGCATGGCGCGGTGCAGTTGCGGCACGCGCCGCGTCATGGTGCCCGAATGCCAGTGTTCCAGCACCCGGCCGGTGCACAGCCAGAATGGATACTGTTCGTCGGGCACCTCCGGCGGTGGTTCGTACGGCCGGGCCCAAACCAAAGCCTTTCCGTCCTTGAGCTTGCCCCAGTAGAAGTCCACCCCGGTTCCCGCCTTCACAAAGGGATCCTCGCCTTCCACAAATCGCCGGGGGGTTTCCCTCCAGACACCATCCTTGCCCTGAACCACCGGCCACCGAAGCCCGCGCGCCTTCACCAATTCGTCGTACGGGGCGAGCGCGTACTTCTTCATCTGTGTGAAGGGCCGGTACTCCTCGAACAGGATCCGGTCCACGTTGTGCTTCCGGAAGACGTCCCAGTTCCACAGTTCCAGCGGCTCGCCCCAGGGGCCCTTGAAGGAGAAGATGAACTCCCCGTCCTTGTTCTTCATGCCCGGGTGCCCGAGCTCATGGCAGCGCCGGGCCACTGCGATGACCTGCCAGACGTCGTCCCGCGCATTCCCCGGGGGTTCGATCATCTTGAACCACTGCTGGGTTCGGCGCTCGCTGTTCCCGAACATGCCGTTCTTCTCCACCCACATGGCGGAAGGAAGCACCACCGTGGCAAGGTCGGTGGTGACGGTCGGGTACACGTCGGACACCACCAGGAAACGCTCCCGAAGCCGGCTCGTCATTCCGGTCAGGTTCGGCATGGTCTGTGCCGGATTCGTCACCTGGACCCAGGCACCCGTCAGGTCCCCCTTCTGGAGCGCCTCGAACAAGGCGACGGCGTGATGGCCCGGCTTCGCCTGGATCCGGCCCGCCGGAAGGTTCCAGAGATCCTCGCACTGCTTGCGATGTTCCTCGTTGGCCACCAGACGCCCCCCCGGCAGCGCGTGTCCCAGGGTCCCCACTTCGCGGCAGGTGCCACAGGCGCTGGGCTGGCCGGTGAGCGAAAACGCCGTACTTCCGGGCTTGCCGAACTTGCCGCTCAGAAAATGGACGTTGTAAACGAGGTTGTTGATCCAGGTGCCCCGGGTGTGCTGGTTCATGCCCATGCACCAGAGCGAAACCACCTTCCGACCGGGATCCCCAAAGCGGTCCACCAGGAGCTGGAGCTGGTCCGGACGGACACCGGATAGTCTCCTGACTTCCTCCGGCGTGTAGGTCTGCAGCCACTTCACGTAGTCGTCCCAGGTCATCGGCTGCCCGTCGGCGTCGGGGCCCTGGCGGAAGTTGCAGTGCCGGTCCAGCCACTCGCGATCGCATTTGCCGGAGTTCACCAGCAGGTGACAGATGCCGTTGGCAATGGCGAGGTCGCCCTGGGGCTGGAATTCGATGTAGTGATCCGCCTCGTCCGTGCTGCGGGTCCGGCGTGTCCCGAGATCGATGATTTCCACCCGTTGCCCCTTCAGCCGGCGGTCCACAATCCGCGACCAGAGCACCGGATGCATCTCGGCGGGATTGTTGCCCCAGAGGATGACCGTGTCTGCGAGGTCGAGGTCATCGTAACAGCCGCTGGGTTCGTCCACTCCATAGGTGGTGACCATGCCCACCACGGCGCTGGCCATGCAGAGCCGCGCGTTGGGATCGACATGATTGTTTCCGAGCCCGCCCTTCATGAATTTCATGACGGCGTAGCCCTCGGGAATTGTCCATTGGCCGGACCCATACACGGCGAAGGACTGGGGACGCTCCACAATCTCCCGGGCGATCCGGTCGATGGCCTCCTCCCACGTGGCCGGTTCCAGCGTTCCGTTCCGCCGGAGAAGCGGGGTCGTGAGGCGGTCCTTGCCATACAGGGCCACGCCGGCGTGATAGCCCTTCACACACAGGAGGCCGCGATTGACCGGACTGTCGAGGTCGCCCTGAACCGCGACGACCCTGCCGTCCTTCACACCGACCATGACTCCGCAACCCGTGCCACAGAACCGGCACGGGGCCTTTTGCCAGACCAGCCCATCCGCCCCCTCGGCGGCGACGACCGGGGAGGCCCAACGTCCGGCCAGGACGCCGGACGCGACGGCGAGGGCCGCCTGACGGAGAAAATCTCGTCGATTGGAATGCATGGAACTCGGGGTTGGAGTGCGGCGGACTAGGTTTTGGAATCCGGATCGAGGTCCTCAAAGTTGTGATAGACGAGCACCGCGGCGCGAACGCCCGGCAGGACCTGCAACCGGTCCCCCAGCTCAGTGGCCGCACGATGAGTTGGCGTGTAAACCGACAGCGGGAGCCCGGTGTCCGTGGGTTCGCCCAGCGCCACCTCGGGAATCTCCAAGAGACGCTGGCGCACCCCGGGCAGGTCTCCGGGTGTGCAGCGGATGACGTAGGCGGAAACAGGCATGGGACAGTGGGGGTGGACCCGTCCCGGTCCCGGGGCCGGGATCGGGGCGCGGCATCTCCTACTTGGCGTACCGTTGCTGGAATTCCTTCACCTGCTGTTCGCGGCGGGTCTTCTCGGCCGGGTCCATCTGATTCAGGAACCATTTGTGGTTGTCCTGCTTCAGCGTGTCCTCAATGAGCTTGGCCAGGGCCTCCGCCTGCTGTCTCCGATCCGGATTGGTGGAGTTCAGGTTGCGCTCGGCCAAATCCCGAAGCTCGGGGATGTATTCGGAGTAGAAGTGTTTCGCGACCTCGTAGGTGCCGTGCCAGTGGGTGTAGTCGGGGCCCATCATGGAGACGCCGTGTCGGGCGCGCCGTCCCTCATGGTGCCAGATCTCATACCAGGTGTAGTCCACCTTGTTGGCGAACTGGGGTCCGGTGAGCAGCGGCTTGGCGGCCTTGTAGAGGGCAAGTCCGGGCTTGGCGAACTTGTCGTGATAGAGGTCGATCAGGGCGTCATATTGGACGTAGAACGCACCCACGTAGTTCGTGTTGTGGCAGTTGATGCACACGTTGACCATGTTGGCGCGGCGCTTCTCCCAGGAGATGTCCTTGCCGGGCAGGTTGAGCTTGGCGTCGGCCACCTCGGGCCGGATGGAAATCTCGGGTCGGTTGTTCCATGAGATGCGCATGCCGATGTCGTGGGTGACCGACTGGTCGCGGGTCGCGCTCATGTGACAGGTCGCGCAGGTCGGTGCCGCGGCATAGTCCTCGCCCACGACCCACTTCGGGCTGTCCAGCGCCATCTTTGCCACGTTGGCGCGATAGGCGATGCCGTGCTTGGATTCGTTGTAGATCTCGATCTGCGGGTGGTCCGGACCCATGTGGCATTTCCCGCAGGTATCCGGCGTCCGCGCCTGCGCACTGCTGAAGGTGTGGCGGGAATGGCAGGCGGTGCAGGACCCCTCGCTGCCGTCAGGATTGATGCGTCCGATGCCGGTATTGGGCCAGGTGGCCGGGTCGAGCCGGTGGTTCGGAAGCACCTTCACCTCGGCGCCATGGCACTGCCAGCAACCGCTCACCGCCGCCGCACTGACCCCGTGGGGAAAGGCCGAGGTCTTGAAGGCGCTGTTTCCCTCCACCACCTCGGCCAGGGTGTTGTCCAACGATCCCAAGATGCGTCCCCCCTTGGCGTGGTGGGAGTCGTTGAACTCGCGGACCTCCCGTTCGTGGCATCGGGCGCAATCCTTGGGCGAGGCAATGGTCGCGATGAACTGTCCGTAGTGTTCATAGGCGTCCGGATCCTTTTCGTTGGCGGTGTGGCACTCGAAGCACCCCACGTTTGCCCGGAAATGCTGGGAGGCCCCCCATTGCTCGTAGATGACCGGGCTTTCCCTCTTGTGGCAGGCGATGCACGCGGCGCTTTGGGGGGAGATCGCGTTCAGTGTGAATCCCGCCCTCGCCGGCAGGACGGACGCCAGCAGGGCGAGTACGGGGACGATGAGGGACCGGAGGGTCGCTTTCATGGCAGGGTCGCAGTGGGTTGGGAGGCGTTGGAAAGCGGGGGCTGGGCCCGGAGGCTGCCGTTCAGGATCGGGACGGCCACGTGAACCATCCACGAGAACATCAGGGCGCCGAGCGACCAGATGCCGAGGCAGACCAGCGTTTCGTTCACGGAGGGAAGGTATTCGACGACCTGGCCGAGCGGCGTGGGGACAAATCCGGGGATGATCAGTCCCATGCCCTTCTCGATCCAGATCCCGATGAAGCACAGGACGCAGGCGACATTGAGCCAGAGGATGCGACGGCTCGCCGGCGACACGAGCAGGAGCAGCCCGAGTGTGTTCATGGAGATGGCGCTCCAGATCCAGGGGACCAGGCCGTGGTGGCCGTGCACTCCGAAGAACAGGTAATGGGCGGAGGCCGCGTGCTGCGTGGGATAGTAGAACTCCGTGAACAGCTCGCAGAGCAGGAGGAACATGTTGATGAGCATGGCCACCGTCATGATCATCCGGAGGGTGAAAATCGGGGCATCGCCAATGTGGTAACGCATGACCTTCCGGATCACCTGGAAGGCGAGGATCATGAGGCCCGGGCCGGCCACGAATGCCGAGGCAAGGAACCGGGACGGGACCAGCGGATGGTGCCAGAATGACCGGCCGGCGAGACCCACATAGAGGAAGGCGGTGACCGTGTGGATGCTCACCGCCCAGAAGATGGAGAGGAAGACGAAGGGGATGTAGAACCGCCTGGTGGGCTTGCGCCCCTGGTACCGGCAGTAGAGGAGGTACCCGGCGATGTGCAGGTTCAACAGCAGGTAGCCGTTGAGGACGATGACGTCCCACGAAAGGATCGAGCCGGGGAAGTTGAAGACTCCGAACGGCGGGATCATGTGATGGAACCGGTCGGGACGCCCCAGATCCACGGTGACAAACAGGAGGCACATCACGATGACCGCGATGGCCATCAACTCACCGAAGATGACCACTTCGTGCATGTACTCCTTCTTGTACACATAGGCCGGGATCACGAGCATGACCGCCGCGGCGGCGACCCCGACGAGGAAAGTGAAATTGGCGATGTAGGCGCCCCAGCTGACCTGGTTGGTCATGCCGGTCGTCTGAAGGCCCTCTACGAACTGCCGCGCCCAGGCGTTGACGCCCACCAGCACCAGGAGGGTGAGGAGGAGAATCCAGGCGTAATACCGCGTGCTCCCCGCCCAGGAGAGCTTCCAGATGCGCCAGAGAAACAGGAGGTAGGCCTTCACGTGTCGAAGAAGTAATAGAAGCGCGGCAGGGTTCCGACCTCCTCCTTCAGGACATAGACGCGCTTGTTCTTGAGGACGTAGTGAATCTCGCTCTCCGGATCGAGCAGGTTGCCGAAGACCCGTGCGCCGGTCGGGCAGACCTCGAGGCAGGCGGGATAGCGCCCGTCCCGGGTCCGCTGCAGGCAGAAGGTGCATTTCTCCACCACGCCCTTCGGTCGGATGCGGTTGCTCAGGTAGTCCTGGTTGGGATTGATCTGCTCCTTCTGGAGGGCCGGCTTCTTGTAGTTGAAGCGGCGGGCATCGTAGGGGCAGGCCGCCATGCAGTAGCGGCATCCGATGCACCAGTTGTAGTCCACGACCACGATGCCGTCCTGCTCCTGCCACGTGGCCTGCACCGGGCAGACCTTGGTGCAGGGCGATTGGCGGCACTGGTGGCACTGCACCGGCATGTAGTACTTGTCCGGCTGTGGCACCTGGGCGGCATCGTAGTAAACATTGGAGGTTTCCAGGTTGATGGCGCCCTTGTTGAGTTCCAGCACCCGAATGTACGACATCTCGATGTCGTCGGGCCGTTCACGCGACTGGTTGTTCTCCTTCAGACAGGCATGGGCACAGCGACGGCAGCCGATGCACCGGGTGAGATTCAGTGCGTACCCGAACTCGACGCCGTCCATCGGCTTGAGGTCGCGAATGGTCGGGCGGACCCCGCGTTCCTGCTGACACTTCGTCTCGAGCGCGGCCATGATGCGTTGCAGGTCCCCGGGTGTGAGCTGCCGATAGTGGCGCTGGAGGAGGTCATCCAGGGTGATCTCGCCCCGCTCGAGTGCCAGCAGCGGCTTGAGCGCGGCGACGAGACCCGCCATTCCAGCCACGGTGGCCGCAGCGCCCTTCAGAAAGGTGCGCCGGTTCTGAGGGCGAAACACCTCTTCCAGCGTCCGCGGGACCTGGGGTTGGCCGGGGTCGTTGTTCATGGAGTTACTCCAGGCGCCGTCGTCCGGGACTCCGAAGGGGGCTGGGCGGCGCGCGGCGGGTAGGTGGGCGGCGGCAGGGGGGGCATCGGTTGAAACTTGGGATGATGCGGGTCATGGCACTGGATGCACCGCAGCTGTGTCTGTGTGCCCTTCTGGCGGTCCCAGAACCCGTTCCGGCGTCCATGGACGCCCGCCTTCCAGTCCCGGTACGTGGGCCCATGGCATTTGGCGCAGAGCAGCACCACGTCGGCCTCGGCGATCGCCGATCCGTCGTAGTCCACAAAGGCGTTGCGATCCGTGGGATGGTGACAATTCAGGCAAAACCGGTTGTTGCCGTGTTCCAGCCGGATGTCCTGGTGCTCGTTCATCGGCCGGTCGTAGTGCCAGCGCGCAGGAAAGAGGCGGTGGCACTCCATGCAATTGTAGCTCCAGCCCAGGCGCACCAGATCCAGACCGCGGGTCTCGCGGGGCGGGTTTTTGTCGAGATGCCGGTCTTCCGCCACCCCGGTCGGCGGCTGCTGCGGAATGGGTTTCGCCACCACCGGGAGCGGAGGCAAGCGGTTGGTTTCTGATCCGGGCTTTGCGGTTCCCGGCGCCGACTGCCCGGAGCCCACCCACCGGCCGACCGTCACGGCCGCAACCACAAGTCCCACCCCCAGCAACCCCGTCTTTAGCGAACTTCGAATGGCGCCGGCCCATCCCCATTTCCGTCGGGGAGTCGTCTGGAAGTCTGAATCGAGGCGGTACACGAGGCCGGATTGCGGATCGGGCGCCTCGGGGACACCCCGATCGGCCGAATCCGCAGATACCAAGGCAGATCCAGCCCGCGAAAGCCTTGACCTCGGTCAACACTTGCCGAAAGCGATCGAATGCCGCCCAAAGGAGTTTGGCTCCTGCGCTGGGTCGGAAGGGGCCTTCGGCCGGCACGGCGCCCGTGGCGCGTTCCCGGAGTTGCCTCCTCGCGTCGGAAGCGCCGACGGTGATTCCGGGGAAAGCCTGCGGCTTGGGTCGGACCGGCCGGACCTGCGGAGGTCGGTCGCAATCCCGGAACTGGCCGGAGGAGTGCCCTGGTCCCCCGTCCCGGGATTTCATGCGCTGGTCCCTGCTCAAGAAACGCAGACGGGTCCGGGGTCATGCCCGCCAACGGTTCGACGCTCTTATCGCCAGAGAGCAACCCACCGCCCGGGCCCACCTGCTCAAGGAGGCCCTCGCTCACTTCTGGACCTGCCACTCGGTGCACTGGGCCCGCCGCGTGCCAT
>JAEUHD010000037.1 GCA_016793645.1 Verrucomicrobiales bacterium
AAACGCCCGGCTGCCCACGATCAGCACCGCGATCTCCAGCAGCATCACCACGTTCTCCCGCAGCGAATGATTCGGATACGTCCGCAGCCACCGGTTCGCGACACCCTCCAGCGACTCCATCTGCTCCTGAATCGCCTCCCGGTCCCCGCCGCCCCGCACCACCTTCCGGAACTCCTCCAGGGCTCCCTCCACTGCGGACACCGCGGCCGGGTCCAGCATATCCCGCTGGTGGTTCAGGATCTTCCGGACCGCATCCTCCAGTTCCCCGGCCTTGCGTACGGTCCGGGACGTCAGCCAGCGAAGCAGATGCATGCGAGTGATTGCGAGAGGGGCAGTGGGGTGGGATCGGGACTCAACATCCAGCGCGCCGGGGCGGTCAGCTTGTTTTCAACACCTCGATGAAGGCTTCCTGCGGGATGTCCACGGACCCCATCGACTTCATCCGCTTCTTTCCCTCCTTCTGCTTCTCCAGCAGCTTCCGTTTCCGGGAAATGTCGCCGCCGTAGCATTTCGCGGTGACGTCCTTCCGCATCGCGCTGACGGTCTCACGGGCGATGATCTTGCCGCCAATCGCCGCCTGGATGGCCACCTGGAACTGCTGCTTCGGAATGACGTCCTTCAGCTTGGCGGCCAGGGTCCGACCGCGATTCTCCGCCTTGCTGCGGTGCACGAGGCTGGAAAAGGCGTCCATGACCTCGCCATTGACGAGCATGTCGAGCTTCACCATCTCACTGCCCTCGTAGCCATCCGGCTCGTAATCCATCGAGCCGTATCCCCGGGTGATCGACTTGATGCGGTCATGGAAGTCGATGAGGATTTCATTCATGGGGATGCGGCAGGTAAGCATCACCCGGCGGGAGTCGATGGTCTCCGTCTGGTTGATCACGCCGCGCTTCTCGGAAATCAGCCCCATCAGGTCGCCGATGTTCTCGCTCGGGCAGATCACGAACGCCTTCACCACCGGCTCGAAGATCGTGTCGATGTAGGTGACGTCGGGAAGGAAGGCGGGATTGTCGACCTCCTTCTCCACGCCGTCGGTCATCCGGACCCGGTACACCACGCTCGGATAGGTGGCGATGATGTCCATGTCGAACTCCCGGCGGAGTCGCTCCTGGACGATCTCCATATGCAGCAGCCCGAGGAATCCGCAGCGCAATCCGAACCCGAGGGCGGCGGAACTCTCCGTCTGGAAGGTGAGCGCCGAGTCGTTGAGCTGGAGCTTGGCCATGCTCTGCTTCAACGCCTCATAGTCCGCCGTGTTGATCGGGTAGATCCCGCTGAAGACCATCGGATGGATCTCCTGAAAGCCCGGCAGTTCGGCGGCCGGATTGCGGGAGTCGAGGATCGTGTCCCCCACCTTGACCTCGCGCGGCGACTTGATGTTGGCCGTGATGTACCCGGTCTCGCCAACCTCCAGCTTCTCACGCGTGTAGGGCTTCGGCTTGAAGGACCCCACCTCCTTGATCTCCACCGTCTTTCCGGAGTGGGGCAGCTTCACCATCATGCCCGGACGCAGCTCCCCGTTGAAGACGCGCACAAGAATGACGACGCCCTTGTAGGTGTCGAAGTACGAATCGAAGATGAGGGCCTGCAGGGACTTCTCCCCCGTCGGCTTCGGCGCCGGAACCCGCTGCACGATGGCCTCGAGAATGTCCTCAATTCCGATGCCCTCCTTCGCGCTGGCCAGCACGGCCTCCTCGGCCGGGATGGCGATGATGTCCTCCAGCTGCTGCTTGGCCTGCGGAATGTTGGCGTGCGGCAGGTCAATCTTGTTGATGACCGGAATGATGTGGAGGTTCTGCTTCATCGCCAGGTGCACGTTGGCGACGGTCTGAGCCTCCACCCCCTGGGCGGCATCAATGATCAGCAGCGCCCCCTCGCAGGCGCTCAATGACCGCGAAACCTCATACGCGAAATCGACGTGTCCCGGGGTGTCGATCAGGTTCAGCTCGTAGTCCTCCCCGTTCCGCGCCCGGTAGATCATGGTCACCGGATGGGCCTTGATCGTGATCCCACGCTCCTTTTCGAGATCCATCGCGTCGAGGAGCTGCTCCTCCATGTCCCGGGTCGCCACCGTGCCGGTCCGGTGCAGCAGGCGGTCGGACAGGGTGGTCTTCCCGTGGTCAATGTGGGCGATGATGCTGAAATTGCGGATGTGTGCGGCGTCCATGGTGACAACGGCAGCGGCGGGACCCGGGTCCCGCCGCAACCGGAAAAAGCCGGCGCAAGATACTGTCGATGCCCGCGCTGGGAAGGGGAAATCCGAGGCGGCTCCCCCGGTGGACTACCGGCCGGAGGCCGCAGGGGTCCGGGATTCCGCCGCCCTCAGGGCCCGAAGCGCCTCGCGCGCCTGCACGTTCCCCCCGGCCGCCAGCGCCGCCAATGCGTTCACCGCCCCCGGATTTCCCGCCGTCGGGGAGGACGCCACCGGGGCGGCCGCCGGAACCGCGACCGCCGCCCCCTGCACCACGGGAACCCCCGCGGCGCCGAAGAACGCCGCGCCCGCCAGCACCGGGGTGGCCATCGAGGTCCGCCGGGTCACAAAACTGATTCCGCCGGTGGCCGCTCCGCCACCATTGACTCCTGCTGACGAAGGAGCCACGGCCACCGTCGGACGGGTGACCGTCGGGGTGTTGACCTGTTGGGCCAGCGCAACCGGAAGCAACAGGAACCCGGCCAGGACGGCGCTCTTCATGGAGGATGGATACCCCAATCCCGCCCGCTCCGGCAAGACCCGTGCAGACCGTGCAGAGTCCGCATTCCCGGGAGGGGTGCCGGATCGAACTCCACCCACTCTCAACGCAGCGTCACCATCAGCCGTACATAGCGGGTCGGAATGGCATCCACATTCCGACTGGTCCGCACCAGCACCGTTTCGCTGCCGTCCCCATTGTTGATGACCTCACGTTCGTGGGCGGCAAAGTCCTCGGTCCAATGGACCAGGTCCTCGGAACTCAGAACCGAGAATTCCAGATCCCGAACCCCCGCCGGACGCCGGTAGGTGAAGGTGAGAAACCGGGTTCCGTCGAAGGTCCGGATCCCGGGAATCACCGGATGCCTCCCCCCCTGGACCGCGAGCGGATTGCTCCCGCTCCAGTATTCCTCCAGGTTGGTCAACCCATCGTCATCCGGATCGGCATCCGGGGATCCGTCGGCACGACTCGAGAAGTAGGCCCATTGAAAGGCGCCAAACGAACCGCCCTCATTCGCCGCCAACCGGCACTCACACTCGGGCACATAGGTCGCCTTGAGGCTCAGGTTCCGGGTGGTCTCGTCCAAATAGACATCGTCGAGCCGGGCCGGGGTGATGGAGACCGCGTCCGGAATCGTGGGGTTGGCCGGAGGCGTATATTGGATCCCCACAATGATTCCGCCCGTGTCCGGACTGTCGTTGAGGGACTTGGCGACGGTCTCAAATACGGACTCCAGCGAGAGGGGCGGGCGGGCGAGCGGATCCTCGGGACTGGACTCCTCCATCCGCGGGACCATGGCGGTCCATTGGGCCACCGAATCGCGACCGATAAAGGACTGCTGATGGGAATCCGGCTGGCAGAGTCCGAGGGGAAATGCCTTGCGGCTGCGTGGCTGGGTTTGGAGAACCGTCAGCAGCAGGCGACTGTTCACGGCATCCCACTGCGCCGTGACGGATCCCGAGTCCAGCGTGGCGGTGGCCGGATTCGTGGAAACGAGATTCAGCCGGACCGGCGAGTTGCTGACCTGGACCCAGGCGTCGAGAAATCCTTTGGGGGGCAGCCCGTCATAACCCTGCGACACCTGGACCAGGGTCGTGGTCAGATTCAGATCCTCCCCGCGGACCTCCTTCGGAAAACTGATCGCATACCCCATCGAGTTTCGTCCGGGCGTATTCTCCAATCCCGTGAACCGAATGGCGAACTGGGAAGGAGGCGCGACGGGCGTGTCCCGTCCAGAGGGCCTCTGGGCGTCCCGGAACTGCATCGTGTAGCGAACCCCGGCGGCATTCAGCGTCCCATAAAGCCGGATGCCGCCGGTCACGAAGCCGGAGATGAAGTAGCGGTTGTCGTCCTGGGCGGCCCCGTTCGCCGGGGCCGTGAAGTCCTGTTGGACCTTCCCAAACAGAATCAGTCCGCCGCCCTGCCCCTGAGGCGCCACGATGACGTCGGTGTTTCCATAGTGGTAGGGGGAGGCCAGACACGAATAGGCGCTGCGACACTCCGGCACCCAGTCGATTCCACGGTGCGCGGGCCAACTGTTCACCGAACCCGCACCGGCATAACCCTGGAATGTTCCATCAGTATCCCGAAGAAAGGTCTGGCGGTCGCCATCCTGCAGTGCTCCGTGATACGTGTAGGGATCGTGGACCATGTGCCGGACAATGGCGGTGGCGGAGTCGAAGTGGAGGTTGGTCGTCCACGTCAGCGCGGAGTACTTCCATTGGTTGCCCGGACCGAACCAACCAATCGCCGCATTCATGAAGGCATTGGTCCGGAACGCGCGATTATTGGTGTCCAGATAGGACGAAAACCAGTTGGTCGCCCACTCCTGGTGCGTCCAGGTGTAATCCGGTTTTGGAAACGGCCCGGGCATGCCGCCATCCAGGGTCGGGTAAAATCCTCGGAATGAGACGCCATTCAGGACCGGCCCCGGTCCGTCGTAGAACTGATAGCCCCGCCGCTCGTGGTACGTGGCCGCAGGGGTGCCTCCGCCATACTGGTTTCGGGCCGCCCCCGGCGGGGTCTCGGCATAGGGGTACCGCTCCAATTCGGATCCTGAAAAGGCCAGGGACGGATTCCGGTCGGTCCGCGCAGGTTCCTCTCCGGGCACCTGGTACCGGGCACGGCTCTGGTTGCGGTAAAGATTGTCCGAAAATCCGATGAAGTCCGAGTTGCTGACCAACCCCCAGAACCCTGCGGGAGAGGCCTCCTCGTTCCCACCGGAAACCAGCGTGGCTCCGAAGATGTTGTCCGAGAACTGCGAGTTCGAAATCCACCACCAGTAGGGCCGAAGCCAGGCGCCATACTGGCGATTCCGAAACGCGGTGCTTTTCGCCATCATGTCCACAGCGCTGGGACTGCCGCCATCGGGAGGAACCCCCGGGGTCACCAGCGCCTTCGGGTTCGCGTTGGACACCATGTAGCCCACATCGGCATCGCGATCCGCATCATAGGCGTACCGGGGCGAGCCATTCCAGTTCCCCCGGGTCCCGCCTCCGGCGACCGGATAGGTGAAGATCCCGGCATGATCAAATGCCGAATCAAATCCGTTCCAGCAGCTCAGGGCCGTGTTTCCATAAAACTCGAGCGTGGGGGCCCAGATCCCCGAAAAGTAGGGATACGTCTGCCGGAGTCCCGGATCCCCCTTCATCATGTTCCAACCGGGCCCCTGACGGGCGTCCGCCTGCAACCCGACCAGCCAGAACCCGCGCCCTCCCATTGCCGCCCCGGCCGCGAGGTTGTTGCGAAAATGATTCTGCTTGTTCGAAATCCAGAAGATCGAGGGGTTCTCCCGGTCGAGATACGTGAGCGGATAGACATCGAGCGGATTCCAGAATGGCTGCGAAACCATCGTCGGTGCGTTGGGGGGACGATCGGTCGGATAATGAAGCCACTGGGGATCCGTCCGGTAATCATATTCTTCCGGAAGCGGAGCCCGGGCCAGAATTCCGCAATTGCCCTCAAACACATTCCGCTGCTCGACCCCGTCCTCCAGGTAGAACCCATGACCCATCGACCGATACCCCACGTTGTTGGTCAACCCGAGGCGAAAGGTGCCATGGACGGTTACCCACCGGTTGAAGCTGTCACTGATGGAACAACCCGAAACGAAGGAATTCGTGGCCTCCTTCATCAGGTGGAAATGGATCGGATATCGCCCAATGCGCCCGAAATTTCCCGGCTGGCCCATCGCGTGGAACTCCACCCCCATCAGGCGGACCGCGGACCCCGCCCGAAACATCGCGTGGCCGCCATAGATGTCGCGCCGATTCGAAGTCCGGCTCAGCGGGTCCCCAAATTTTCCGGGATAATACTCCTGTGCCGAAAACAGAGGCCCGGCCGGAATGGCAACGCCATTGGTCGGAGTATACGAACCCTGAAGCGTATCCACCACCGGCGACGCGCGCGTGTCGAGGGCATCCCGGGGTGCATCCAGGGTCCGGTACGATCGCACCGTGATCGTGCGCGTCAGCAGCGCGACCGCCGCCCGGACATCGGCCCCGGTCGCGCTCTCCCGTTGACCGAAATGGGACCACTGAAACGACGTTCCCGGACCCTCCGTCCATGGGTCCGGCCCGCCCGTGAGCACCCCGGTCACGCCATGGCGGATCTTCTCCACGATCAGCACCGTCCGGATCTGGTTGCTGTCCTGGATGAGGGTCACGGACTGGATCGTGGCCTCCTCGGTGTGATCCGGCTCGAAGTCGCTGGTCGACACGACGACACGGTCATTGGGTTCCCATTCCCCCACCCGGTTGCCATCGATGACAATACGGTTGGTGTTGATCCCCTGGTCCACATCAATGGTCTCCCCCAGTCGGGCCCAGGCGACGGAAGTCCCCTTGCTGCCGAAAAGGTCAATCCGCCCGCCCGGCCCCGCCCCCCGCACCTTGTTCCCAAACAGGCTGGACTCCTTCTCTGGTGGATCC
>JAEUHD010000038.1 GCA_016793645.1 Verrucomicrobiales bacterium
GAACCGGTGGCTGCGGACGTATCCGAATCATTCGCTGCGGGAGAACGTGGTGATGCTGCTGGAGATCGCGGTGCTGATCGTGGGCAGCCGGGCGTTTCTGATCCAGCCGATGGTGATCCCGACGGGTTCGGCGCAGCCGACGCTGTGGGGGGTGATGGCGGAGGATTTGAGGAACGTGCCGGGAGGAGCCGTTCCGGCGCTGCCGAAGCGGATCTGGGAATCGGTGATGGAGGGGGTGAGCTACTACCACATCCAGGCGCCGGCGGATCTGGAGCTGACCGGATACGACGAGAAGCCGAAGATGATCCTGCCGTTCGTGAAGCGGCAGAACCTGCACACCACCGCCGGGAACATCGCGGTGTGGTTCCCGCCGGAGTCATTTGCCCAGCATCTGGGCCTGGTGGACGAATTTGGTCGTCCCAAGAAGCGGACGTTCCGGAAGGGCGAGGACATTGCGCTGGCCCGGGTGGTGACGGGGGATCACCTGTTTGTGGAGCGGGTGGCGTACAATTTCCGGCGACCGAAGCGGGGCGAGATCATCGTCTTTCGTTCGGAGCATCATCCGGGGATGACTCCGGACACGCACTACATCAAGCGGCTGGTCGGACTGGGTGGGGAGACGGTGCGGATTGGCGACGACCGGCACACGTTCATCAATGGCCGGGCGTTGACGACGAACGACTACGGCTTCTCCGGGGTCTATTCCTTCGACCCGGCGGTCCCGCCGCGTCCGAACGTGTATTCGGGGCACGTCAACGGCACGATCTGGCACGCAACGACCGGGTTCATGGGGCCGACGAGGAACTTCCCCAACGGACAGGCGGAAGTGGCGATTCGTCCGGGGCACTATGTGTGTTTTGGGGACAACACCATGAACAGTGCGGATTCCCGGTACTGGCCCGTGCCGGATTTTCCGCAGGAGCAGGTCATCGGAAAGAATTGGGCCGTATTCTGGCCGTTCATCCGCAATGGCCGGTGCAATATCGGTTGGAAGGCGGATTGACGGTCCCCTGGGATCGGGGGGGGCGGTGGTGTTCCGGGGAATCCGGGCTCATCGATTGCCCGTTTACGTGGGGTCCGTTTTCTGCAAGATGGCGCCCTCCCTTGCACCATGAACACCACTGAGCGATCCCATCGTTTCCGGCGGGTTTGGATCGGACTGGCCCTGGGTTTCGGGCTTGCGGTCCGTGCCGACTTCTTCAGCTGGGAAACCGGCACGGACGGAAGTTTCACCGACCCGAACCGGTGGCATGGCCCCAACTTTCCCGAGCACACCCGGTATCCGGGGGCCTCGGATGATGCGACCATCGACCGCGGACCGATCACGGTGACGATCAGCGGGTCGCAGGCGACGCGCGAATTGGTGACCGGGAATCCCACCCTTCAAATTCTCGGCACCTATGCCGTGAACCAGTTGTCCGCGTATGGGACGCCGCTCACGCTGGCCGGCGGCGGTGAGCTGACCACCCCACTGTGGCTCATGGGAGCCGTGGCCACAGTGAACGGGACCACGGCGAGTGTGGGGACCCTCCAGCCTCTCGGGGGTGGTTTGCAGCCCAGCGAGCTCAGGATTACGGGGGGTGGAACCGTGCTTTCCGAAAGTCTGGATCGCAGTCGTGGTGCCCTGCGGGTGGTGGTTGAGGGACCGGGTTCCCTGTGGAGCCATTCCTCGGCACTGCCCTTCATGGAGGCGGTTCTTCGTCCGGGGGGACACGTTGAGGTTCCGTCCGCGAATGGAATCTACCTGGACGCCTCGGGTGGCGGCGCGTCGATGGTGGTCGCCGGCCTGTTTCGGGGCTACGGACGCGTCGCGGCCGGGGCGTGGCTTCAGAGCTCGGACGGCGAGAACGCGGGGGGAGGAAACACCACCCTGGACGGGGGGCGCTGGACGGTGACGCACGAGTATCGGAGCGCTGGCGGTGACCTTTTCATTGTCAACCAGGGCATCCTCCAGGCGCGGGACCTCGTGGCCGGCTTGGTTTCGACCATGATCCAGGTTGAGGGTGCCGGAAGCCGGGTGGAGATCTCCAACCGACTGCGACCGCTCGGGGGAATCCAACTGAGAAAGGGGGGAGTCCTGGTGTGCGGGACCGCGGAGTTCGAATTGGGGTTTGGGTATGCCGAGTCTGGCGGCATGTTTTCCGTCGGGGGGGACGTCTTCAACAACAGCGGCCTCAACCTGAACAATGGGGGCCTCCTGGAGGCCAATGGAGTTTTCCTCGCCGACACGGTGGGACGGGGTGGAGGCCTGACCGTGGCTGGAGGCGGCAGTCTTGCGGAACTCAGGGGGCCGGTGGTGGTCGGACAACGGGGCGAGGGAACCCTGACGGTCAGGGATGGCGGCCGGTTGAGTTCGGTGTCCGGGGGGGCTGGAGTCTTTTCCGGAGCCCTGGGGACCGTGGACGTCTCGGGATCCGGAACCGCGTGGGAGATTCGTCCGACCTCCGGCGGCGGAGGTCTGTTGGTGGGCGGGGCCGGCACCGCCACGATGACGGTGACGTCGGGTGCGACGGTCCAGGTGTCCCGCGAGGCGCTTTCCGTTCTCGGACGCGAGAGCGGGGGGCGAGGCACCGTGCGCCTTTATGGATTTGCGTCCGCCCTGGATTTGGGAGCCGGACGGCTGGTGTTGGGAGAGCGCGGGCGGGGAATTCTCGAAATGGAATCGGGAGCCCGGGTGCAGGCGGGAAACATCGTGGTGGGCCGAAGCCAGTTGGACAACCATCTCATCGTGCAGGGCGGGGCGTCCTTACTGGGCGCGACGGAGGAGCTGGTCGTGGGGGAGGGAGGCTCCGGGAGCCTGCAGGTGTTTGGGGGTGCCCATGGAATCGTGAAACGACTTGTGATCGGCCGCGAGTCACTTGCGGAGAATCGAGTGGTCCTCCGGGACCCGGGAACCCGCGTGACGGGGTCGGGCCGGGTGGACATCGGCGAGTTCAATGGGCGTGGAATCCTGGAAATGAGCGGCGTCTCCGAACTCCGTCCGGCCGCGGGATTGAGCGTGGGGATCTACGACGGATCGGATGGGCGATTGTCGGTGGACGAGAACTCGGTGCTCGCCACCCCTGAGGACGCCATCATTGGAGGGGGGGCGAATTCGAAGGCCCTCGCGATCCTCCGCGGAGGGGGATCGCTGGAAGCCCTGGATGTTCTCGTGTTCGCCAAAGCGTCCGGTGCCGCCTCCCTCCTCGTGACCAATGCCTCCTCGAATCTCGAAGCGGCGCGGGACCTTCAAGTGGGTTTCACCCGGGGGCCCGTCGGCCCGACCCTTGTGGCCGCCGCGTCCGGAGCCTTTGTGAGCGTCGGAGAGCGCCTGATCGTGGGGAATGGGGGGCGGTTCGAGGTTTCGGCGTCGCGCGTGAAGGTGGGCGGTGGGGAATTCCCGGCGCCGGGGACGGTGCGCATTGGTCCGGGAGGACGTCTTCAGGGGGTGGGCGGCGTGGCGGCCCGGGTGGAGGTGGCGGCGGGAGGGGTGGTTTCCCCGGGGTCATCGCCGGGGACGTTGTCCGTTCAGGGGAACTATGTGCAACAGGCCGGGGGGCAGCTTGAGATTGAAATCGCGGGCACCAAGGCGGGTACGGGATATGACGTTCTCCAGGTTTCGGGGGCGGCCACCGTCGGGGGCGTCCTGAAGGTGAACTTTACGGAGGGATTTGCTCCGAAGACCGGACAGACCTTCCCCGTTCTCCTGGCCGGTGGAGGAATCACCGGGACCTTCGAGCGCGTCGAGGTGGCCGGCGTGGCGCCCGGGTTTCGATCGGCGGTGGTCCCGGATGCCGGGAAGGGACTCAGCCTCGTCGCGCAGAATGACGGGATTCCCACGACGGTTCCGACGCTCGCCATCGAATCCGTCGCAAGCAACGGGGCGATCCTCTCGTGGCCCGCGAACGGCCTGTGGGTCCTTCAGTCGGCTCCCGCGGTGTCCGGGCCTTTCAAGGATTCGGGGGTCGTTCCCGTGCTGCGGGACGACCGCTATGTGGTGACCTTGAGCGGCATCGGGACGGCGGCGTACTACCGGCTCCGTCGGTAATCGCCGGGTGGATCCAAGGCGGGTTCCGGAGTTTGGAATCCTTTGCATTCCGGGAGCGCCGGGAGGTTGCGGCCTCTTTGAACCTTTGGGCGGGGGCGATGTCGATGACCGACATCGCATGCATCTGCTTCGCTGGCTGACGTCCCGGACCATACGCAAGGCCGGGGAATTGGAGGATGCGATCCGGAAGCTCCTGAACCATCAGAGGGACCTTCTGCCATCCCATGCGGTGTCCGCGGTGGAGGGAGCCCTGGAGGAGTTCCGGAAAGTGGTGCGGGGCGGCGGGGATCGGGAGGCGATTCAGGAGCAGATGGAGTCGCTGGAGGGTGTCGCGAACCGGTGGCTGCGGACGTATCCGAATCATTCGCTGCGGGAGAACGTGGTGATGCTGCTGGAGATCGCGGTGCTGATCGTGGGCAGCCGGGCGTTT
>JAEUHD010000054.1 GCA_016793645.1 Verrucomicrobiales bacterium
CGAGGCCGAGCGCCAGGCGCTGGCCCTGATGGATCATCCCAACATCGCCCGCATCTTCGACGCCGGCACCACCGATTCCGGACGCCCCTTCTTCGTCATGGAACTGGTCCGCGGGACCAGGATCACCGAGTACTGCGACCACCACCAGCTCACCACCTCCCAGCGACTCGACCTGTTCATCCGGGTCTGCAACGCCATCCAGCACGCGCACCAGAAGGGCATCATTCACCGGGACATCAAACCGTCCAACATCCTGGTGACGCTGCACGACGGCGTGCCCGTGCCCAAGGTGATCGACTTCGGCATCGCCAAGGCCACGCAACAGGAGCTGACCGACAAGACGGTGTTCACGCAGTTCCAGCAGTTCATCGGCACGCCGGCATACATCAGTCCGGAGCAGGCCGAGATGAGCGGACTGGACATTGATACCCGGGCCGACATTTACAGCCTCGGGGTGCTGCTCTACGAGCTGTTGGTGGGTCAGACGCCCTTCAGTGCGAAGGAAATGATGGAGGGCGGCCTGGATTCGCTACGTAAGATCATCCGGGAGCGCGAGCCGCAACGGCCCTCGACCAAACTGAACACGCTGGCGGGTGATGCCCGCACGACCGCGGGCAAGAGGCGCCGAACCGAGGTGGGACAACTGGCGCATCAACTTCAAGGCGACCTGGACTGGATCGTCATGAAGTGTCTGGAGAAGGACCGCACCCGGCGATACGACACGGCAAACGGTCTGGCCATGGACATCCAGCGCTACCTTGCCAGCGAGCCGGTGACGGCACGTCCGCCGAGCACCAGTTACCGGATCCAGCGCCTGGTGCGGCGAAACAAGATGGCCTTCGCGGCGGGATCGCTCGTCGGCTTGACGCTCTTTGGGCTGATGGTTTCGATCCTGGTGTTTTCAATCGTTTACGCCCGGCAGCAGCAGCGAACCTCCGACACGCTTCGGGCCAGCCTGGCAGGCGAATACCTGCGGCGAGGCCAGAACCTCTGCCTCTCGGGCAAGGTGACCGAAGGTCTTCACTGGTTGGGACGCAGCCTTGAACAGGCACCGGCGGACCAAACCAACCTGAGCGCGACGATTCGGCGGAATCTCGGCGGCTGGAGCGCGGTACGGAACCGTCCGCTGGCCGTGATCCATCAGGACGCGTTGGTTTATGCCGCCGCCTTCAGCCCAACCGAGGATCGAGTGGTGTTGGGCGGGATGGAAAACAGCGCGCAACTGTATTCCGCGACCACGGGTGAGCCGGTGGGTCCGCCGATGCCGCACCTGAAAACGGTCAGGCAGGCCGTGTTCAGTCCGGACGGAAAGTTCCTCGCTTCAACAGATGATGAACGGGCCATGCTTTGGTTCGCATCGGACAGCCGTCCGGTCTTTCCGGAATTCGGACCCCCAAAAGGTGTCGAGTCGGTCGCATTCAGCCCCGACTCGCGCCGGTTGGTCACTGCCATGGACTATGGATTCGCCCAACAATGGTCGGTGGAAACCGGTGAGACATTTGGCCCGCCGCTGACTCATGCCACCAGCGTGGCAAGTGCCGTCTTCAGTCCGGACGGCCGCTGGATCGCGACCGGCAGCGCGGATGAGACCGCGCGGATCTGGTCCGCCGAAACAGGGACCCCGGCGAGCCAGCCTTTGGTTCATCAGGGTGCCGTGACCCGGGTCGCGTTCAGTCCGGACGGCAAGCTCCTGGCCACGTTGAGCCGGGATCGAACCGTCCGACGCTGGGCTGTTCCGGGTGGGGAACTGGTGACACCACCGATCCGGCACACGGATGAGGTGAATGCGCTGGAGTTCAGCCCGGACGGTCAGCAGTTGGTCACCGCCGATGAGGCCGGGATCGCCAGGATCTGGAACCTCCAGGGCGAGCCGATGGGTTCTCCCATGCGCAATGAAGGCGGTGTTCTGGCGGTCGCGTTTACGCCCGATGGCCGTCGGTTGGTGACGGGGGGACGGGATCGCACGGCCCGATTCTGGTCGGCCACCACGGGCGAACCGTTGGGGCAGCCCATGGAACACGACGGCTGGGTGGCGGAGATCCATTTCAACCGCGATGGCACGAAGGTTTTGACCCGCACCTACGGTCATTCCGGCATTGTCTGGGCAGCCCATCCGGCATCCGCGTCGGAGACCCAACTCCAGGAGCAACCCCTGCTCACCGGTGTCATCAGCCCGGACGGCCGGCGGCTGCTCACCGGAAACATCCTGGGAGAGGCACGCGTCTGGTCCGCCGAGACCGCCGAACCGACGGGCCTCGTCGTCAAGCATCGGTTGTGGAGCGTGGCCTTCAGTCCGGATGGACAACACTTCCTCACCGCCGGGGAAGGCGTGCGATTCTGGTCGACGACGACCGGAGAACCCTACGGAGCGCCGCTTCCCAATGGCACCCATATGATTCGGGCCGCGACGTTCAGTCCGGACGGCAACTGGGTGGCCACTGCGGGTTTCGACAAGACCGCGCGTCTCTGGTCGATGGCCACACGACAACAGATTGGCGAACCGTTGCTCCACCCCAAGCTTCTGGAAGATGTCGCCTTCAGCCCGGACGGCACGCGTCTGCTCACCGCGGGCAGCGATGGCCGGGCGTTGGTCTGGTCGCTGGCCACGCGAGACCTGGCGCTCCCCCCGCTGGAGCACCGCAGTGCCGTGCTGGGGGCGAGCTTCAGTCCCGACGGCCGGCGAATCCTCACCTGCGGTCGCGACGCCACGGCCCAGCTATGGGATGCGACCACCGGCCAGCCCGTCGGCTCGCCCCTGACGCATCCCGACTGGGTGGAGCAGGCGGCGTTCAGCCCGGATGGCACCCTCATCGTCACCGGCAGTGGTGATGGCCGGGCCTGGTTCTGGTCCGCGCTCGACGGTCAATTGCTCGGGCCGCCGATGTTCACCCACGGCCCGATCATGGACGTGCGTTTCAGTCCCAATGGAGAGCAGGTCCTGGTCAGCAGCCAAGCCCGGCAGTTCTGGCGGGCACAAGGGCCGACCTTTCGCGGCGCAACTCTCTGGAGGATTCCCCAGCCATTCACCGGTCCTGTTTCCACCGTCGAGCACTGGATCGAGACGCAGACCGGCATGACGCTGGATGAGCGGGGGGTGCTCAGCCGGTTGGACGGGAGACCCAGGTCCGCGGTGGGGACGGGGTCGGTAACGCCGAGTCCAACGAAGGCACCCTGAGTTTCCGGACCGGCTCTGTAGCCGAGGTGAGGAACGCGCCCTCATTCTGGGCGCCGAGGTTCTTGGGGCCCCAATGCGTTTCCTCGTTCCTCATCATCGTCTGCGGTCCGCTGCGCCTTTGGGGGATAACCCCGCTTCTGCTTTCCGGACGGCTCAAGTCAGCTGATCGGTTTGGATTCGAAACGGCGGACGGAGTAGCGGAGACCGCAATTCGGACCCTGCTGTCTACCCATCGAAAACCACTCCATCATGAACGTAACCTTCCCAAAAGTGGCCACCGGCGCCCTGCTGCTGGTGATCCTCGCCCTGATCGCACCGGTTCACGCCGGATCACCCAGCCTCGTCCCACCCACCGAGACCTACGCCGGCAAGACCCACGCCCAATGGCTCGAATCCTGGTTTACCTGGATCTTCAGCGTACCCGGAACAGCCAACGACTTTCCGTTCTTCGACACCACCGGGGCCGGTTCGGGCGTCAATCAAGGCGGTCCGGTCTTCTTCCTCTCCAAGTCCTGGCGGGGACAGAAGGGCGCTCCACCGGAGCAGCGCCAAGCCACCGTGCCCGAAGGTACGGCGCTCTTCATCCCCTTCACCGGCATCTTCTCCGCCAATCCGGAACGCGACCCCGCATTCCTGGCCTCCGACAATCGGGCGGCCCTGAAAGCATGGGGGCCGCTGAAGTTCCAACTGGTCGTGGACGGACAGGAGATTCCCCTCGACAGCCGCCTGACGTCTCCCCTGCTTCACGAGACCACGGTGTTCTCGCTGCCCCTGCCCTCCAACGCCGCCGCGCGTTCACCGGACGCGGGTTTTGGCGGTCTGCCCGAAGCGGTCTATCCCTTCCACAGTCTGGAATGGTTCGCCCTGCTCAAGCCGCTGCCGGTGGGCCAGCATACGATCCACGTTTACGGGGCCGCCTGGGTCGGCACTCCTGACGAACGAGTCACCGATGTACGGACGACTCCGGCTGCGACCCTGCCCACATGACGTTGAGCGCCAGCACCGCCATCCCCAATTTTCCCCGACAGCCCGACAACCGGTTGTGGCTGTCTGCTCTTCCGACTCCACGGCTCACCATCCTGAGCCACTCGGTGGCGAATGGCCTTAGCGCGTTGAGCTGGCGCTCCCAGGCTTCCGCCACCTATGGAATCAGGGCCTCGAGCGACCTGGTTCATTGGATCGAAGTGGCAAACGGCCTTTCGGGAAATCCAACGGTGACGCGCTGGAACGAACCGCTTGCGGAACCGGCGGCGTCCGGTGGGTTCTACCAAATCGTGCAGGAAACCCAGAGCATCGAGGGTCTCTGGGTGGGGAGCTACGGGGACCACGGGCCCGAGCTCATCCGAATCAAGTTGGAAGGCGATCTGGCCATTGCGACCAAGCTCATCGGGGACCCCAATGTCCCCAGCGGGCAGGTGACCTGGAAGGCCGATGTGAAATCGGGCCAGGGCCAGGGCCGGGGGGCGGACACCGGGTTTGTCAACCCGCGCTGGTATCCCGGCACGCTCACGATCACCAATCCGGATCGGCTCACCTTCACCTGGACCGGACTCGGCGCAACCTTGTTCCGGCGGGTGGACTGAACACCCGGTCGCGTGCCCTCCCCGCTCGGGTCATCCCGTCGTGGGACCCAAGATCAATGGGTTCTGCACATCGCGACTCGCCTGATCGTTTTGGACCCAGAACGGCGCACGGATCGGTGAAGTCGGACATCCCACTTCCGAAAACCGATCCACCGATCCCTCATGAAAACACATCCCAAACTCCCGTTACTGCCCCGGATCCACCGGGATTCCATCCCCCCGCTGCGAGGCGGTCTGCCCCTCGGGATTGCCCTCATCCTCCTGCGGTCGGCGGCCCCGACCCTCGGGGCGACCCTGACGGTCACTACCGGCGCCGACGGCGTTGCCGGCTCGCTGCGGGAGCGGATTGCCGCCGCGGCGCCCGGCGACACCATCGCGTTCGATGCCTCGCTCAACGGCCAAACCCTCGTACTGACCCGAGGCGAGTTGGTCATTGGCAAGCCACTGACGGTAATCGGCCCCGGTGCGACGAACCTCACCCTCAGCGGAAATGGCAGGACTCGCCTGCTTCGCATCGCCAATGGGACACCCTCCATCACCGTTTCGCTCGCCGGACTCACCTTTACTGGCGGCAATGGCCAGGGCGGAGGATTCTCCGGTCGCGGTGGTGCCATCTACAATGACCATGCGGTCCTCATCGTCAGCAATTGTGTGGTCAGCGCCAGTTCGGCGGAGGAGGTCGCCGGAGGCATCTACAACTTCGGCGCCAATGGAGGGACAGCCTCGCTGACGCTCCTCCACAGCACGATCCACGGCAACTCGGCCATCAACGCCGGCGGCGGCGTCTTCAACGGAGGCCTGAACGGCAACGCGACGACGACCCTTCGGAACTGTACCCTCAGCGACAATACGTCCGGTCAGGGCGGCGCCCTCTTCAACTACGGCGAAAACGGACGCGCCGCACTCACCGTCCTCAACAGCACCTTCGCCGACAATCGGTCCGTGGATCATGCCGGCGGCATCCAAAACTCCTTTGGAACATTGACCATCAGCCACACGCTCCTGGCCAAGGGCGACGTCGGCGTGAACTTCGAAGGCAACGGCTCCATCAACAACCTGGGCTTCAACCTTTCGGACGACGACAGCACCACCGCGTTCGCCCCGAATGCCGGCTCCCTGCGGCTGGGCCCCCTTGCCATGAACGGAGGCACCGCGCCCACACACGCCCTCCTGCCGGGAAGTCCGGCGATGGATGCCGGCACCAACGGCCCCATCGTGGAACTGCCCTTTGACCAGCGTGGCCCCGGGTTCGATCGCATCGCCAACGGCCGGGCGGATCTCGGGGCATACGAGGTTCAGTCGCCTCGGGGAAGACTCGTGGGCATCACCGCGGGAGACCTCACCCTGCAGTTCACGGGGGAGCCGGACGAAGCACTGAACATCGAGTGGAACAGCACCGCGAGCACCACAGGCTGGCACCTACTGACCACCCGCTCCACCGACGCCACAGGACTCCTGGAATACCCCGACCCGGGCGCTGCCGGACAGCCACAGCGGTTCTACCGGGCCGTGCGCCCGTAACGTGGACCCGAAACCGCTCGAGCGCATTTCACGGGTGGGTGATTCGTCGAGCGCAGCGTCGAGGCGAGGTCTGTTCGCGCTTCGGACCCATTGGAGCACCAGGCCCATACTCCATGGCCTTCCGCGCGAGGTCGCGGGTGAACCTCGACGCGCTGGAGCTGTCGCCCTGGACGGTGAACCGGCACACCGCGCTCGCCTTGCCCCGGTGGCTGGCTAAACTCGGCCGCATGTCCGAAGTCACCCAGTTGCTCCAGGCCATGGACTCGGGCGATCCGCAGGCTGCCGACCAGTTATTGCCGCTGGTGTATGACGAGTTGCGCAAGCTGGCAGCGATCCGCATGGCGCAGGAGAAGCCCGGGCAGACGCTGCAGGCAACCGCGCTGGTGCACGAAGCCTGGCTGCGACTGGTCGGGGCGGAGGAGCAGCGTTGGGACAGTCGACGCCACTTCTTTGCTGCCGCCGCGGAATCCATGCGCCGGATCCTGGTCGACAAGGCGCGGAGGCGGCTCCGGATCCGGCATGGGGGCGGGCTGGAACGGGTGGATCTGGATGACGTGGAGATTCCGGGCGGGGTCCGCGAGGAACGACTCGTGGCGGTGGATGAGGCGCTGGCGGAACTGGAACGGGAGGACCCGAAGAAGGCTGAGTTGGTTAAGCTGCGTTACTTTGTGGGATTGACCAACCGCGAGACCGCCGAGGCGCTGGGTCTTTCGGAGGCGACCGTGGAACGGCACTGGTCCTTCGCCAAGGCCTGGTTGTTCAGCCAGATCCAGGCGTCCCATTGACGGCCACATTTTCTTTTTCTTCCGTGAGGGAATCTGACCGAAAACGGCGCATGGCTCGGTGGACGCACTACACCATTTGACCCATGAGTGACTCCCATCTGGCCCTCGAGACGATCTACAACGCCGCCAAGGCGCTCACTGCCGACGCCCGGAGCCAGTATCTGGACCTGGCCTGCCGCGACGACGCGACCCTGCGCCGCGAGGTCGAGCAGCTCCTGGCGGCGTCGGATGGGGCAGACCACCTCTTCGAGGGAAGACCCGTCGGTCTGACCCAACTGGAGAAGACCGTCATGGACACTACCGTCCGGGAAGGCCCGGGCACGAGGATCGGACGCTACAAGCTGCTCCAGCAGATCGGCGAGGGCGGCATGGGCGTGGTGTACATGGCCGAGCAGGAGGAACCCGTCCGCCGCCGTGTGGCGCTCAAGATCATCAAGCTGGGCATGGACTCCCAACAGGTGGTCGCGCGCTTCGAGGCGGAACGCCAGGCGCTCGCGATGATGGACCATCCCAACATTGCCCGGGTGCTGGACGGCGGCACCACGGACAGCGGCCGGCCTTACTTCGTCATGGAACTCGTCCAAGGCGTGTCGATCATCGAGTTCTGCGACAAGGCCCGCCTGTCGGCCCAGGACCGACTGGATCTGTTCCTCCAGGTCTGCGCGGCCGTCCAGAGCGCGCACCAGAAGGGGATCATCCACCGGGATCTCAAGCCCTCGAACATCCTCGTGACCCAGCACCACGGGAAGCCCATGCCAAAGGTCATCGACTTCGGCATCGCGAAGGCGACGAACCAGAAGCTGACCGAGCGGACGCTGTTTACCCAGCACGCCACCATGATCGGCACGCCCGCCTACATGAGTCCGGAGCAGGCGGAGATGAGCAGCATGGACGTGGACACCCGCAGCGACATCTATTCGCTCGGCGTGCTGCTCTATGAACTGCTCACCGGCAGCACCCCCTTTCCCGAGAAGCGCCTGCGGAGCCTGGGCTACGGTGAGATGCAACGCGTCATCGCGGAAGAGGAACCCCAGCGGCCCTCGACCCGCCTGAGCACGCTGGACCACGAGCAGAAGGAG
>JAEUHD010000062.1 GCA_016793645.1 Verrucomicrobiales bacterium
GTGAACTGCCTGCTCGCCTGGATCCGCCTTCCCGAAAGTTGGAAGCCCGGAACCCAAAAGAGCACCCGGCGCCCGCGGCTCGCACAGATCCGCCACGTGCTCGAACTGCCCCAGATCGGGTTTCTGGTGTCCGTATTCTTCCTCGCCACCTTTGGATTCACCTGCTTCGAGACCACCATGGGAATTCTCGTCTCCCGGAATTTCCACCTGGATGAACATGCGTCCCACAACACCAATGCGATTCTGTTCTGCTTCGCGGGACTCATTGGCGCGGTCGTCCAAGCCGGTCCCATCGGACGCCTGGTCAAGAGCCTCGGCGAGCCGCGTCTCATCGCCCTGAGCCTGATCGTCTTTGCCATTGGAATCGCCCCGGTCCCCTGGGTGCACGGAACAGGATCGCTGTCGTGGGAAAGCCTGTTTTCAGACGGCGGCGTTCACTGGTGGATTCTGCTCGGACTGGTCGCGTTGATCGCCGTCGGCTCCGGCCTCACCCGCCCTCCCCTTTTCGGACTCGTCTCGAATTTGTCTCCCGAGTCGGAGCGCGGCGGGACCCTGGGAGTCGTCCAGAGCGCCGGCAGCCTCGCCCGGATTCTGGGTCCCTTGTTTGCGGGATTCCTCCTCGATCGGCATCCTGCCTGGCCGTACCTCGTCTGTGCGGGCCTCGCCTTTTGCGCGGGGTTGCTCGCCTGGAACAAGCTCGTGGCCCGGGCGGATCTGGTCCGGCCTGCCGCCGCGACCTGAACGGCGCCGCGCTACTGGGTCAGCGCCTGCACGGTCTCGACCCGGGTGATCTGCCAGGCGCCGTCCACCTTCTGAAGCTGGAGCCGGAATTCCATCGCCTCAAACCCCTCCTGTTGGCTCCGGTTCCCCCTCGCTTCGGCCGTTGCCGTCAGGCGGGCTTCGGCGCTGCGACCGTCAGGCGATACCGTGGCCAGAATGTCAAAAAATCGCACCCGCAGATGTTGGGCGCCGCGCCGGGCCGCCCACAGGGTCTGCTGGACTTCGCCGCCGCCAGTCAGGTGGAAGGAACCGGCTCCCAGGATCTCCAACTGGATCTCGGCGCCGGGGGCAAACCGTGCCACCGCCGCGGAAATCCTCCGCCCTGCCGCAAGGCCACCCTCATTGGATTCAAACGACACCAGGCCCGCGAGGGATTCGATCGATTTCCGAATCCGCACCTCCTCCCCGGGAAACAGCGTGTCCCGCCACCACCAGATCGCCATCAGCGCCAGGATCGCGGCGCCAAAATAGGGCGTCGCACGCTTCATCGAACGAGCTTTCCGAGGATCCGCCCGCGCTGCGCCACACCAAAGTAGTGGGCGTCCATGGCCATTCCCCGATTGTCCCCGACCACGAAAAACTCCTCGGGGCCGAGGACACGTTCGGTGCTGTTGGTCGGCCAATTCCACTTGGCCCGCTCGGGGGCGACGTACGATTCCTCCAACGCCTCCCCATTCACCTGAACCATCCCGTTGAGGATCCGCACGCGTTCCCCCGGAAGTCCGACCACCCGCTTGAGGTACAGGAGGCGGCGACCGCTGGTCTCGACCGCGACCACGTCCCCCCGCTGCAATCCCTGGATCCAGGCCGCCAGCGGACTGACCCAGCGGCGTTCCCCATCCCGGTAGCTGGGAAGCATGCTGATCCCGGTGACGCGGACCGGCACAAAACCGTAGCGAAACGCGAGCAGCGTCAAGGCCACCAGCATCAGGAGCCGCAGGAACGTCACCCGCGGATTTCTCCCCACGGTCACCACCTGCCACCAGGGAGGGGGTGGCGCACCTTCAGCGGAGTTCATGCGTCTATGCCGGCGCGGAGCGTACCCCGGGGCAGCGTCCCGTCCCAAGGCGATTCCGCCGAACCCTCCGCCCTCGAATTGTGAATTGTATTCGGATGAAAGGCTTGGGACGTTTCAGGTGTTAACGGATCCAGAAGCGGCTCATCGAAGAACGGCGTCACCCAGGCCGATCAGATGAGGCCGGCTTCGATTTGACCACCACCATGTTTCCACATTTCCGCCGGGGCTTCGGAATTCTCTCCGGAGCCGCCCTGCTCTTCCTTTCCGCCCGGGGCGACACGCCCCTCACCCTCGGGGCCATCGTTTCAGGGACCCTCGATAAGCCGGGAGCCCAATCGAAATACACCTTCAGTGCCGCCGCGGGACAACGACTCCTCTTTGACTCCCTGAATTCCGAGGCGACCCAAATTTACCTCACGCTGACCGCTCCCAGCGGCCAACCCGTCATCTTTTGGAATGGGGCCAATGTCCACAGTGACATCGGCCCCACGACCCTCTCGGAATCCGGTGCCTACACACTCCTCGTCGACGGCGCCGGGGAGACCATCGGCGCGTTCTCATTCCGGATCCTCGACCTCGCGACCGTCCCTGACCTCCCTCTGGACAACATCGCCACCGAGACCCTGGACCCCGGGAACTCCGTGCGGGCCTATCGCCTGGCGGGCACCGCGGGTCAGCGGATCTATTTCGACGCCCTGGGCAACAACGCCGGCGGGGCCTGGTACCTGTATGGGCCTGCCGCGAATAGCCAGCCCATCGCCAGCAGCCAGATCGGAGCGGATTTTGAAACGACCCTTCCGACCACCGGAAACCATGTCCTGGTTCTGTACGGTTCCAGCCCGACCCCTGTGATCTATTCCTTCCAGGCGGTGAGTTTTGCCGTGAACCCGCACAACCTAAGCCTCGGTCCCGTCGTCGCCGGGGCGATCGCGAATCCCGGGGATCAGGAGGTGTACACGTTCACCGGGGCTCCCGGTCAGCGGATCCTTTATGATGCCCTGGACGCCGACAACCTCCAGATCAACGCGCGGCTGATTTCGCCGTCGGGGATCACCCTGGCCGAGTGGAATTCAGACTCGGATCAGGCGCCCTTCACCCTCAACGAAGCCGGTTCCTATTCCCTCGTGATCGACGGCATCGGCTCCGTTACAGGGTCCTTCAGGTTCCGGGTCTACGACATTGCCAATCTGACGACACTCGCCTTCGACACGGTCGTGACGGACACGCTGAACCCGGGGATCAGTGCCCGTGCATACCGGTTCGAGGGAACCGCCGGCCAGCACCTTTATCTCGACGGGCTCGGGGCCAACGCGGGAGGACAGTTCGTCCTCTACAAACCCGACAATTCCTATCTGGCCAACGGGGGAATCGGGGGGGATTTCGAAACGACGCTCCCCGTCAATGGACGCTATGTCCTGGTCGCCCTGGGTTCCAATGCAGGGGGCCCCCTTCCGTTCTCATTCCAACTCATCACCTCCGACCTCCTTCCCGGGACCCTTTC
Source organism: Verrucomicrobiales bacterium (assembly GCA_016793645.1). Classification (GTDB taxonomy): domain Bacteria; phylum Verrucomicrobiota; class Verrucomicrobiia; order Limisphaerales; family UBA9464; genus UBA9464. The sequence continues at coordinate 3,300 of JAEUHD010000062.1, forward strand.
CCTTGGGTCCCTGACGTCCGGGAACATCACGGAGATCGGCGAACAGCATCTCTTCACGTTCAACGGCTCGGCAGGGCAGCGGATCTACTTCGATGCCCAGGATGCGGACGGGGAGCAGATCTACACCAGGCTCGTGGCTCCGAGTGGAGCCTTTGCATGGGATTTCGCCCATTCGGGCAGCGACATCGGCCCCGTGACTCTTCTCGAGAATGGCCTCTACACCCTTGTGGTCGATGGTTCCGGGGCGGCGGTGGGTGACTTCCGGTTTCGACTTTTGGACCTCGCAGCGGCGGCTCCCCTCAGCGTGGGTCCCGTCACCTCGGGAACCCTCAGCCCTTCGACCGCCACGCAGGCCTACCAGTACAATGGAACCGCAGGGCAACGGCTGAACTTCGAAAGCCTTTCCGCCACGGCGAACCAGGCCAACTGGCGGCTGGTGGGGCCTGCAAACCAGGTCGTGGCGGGGAGTGCCAGCATCACCGCGGATCTTCCCAAAGTGCTGCTCCCCGTCACCGGGAACTATGTTCTCCTGGTGGAGGGTTACGCCGAATCGGCGGCCCCCCTGCAGTTCCAGTTCACCGTCACCAATCAAAGCGACGTTCCCGTGGCGGTTTCAGGACTCGGGATCCTCCGCGAGGGCGCCATCGCGGCCGGCCAGTCTGTGACCAACACCTTCACCGCGCCGGCCGGCCTCTGGGTGTACTACGACAGCCAGGAACGCAACAATGCGACCAGTCTGATCGCGGAACTCAGGGATCCAACAGGCGCCGTGGTCTTCACCTACAACGCTGGATCGGACACTCAGTCGCTGCAGGGATACGGTCTCCCCAGGTCCGGCACCTATCAGATGATCATCCGGGGCAACAGCCCCGGCGCCACCGGCGCGTTCCGATATCGGCTCGTGGATTTAAGTTCCGGTCTCCCCGCCCTGGTGCTCGGCTCGACGGTCAGTGGAACGTTCGAAGCCAACTATCGCACCGACATCTACCAATTTGCCGGCCAGGCGGGACAGCGCCTGCTCTATGACGGACTGCAGAATGACTTCGCCAATGTGCAGGCCCGGTTGCTGATGCCCGACGGACAATTCCGCTTCATCACCGGCAATTCAGACCAGGACACCGCGCCCTTCTCGCTTCCCTTCTCCGGGACCTATCGCCTGTTGATCGAAAACCAGACCGGAGTGGCTGCCACTTATGCCGCCCGGATTTTCGACATTGCCGCCCAACCCCTCCTTCCCTTCGAGACCCTGGTTTCGCTGACCTTGGATCCGGGACTCGGCAACGCAATTTATCGATTCGATGGCAGCCCCGGCCAGCGCCTCTTTTTCAACGGCCTGCCCACCAGCGGACCGGGCTCCTGGTATCTCTACGGTCCGGCCAATGAGCAACTGGGCGCGGCGGGATTCACCGGCGACTTTGAGTACGTCACCACGAATCCCGGACGACATGTCCTCGTGCTGTTTGGCAACAGCCCTTCCACCTCCCCAGTGACCTTTGAAGTGTTCACCCCGGGCTCCGGAACTCCCGGAGGCGGACTTCGGATCACCTCGCTCGAGGTTGCCAACGGGGGTGTCACGGTGTCGTGGACCTCCACGCCGGGGCAGAAATACCGGCTCCAGTCCAAGCCGGCACTGTCCACCCTCACCTGGACCGACATCCCGGGAGACGTGACCGCCGCGGGAAGCTCGGCCAGCAAGGTGGATCCCACCGGCGGCGGTGCCGGACTCCGGTTCTATCAGGTGATCACCGTGCCTTAACCCAAGTTCCGCAGTGGGACGGTGTGTTTCATGGGTTTTGCTGGGGTTTGAGCGGATCAGAGGGCGGTTTTCTCCACTACATTTTCCACGAGTTTGGAGCCTTTGGGCAGTCGAAGTCCCAGGTGGGCCAGCAGCAGCGCGACGTCGGCGTCGGGCTTGGCGACCGTGCGCAGGTGCAAAGTCACTATCCGCCCCTGACGCTGGACCGGCACACTCACGTCCATCGAGCGGATCGTCGCGATCGCCTCCACGAGCTTGCGCGCGCTGGAGCCGAGCCCCTTGCCCCGCATCCACAGTTCCAACGTCCGCCACATCGCCAGGCTCAGGAAGCAAACCAGCAGGTGCGCCTCCACCCGGTCCGTCTTCTGGTGATAGATCGGCCGCAACCCAATGTCGCCTTTGGCCGTCCGAAACGCCGCCTCCGCCTGCGTAAGTTGCAGGTACCAACGCCACAACTTCGCCGGGTCCGTCTCCGTGCAGTTGGTCCGCAGCAGGTAGGCCCCCTTGGCCAACGTCGGATGCTCCCCCTCCCGCACCGGGCAGCTCAGATCCACTCCGATCGCACGCCCTTGCCCATCCGGAACCAACTCCGCCTTCAGCCAGCGTGCCGCCGCAGGGTACTTGCCCATCCATCGCCCAATGCGCCGCTCCACAGGCCCCAGCTCCTCCGCCGCCCGACGGCGAAGCGCCGCATCGATTTTCACCAACTCTTCCGTCAGGTGCGTCATCTGCCGCTCCAGCATCGCGCGCTCTTTGGCCCCGCGGGCCGTGCTTCGGCACAGCACAAAACGCTCTGACCCCTCCCCGTCGGGATGCGCCACCAACCGCGCCTCGACCCCATGATGCACCTCGACCCAGTTCTCCTTCTGCGCCAACTCTGCTTCGTAGGCCCGCAGCTCGCTCTTGGGGGTTCCCACCAGGTAAAGCGCCTGCCGCTCCCGCAGCATCGAGATGTTGCCCTCGCTCACCATGCCCCGGTCCATCACCCAGACCCGTTGCGCCTTGCCGAAGCGCTCCTCCATCTTCCGGACCATCTCCTGGACGGTCGTGACATCGGTCCGGTTGCCCGCGAAAACCTCAAAATTCAGCGGCAGCCCTTCGGGCGTGCACACCAGTCCGATACACACCTGCTTGCAGTCCCCGCGATGGTCGCGGCTGTAGCCCCGGGCGGCCTTCGCGTTGCCTTCCGCCAACCCCTCAAAGTACGTGCTGGTCACGTCGTAGAGCAGGAACTCGAAGTTCACCCCAAACCACTTCTGGTACCGTTCCATGAGGTGTTCGCACAGGCGGTCCTTGTGCGCCCCAACCCGGTCCAGTGCCCGGTACAGGCGGTCGTCGTTGACCGCCTCGGCCGCAATGCCGCACAGATCCTCCAACGCCGTGCGGGCATACCACGACTCGGCGATCCCCAACTCCGAGGCCTGTCCGCAGAACTTCCCCACGGTCAACACCGCCGCCACCTCCGCCCACCCGACCTCCTCCCGCCCCGGTTCCATAAGCGACTCGAGCAACTCGTGCAGCCCCAGACGCCGCCACAAGGCCAGCCCCAGGAACACCGAGCCAAACTCCCGCACCCGTCCCACCTCCAGTTGGCTCAGATCGGCCAGTTCCCATCCCGGCCCCTCCTCCATCCGGGGAGTGCTCCCCTCAAAAAGCTCCGGTTGCCGC
>JAEUHD010000131.1 GCA_016793645.1 Verrucomicrobiales bacterium
TGATCGTGAGAATGGTTCCCGACGCGTCGCGGGCGCAGAGTTTGAAGGCCTGACCGTCGTTGTAGAACTCGGCGGGATCCTTCCAGCACATTCCATCGGAGCGCTGCCGTTCCGTCGCCTCCTCCCACTTCGGAAGCCCCAGCTCGCGTTTGGTGATGGTGCCCACCAGATGGGGGGCGAGGATGACGCATCCCGTGTGTCCGGACCAGTGTTCGACGTCCAGGGCGGCGTCGTTCTCCGGAAGGTTCGGATCCCCCGCGTTTCCAAAAATGGACTCCACGAAGTCCAGGTTGCTCACCAGGGTTCCCGGAACGAAGAAACGGGTCTCCATACGCTGCTCCGCCATGACGCCCGCAACTTTCGGGCAGACCACGGGACGCAGGTAGAGGGACACCCAGCAGTGGGCCTGGCGCTCCTGGCTTCCGGTGAAGGGAAGTTTCAGAAGTTCCTCGGGAGCCTCGAACGCCCTGCGGAGAAGTCCTGCAAAGACCTCCCGGGGGACGGCCTTCTTGTCGGCCGGAATCGGCAGGCCGCCTTCGGCGACGTGGAAGATGCCCGCGGTGGTGCGCCGGTCGGACTTCGGATTGTGGAGGACACCATTGATCGTGCGATGGCTGGAGATGATGTCGCTGCGGAATTCGCTGCGATCCGGCGGCAGGGAGGCGGTGCGGGCGAGTCCGGAACGGTCGAGCAACAGGGTCTGTGCCGGGAGGCGCGGAGGGACCACGAGGTCTCCGAGGTAGTCGTAGAGAAATGATTGGATCCGGGCGTCGGGCGGGCAGAGATGCGTCGCGAGCAGACGGTCCTTCTCGCGGCTGCGGGCGATGAAGGAAGCCATGATGGCGGCGGCCTCCGGATTGACGGCGGACTCGTAAACGGGAAGTCCGAGTTCGGCGAGTTTGAGGTTGAGGTGGCGGATCTCCGCGTTGCTCGAGAGCGGGCTGGTCATGGTGGGGAACGTCCGAAGGGATGAAGGCTTCGTCGCCGGCGGATGCAGACCTATCTTGGGAATCCGGACACCGCAAGTCGCGCTTCGAAATTTTGCAGGGGAGCCCGGCCGACGCCGCTTGACGACGTCAACGGCGGTCCTTGAGATTCTTTCATGCTTCAGTCCGGAATCCTGAATCCGCGCCTGCTCGACCTCCTCGCCCGCGTCCGGCACACCAACACGCTGGTGATCGCCGACTCCATGTTTCCCTCCTGGCCCGGCCTGGTGGAGGTGGACCTCTCCCTCGTGTACGGCATCCCGACGGTTCCCCAGGTGCTGGCCGCCGTGCTGGCCCATTGGAAGTGCGGCGTGGCGCGGATGGCCTCGGAGTTTGAACGGCACAATGACGCCGCCGTGGTGGGGGAATTCCGCCGGGTACTCGGGAGCGTCCCGCTTCAGTTGGAAGCGCACCTGGATCTCAAGCAACGGGTGCCCGGGGCGCTGGGATTGGTTCGCACCGGAGAGACAAGGATCTATACGAATGTGATCCTCGAGTCCGCGTAGCCCACCGGGTCCGAACCGGGACTTGCTCCCGGAAAATGAATCCATACCGTCCGCCGCGATGCGTCCGGAATCCCTTCAATTCCTCGAAACCCTGGTCAACACACCCAGCCCGACCGGTCATGAAGTCCGGGGACAAAGGGTCTGGCTGGACTATGTGGCGCCGTTTGCCGACGCCACCCGGAGCGACGCCTACGGAAACTGCGTTGCGGTGGCAAATCCAGGCGGATCGCCCCGGATCATGCTGGCGGCCCACGCCGATGAGATTGCGATGACCGTCAACTACATTACGGACGACGGCTTCATCCATGTCCGGCGCGCGGGCGGGGTCAATCCCGGCATCACGCGGGCGCAGCGCGCGGTGGTCCATGCCCGGGGTGGCCCGGTTGCGGGGGTGTTTGGATCGGTGGCTCCACACCTCACGAAGGCGGAGGACAAGCGGGAGGAACCCCGGATCCATGACCTGTTCCTCGACATCGGGGTTTCCAGTCGGGAGGAGGCCTTGAAGCTGATCCGGATTGGGGATCCGGTGACCCTCTCCGACCGCTTCGAGCGCCTGCGGGGAGACCTCGTGGTGGGGCGGGCCCTGGACAACCGGATTGGAACCTGGGCCGTTGCCGAGGCACTGCGCCGGCTTCGGGAGCACGGCGGAACGTTTGCAGCGGAGGTTTGTGGCGTGTCCAATGTGCAGGAGGAGGTGGGATTGCTTGGCGCCCGCCAGATCGCGTATTCGCTGAAGCCGGACATTGCCTTGGTTGTGGATGTCACCCACGCGACCGACATTCCCACGGTGGACAAGCGTCAGCATGGGGACGTGAAGCTGGGCGGGGGCCCGGCCGTGACGCACGGGGGCTGCAATCATCCCGATGTGGTGGCCCGGCTGGAATCGTGCGCGGGAAAACTGGGGATCGAACTTCAGCACGAAGCCATGAGTGCGACGAGTGGCACCGATACCGACGTGATCTTTTGGACCCGGGGAGGGATTCCCAGCGCCCTGATCAGTCTGCCCAATCGCTACATGCATTCCCCGGTCGAGGTCGTGTCCCTCAAGGATCTGGACCAGATTCCCGACCTGCTGGTGGCGTTTGTCCTCAGCGTGCAGGCGGGCGAGGAGTTCAAGGTCGGGATCTGAAAAGCGCCCCGGGGATCAGGGCGCCCTGGAGGGGGACGCCACCCGGGGGCTCCCGCCGCGCGTCAGGATGTCCACCACCAGCGGCATGAGTTGCACGGGGGACGTGACGTGCGAAAACGTGCGGTTGGTGAAGCCGAGTTGGAAATCAAGATCACGGGCGGAGTTCCGCCGATCGCGGTAGGCGATTCGACCGAGCGTCAGCGTCAGGCGGTCGATTCCCTCAAATCGGTTCGTGAACTCCGGGGACTCCAGCAGCTGGGTGCCCATTCGTTCCGGGTCGAGGCCCCGGGATCGGGCTGCATGGACCGCCAATTCCATCACGTTGGTGCGCCCCTGGGCGTCAACCTCCAGGTTGAGTTCCCCCAGGTGGAGGCGGACATCCCGGAATCGCACCCGGTTGGAGGCCGCGGCGTCGGGATCGTAGGCGACGTACAGCTCCGGAAGCACAAGCAGGGCACGCGGACCGAATCCGGGCGGATTGCTCACCACGAGATTGCGCAGCAGCAGCGAGCTGTCGCGAAATCCGAGGCGGACGTCATCCAGGCGCACACCGGTTCCCAACTGGGCGGAAAGTGCGTAGGTCAGCGTGCTCCGGGTGAGTCGGTCCACATTGGCGACGAGGATCGCGACGAGGAGGAGGGTGCCTCCGGCGACGGCCAACAGGACGAGTCCAATCCTTCGCAGGACCGTTCGGTTCACAGGACGATGTCCTCGGGCCGAACCTCGAGGCATTCATCCTGGTCCTCCCAGACGACCGCCGGAAAGGATTCCAAAAGGAGGGGGACCAGGTCGTGGGCCGCTTCGGCAAGCAACTCCTCCGCGCGCTGGGCCGCGTTTTCGAATGCGGATTCGTAGTCCCGGGACACGCGACGCTGCTTGTCGTCCCAGTGGGCCACGTCGTGGACCGGGGCGTAGGTGTCCGCCCACGTTCGGTACCGGGCCTGGAGGCCCTTCGCGAGCTGGTCGAAGGGGACGGCGGTCTCGTTGCAATGCTGGCAGATCAGGCCGGAAGCCGCCACGTCACGGGTGAACAACGGAAGGAGTGGGGCCCGGCAGCAGGGGGCCTCCACGTAGCCCGCGGGAATGTTGACGAGACGTTTGAGCCAGACCTGCCGATCATGGGCGAGTTGGGATCCGAGCCGGTAGGCCCCGACCAGCGGATGGGACAACCGCCAGGCGCGTCCGTGAAGTTGTCCGAGAGTCTGGGAGCACCAGCGGGCCAGGGTCAGGTCATCAAAGTCCCGGAAACTTCGGGCGTACTCCTGCCAAAGCTTGTCGAGTGCGGACTCTTCCTTCGTTTCAGGCACGGCCTCTACATAGCGAAGAAGCCGCCCGGTGGCGAGCAGGGAGCGGAGGATCCGGCGCAGGGACGGGGCCGTCCGGGGATCGCCAGCCGGGAGGACGGGTGCCGGCGGGGTGCCGGGAAGGGATCCGCACCGGATTCCGGACGATTGCGCTTTCCGCCATTGGGGCTGCTTCCGCATGATTCGCGGAACGCATTACCCATGTCCTCCTCCGCCCACTCCGGCTTTGTCTGGTGGCGACTCCTGAACCGGTATCAATGGTTTGTTCTGGTGGTCGCCTCGCTCGGTTGGCTGCTGGATTGCATGGACCAGCAACTGTTCAACCTCGCACGGGTTCCGGCGATGAGGGAGTTGCTGGCGGCGGGATTCGGGCGGGCGCCCAGTCCTGCGGAGGTTTCCGAGCACGGGGCCTACGCGACGTCCATCTTCCTTCTGGGATGGGCCACGGGCGGCCTGATCTTTGGCGTGTTGGGCGACCGCTGGGGGCGGGCGAAGACGATGCTGGTGACCATTCTGCTGTATTCCGGATGCACCGGTCTCAGTGCGTTCTCCACCCGCTTTTGGGATTTCGCCCTGTACCGGTTCTTGACGGGGCTGGGAGTCGGGGGTGAGTTTGCCGTGGGAGTGGCCCTGGTGGCGGAAGTGATGCCGGACAGGGCGAGGCCCTACGCCCTCAGCCTGCTCCAGGCGTTGTCCACGGTGGGGAATATTTCGGCGGCGGTGACGGGAATGTACCTCGGCCAGCTGGAGCAGGACGGTGTTCTCGAACGCGTGATTGGTTGGGCGGCGTGGCGGTGGATGTTCGTCGTGGGAGCGGTGCCCGCCATTCTGGTGGTGCTGGTCCGTCGCCGGTTGAGGGAGCCGGATCGCTGGCTGGAGGCGCGCAGGAATCCGGAACTTCGCCGGACCATGGGCGACTACGGGGAGTTGTTTGGAAACCCGAACTGGAGGAAACCCGCCGCGGTCGCGGGCCTTCTGTTGCTCGTGGGGATTGGCGTTGGGTTCCTGGGCTCCGACGCCTGGGACAAGCGATCCATTGTCGCCGGGTTTGCCGTGGCGGCGCTGGCGGCGGGGATGGTGACGGTCTTTGGCGGGGGGGGCGACATCACCTACCGGCGCCGCGCCGTGGTGGGACTGCTGCTGGCGTTGAGCGGGGTGATCGGTGTCTGGGGCATCGGATTCTTCAGTTTCGACCTGGTGCGCTCCGTCCTCGAAAAGCAGTTCAAGCTGGAAAACATGGACCCGAAACTCATCCCGGGAACGTTGACCTATTGGACGGGGATTACCTCGATGATGCAGAATCTCGGGGCTTTCTTTGGGATCTACAGCTTCGGGCTGGTGGCCCAGCGTTATGGAAGGAAGCCGGCCTTCGCCGGCGCCCTTCTGGCCGCCATGTTGGCCACCGCATCGGTATTCGGATTCTTTCAGGATCGGAGCCAGATTTTTTGGCTGATCCCGATCATGGGATTTTCCCAACTCGCCTTGTTTGGCGGTTACGCGATCTATTTCCCGGAGCTGTTTCCGACGCGGCTCCGGAGTACGGGGACAAGCTTTTGCTACAACGTCGGGCGCTTTGTCGCCGCAAGCGGTCCCGCCGCGCTGGGGTTGCTGACCTGGGCCTACCGGGATACCCCGGAGCCCCTGCGCTACGCGGGAGTCACCATGTGCGCCGCGTTTCTCATCGGGATGGTGGCGCTGCCCTTCGCTCCGGAGACCCGGGGGCTGCCCCTGCCGGAGGAGGAACGTCCCGCCGTCCACTGAGTTCATCTCCTCATGCGCATCATCGGGGGACAGGCCGCGGGTCGGTTGATCCGGGTTCCGGAGGGACTGGGCGTCCGCCCCATGCCGGACAAGGTCAAGTTGGCGGTGTTCAACTCGCTGGGCGAACGGGTGGTTGATGCCCGGGTATTGGACCTGTTTGCGGGCACGGGAGCCCTGGGGCACGAATGCCTCAGCCGTGGTGCCCGGGCGTTGTACAGTGTCGAACGGTCCGAAAAACATGCGCGCTGCTATCGGCATAATCTCGCGGTGACCGGCTTGCCGGAGTCGGCGGTGGAACTTCGGGTGATGGACGTGTTTTCCGCGATCCCCCAACTCCTGGCAGCGGGGCGTCGCTTCGACCTGGTGATTGCGGACCCCCCCTACGGCGAAAAGAACGTCGGCCGCCGGTCCCGATCTGCGGCGCAGCGCCTTCTGGATGATGCCGACCTCCCGCAGTTGATCCTCCCGGGAGGGGTGTTCATTCTGGGGCATGCGCGCCGCGATACGCTGGAACTGGGGAGCCTTTGGGTTGAGCGCCGGGTGCTTCGCCATGGCGACACGATTATTTTGTTTCTCGAGGCCGCTTCGGGGGCGGGAACGGTTTCCAGTGGCCCCGGGTGATGCGGCGGGGTGGTTCCGGAAGGGGTGCGTGGCGTGGCTCGCCCTCCTGATCGGATTGGCAACGCTGGATGCCGGGGAAGACGGCGCGGGACGCCCCTTGGCGTGGCCCCCCGCACGGTCTCCCGCCCTGGATGCCCTGGTGGCGCGTGCCGTGGATGGGGTGATCCGGGATTTTTCGTCCCAGGGACTGCAAACCAACGAGATTGCGGTGACCCTGGTTGACCTGTCGGATTCGGCACACCCAGTTTGGGCGTCCCATCGGGGGGGAGAGCTGATCTACCCGGCGAGCGTGGTGAAGCTCTTTTATCTCGTGGCCGCCCACCAATGGATGGAGGACGGGCGCCTGGAGGATTCCCCGGAGCTGCGACGGGCCTTGCGGGACATGATCGTGGAAAGCTACAACGAGGCCACCCACTACATTGTGGACCTCCTGACGGGAACTACGAGCGGACCGGAATTGACCGACGATTCCCTCCGCGCCTGGGCCGACCACCGCAATGCGGTGAATCGCTACTTCCAGTCGCTCGGATACGCCGGCATCAATGTCAACAAGAAGCCCTGGGGTGAGGGGCCGTACGGCCGCGAGATGCAGGCCATCCAGCGGTTCGAGCCCAGGAGGAACGGGTTGACCACGGATGCAACCGCGCGGTTGCTCGCGTCGGTGGCCACGGGCAACGCGGTGTCCGCGGAACGCAGCCGCCAGATGATGGCGTTGTTGCGTCGGGAGGTTTTCGCGCCCGTGAAGGATCCGGAGGATCAGACGCATGGATTCAGCGGGATCGCGCTGCTGGATCCCAGACGGGAAGGGGCCCGGATCTGGTCGAAGGCTGGCTGGACCAGTGAGACCCGTCACGACGCCGCCTATTTGGAGCTTCCCGACGGCCGGAAGTTGGTTGTGGTAGTGTTCACGACCGGCCACGCCAACGAGAGGAACATCATTCCCGGGGTGGTTCGCGGGTTGCTCGGGGGACTTCCCAGGTGAATCCGGGCCGGTGGGCCGCCCCTCGATTCCCCGCGAGCCACCCCGATGTGTTGAAGGATTGGGGATCGTATTCCGTCAACTGGACACTCTTTCCCGGTGTCCCACGCCGTCCTCGGGAAGGCTTCGATGGAACGTTCCCGGGACCCGGAGGTCCGGTGCGATCCGAAGAGCTTGTGAAATCTTTCACGAACAACTTGACCCTCCCGGGTCGGTTGATAGTTTCGGCCTACTTTTCGCAGGAAAACAGTTAAAATCTCAAATGAACACGATGCTCAAGCTGGTTGCCGCGGTTTCCACGGCGGCCCTTCCCCTCACCGCCGCTGAAGTCACCGGAAAAGTTTCCTTGAAGGGCACTCCTCCCCCGGAAAAGGTGATTGCCGCCGTGAAGGCGGACGCCAATTGCGGCAAGGTGGCCCAGGGGGACGCCAAGACCCGGATTTATTTGGTGGGACCGGACGGCGGGTTGGCCAACACGATCGTTTACGTGAAGAAGGGGTTGGAGGGAAAGACGTTCACCGCTCCCGCCACCAAGGTGGACATTGATCAGGCGGGATGCATGTACCAGCCCTACGTTTCCGCGGCCATGGTGGGCCAGACCTTGGCCATCAAGAATTCGGACCCCTTCATGCACAACGTGAACGTCCAGCCCAAGGTCGCAGGCAACAAGGGCTTCAACATTGCCCAGGCCACACAGGGCAAGGTGGATGAGAAATCGTTTGAGAAGCCCGAACTGGGAATCCGGTTCGCCTGCAACGTCCATCCCTGGATGATTGCCTACGTCAGCACCTTCGAGAATCCCTTCTTCGCCGTCAGTGACGACAAGGGTAATTTCACCATCAAGGGAGATCTTCCTGATGGGAAGTACACCCTGGAAGCCTACCACCAGAAGGGCGGCGCCGTAACCCAGGACATTGAGGTCAAGGGCGGCAAGGCCAAGGCCGACTTCACCATTGAAGTCAAGGCGGCCCAATAAGGCCGAGGATTGAGGGGCCGAATTCCCATCCGGTTGGACGGGAATTCGGCCTTCGGTTTTGGGTAGGGCAGCGGACCACCATCGTGAGTTTCAGATCCAGCAGGGGATTGTTTGCCTACGCCGTTTTTACGGCGCTGGCGACCTTGGGTTTGATCTGCATGGGAGGGCTGGTGACCAGCAAGGGGGTGGGGATGGCGGTGCCCGATTGGCCCACCAGCTTTGGGTACAACATGTTCGCACTCCCGGTGAACCAGTGGTTTCACGGGGGCGTCTTTGACGAGCACACCCACCGCCTTTGGGCTTCCACGGTGGGGGTGTTGGTGGTGTTTCTGGTCCGATTCCTGGGGGGTGTGGAATCCCGACGCCCTCTGGCGTGGATCGGGGCGGTGGAAGTGGCCCTGGGTGCATCCCTGCTCGCGGTGGGGCCGTCCTGGAAAGGGGCGGGTCACTTCCTGATGGGGATCGGGGGTGTCGTTCTACTGGCCGCGTTGACGGGATTCCGGGGGCAACGAGCGGCGGCACCGCTCCCCACGCTCGGATGGCTGTCGTTTTGGGCCGTCCAGATCCAGGGACTCCTGGGGGGATTGCGGGTTGTCCTGGACCAGTGGGTGGTGGGTGACCTGACCCTGGGCTTGATTCTCGGCCTGGTCCACGGGTGCCTGGGGCAGGGCTTCTTCGTGCTTCTGGGAGTGATCGCGTTTTGTCTTTCACCCCTTTGGGAATCCATATCGCTGAGCCGCCCTTCCGGTCCCGGCGCGGGGGTTCCTTTTTGGTTTGGGCTGGGTTGCGGACTGGTGGTCCTCCAATTGATTCTGGGGGCCAGCATGCGGCACCAGCACGCGGGACTGGCAATCCCGGACTTTCCCACGGCCTATGGGCGGTGGTGGCCGGATGTCGATTCGGAATCCCTCGTTCGCTACAACCAGAATCGGGTGGATGAATCGTCCGTGACCGCGTTTCAGATCCTCCTTCAGATGGCTCATCGCATCGGGGCCCTGGCGGTTGTGGTGTCGGTGGGGATGTCCCTGGGTTCTGCGCGCAGCCGGTACGGTGCCGCGTCCCCGGTCGGCCGGCTCGCGGCCGTCTGGCTGGCCATCGTCCTGGCCCAATTCGCCCTGGGGGCGTCGATTCTCTGGACTCACAAGGCGGCGGACGTTGCCACCGCCCACGTCGCGCTTGGGGCGGCGGCACTGCTGACGGGTACGTTGTTGATTCTTGTGGCCAGGAAACTCAGTCTGCCGGAATGCGGCACGGCGCCGGTTGGCGTTGTTCCTGTCTTCGCCGCCCGGTCCGCCCGCTGAATCCTGATCATGAACGCCAAGGCCTCCGCCGCAGCTTCCGCGCTTTCCCCGGTTTCCGCCGGGCTCCGTGGGAAGACGGTGTTTGCGGTCCTCGGCGAACTGGTCAAGGCCCGGCTGACATTCCTCGTGGTCCTGACCACGAGCGTGGGCTTCTATTCCGGGTCCTCCACGCCGGTGGACTTTGCGCTCCTCCTCCATGTTTCCTGGGGCACGGCGCTTCTCGCCGGTGGAGCGGCGGTTTTGAATCAGTTTTTGGAGCGGGATTTCGACGCCCGGATGCGTCGCACCTCGGATCGACCGCTGCCTTCCGGGAGGATCAGCCCCACCCTGGCACTGGGACTTGGGGCGACCCTGAGTGTGCTGGGAATGGGGTGGCTCCTGATCGCCGTCAATCCCCTGACGGCCCTGCTCGGAGCGGTGACCCTGGTAAGCTACATTTTCTGCTACACCCCGTTGAAGCGGATCACGGTCCTGAACACGGTGGTCGGGGCGATTCCCGGGGCCTTTCCACCGTTGATGGGATGGACGGCGGCGACAGGGACCCTGTCCGCACCGGGGTGGGCCTTGTTCGGGATCCTGTTCTTCTGGCAGCTGCCCCACTTCATGGCGATTGCCTGGCTTTACCGGGACGACTACGCGGGGGCGGGTTTTCGAATGCTGTCGGGTGAGGATTCCGATGGCCGGCAGACGGCAGCGTCAGCCGTTCGGAACACGATCGCCCTGTGGGTGGTCAGCCTGTTTCCGTACCAGTTTGGTCTGGCGGGCCGTGGGTACCTTGCGGGGGCCATGGTCCTGGGTGCCGCGTTCCTCGGGATGTCCGTGGTGTTCGCACGTCGCCGGACCCCGGTGGCGGCCCGCCGGCTTTTCTTTGTCAGCATTCTCTACTTGCCCCTATTGCTGGGGCTTCTGGTTTGGGATAAACCGAGCCGGAAATTGACTTCATCACCCGGCAATCGCTTAGCATCCGTCCCCGTGGCCGGGGGGGCGACAGTCGGGGAACTCCCTTCTGGATCCATTTGAACTGAATTCTATGCAGACAGCGACTACCCATCCGGGAAGCGGTGCGGCTCATGCCGACAGCCATGCGCACGACCACCACGAGCCATCCTTCCTCACGAAGTACATTTTTTCGTCCGATCACAAGATCATCGGAATCCAGTACGGCCTGACGTCGCTCCTCTTTCTCCTCCTCGGCTTCATGCTGATGCTGGCCATGCGCCAGCAGCTGGCCTACCCGAACCAGCCCATTCCGATCGTGGGCGGCCTTCTGAGCAAGGTCCTCGGGAACGACATGGCGTCCCAGGGCGTGATGCAGGCGGACCTGTACAATGCATTTGGGGCGATGCACGGCACGATCATGGTCTTCCTGGCCATTGTGCCCCTCGCGTTTGGCGCCTTTGGCAACTATGTGACCCCGCTTCAAATCGGGGCGCCCGACATGGCGTTTCCGCGCCTGAACATGGCCAGCTATCATTTCTTCTTTTGGGGCGGGGTGGTGATGCTGGCCAGTTTCTTCATCCCCGGGGGCGCTGCGAAATCCGGATGGACCAGTTATTCGCCGCTGGCGACGGTCGCCGACCTGAACAACGTGATCAACGGCCAGACCCTCTGGTTGATCGGGATGGTGCTGCTGATCACCTCGTCGCTGCTGGGCGCGGTTAATTTTATCGCGACCATCATCCAGCTGCGTGCGAAGGGCATGACCTGGATGCGGCTGCCCTTCTTTGTCTGGGCGCAGTTCGTCACGGGATTCCTGCTTCTCCTGGCCTTTCCTCCGCTCGAAGCGGCCGGCCTGCTTCAATTGTCCGACAATGTTCTGGGCACTTCGTTCTTCCTTCCCACCGGCCTGGTTTACAATGGAAAGCAATTGGATGTTTCGGGCGGTGGCAGCCCCCTCCTGTGGCAGCATCTCTTCTGGTTCCTGGCCCATCCGGAGGTGTACGTCCTGATCCTTCCCGCCATGGGAATTGTTTCCGAGGTGATCGCCAACAACACCCGGAAGCCGCTCTGGGGCTATCGCTCGATGGTCTATGCCGCGCTCGCGATCGGGTTTCTCGCGTTCATCGTGTGGGCGCACCACATGTACATGACGGGCATGGGGACCAAGATTGCGACGTTCTTCCAGACGACCACGATGATGATTTCCGTTCCCTCGGTCATCATTCTGTCGGCGCTCTTCATTTCCCTCTGGGGCGGCTCCATCCGGTTCAACACGCCGATGCTCTTCGCCCTGTCATTCCTCCCGATGTTTGGCATTGGCGGGCTCACGGGACTCCCGCTGGGGTTGAATGCTTCGGACATCTATCTTCATGACTCGTACTACGTCATCGGGCACTTCCACTACGTGGTGGCACCGGGAACGATCTTTGGCCTGTTTGCCGGCGTTTATTTCTGGTTCCCGAAGATCACGGGTCGGATGATGAACGAATTCTGGGGCAAGGTTCACTGGTTTTTCTCGCTGATCGCCATGAACCTTATTTTTGCCCCGATGTTCATCCAGGGCATCCGCGGCATGAGCCGCCGCATGTATGATGGCGGTGCCACCTACTTCAGCGTCGGCGTGGGTGCCGACCCGGGCATCCTGTGGTTGAACAAGTTCATCACCCATGCCGCGGTGCTGCTCGCCGTGGCACAAATCCCCTTCATCATCAATTTCGTCTGGAGCATCTGGTTTGGACGGAAGGTGGATTCCGACAACCCCTGGCAGGCCACCACCCTGGACTGGCAGACGCCCACGCCGCCTCCCCACGGAAACTTCGCGTCCACCCCGGTCGCGCACCGCGGCCCCTATGACTATTCGGTTCCCGGAGCAAAGCGGGACTTCACGCCCCAGGACCAGCCCAATTGATCCCTCCCCACCCGTCCACCCCTTTTTCCTGAGCTGAAATGGAAATCCCCTACGCCGTCAAACCCAGGCCGGATACCGGCCTTTACAACGCCAAGGTTGGCATTTGGTTGTTTCTGGCCTCGGAAGTGATGCTCTTCGGGGCGTTCTTTTCGACCTACATCCTCCTGCGAGTCCAGGCTCCCCACGGATTCTGGCCGGATGTTGCCCTGGGGTGGCCCCATGGCCTCCTGAACATCCCGATCGGCACGTTCAATACCGCGGTTCTGATCACCTCGTCAGTCACCGTCGTCATGGCGTGGATCGCGCTCAAACAAAACCAGTTTGCGCGATTCCGGAAGTTCATGGCGGTCACGGTCCTTTGCGCCCTGGGGTTCTTGGCCATCAAGACGTTCGAATACCGCGAGAAGTTTGGTCATTACGTGATCCAGTTGAATGACGGCTCACGGATCACCGGACACCTGAATGTCAACGGATCGTCTCCCCTGCTGTGGACCCTCAAGGATGTGGAGGCGGCGAAGCTCGAGGCCCTGAAGGTCGAGGTCGACATTCCCAACAAGTTCCGTTTCCCCGTCGGTCATCCCATTCCGGAGGACATCCACAAGGCCCATCAAGCGGGGGAGCACCACCGCGAGCGCGAAATCAAGGTCTCGGACATTTCGAGCCTGAAGGCGTTCATCCCCTCCACGCATCCGTTCTTCGCGATCTATTTCACCATGACCTTCCTGCACGGGTTGCACGTGTTTGGTGGTGCCATGGTCCTGTTCTATTTCGGATTCATCGGAAGCGGCATGTGGAAGACCGATCCCGAACGGTTCACAAACCGGATCGAGGTGGGTGGCCTCTTCTGGCACTTCGTGGATCTGGTTTGGATCTTCCTGTTCCCGGTGGTGTACCTCCTCTGATTCCCTTTTCATTCTCCCCATGAGTGACTCCAAACATTCCGCCGTCGCCGACGCCGGACATCACCACCACCATCACGACTACGATTTCGTCGCCCATAAGAAGATGTATTGGGCGGTGGGTGCTGCGCTCCTGATCGGGACGGTCATCACCGTTCTCGCCCGGGAGTGGGAGTTTAGCAGCGTCGCCCTGACCGTATCGGTGGCCTTGTTCATCGCGTCCATCAAGTCCTACCTGGTGTGCGCGTACTTCATGCATCTTCTCTCCGAGAAGAAGGCCATCTACCTGATCATGGTGACGACGGTCGCGTTTGCCATCGGGATGGTTGCGCTGATTCTTTCCTCCGACAAGGACCCCATCCCCGGAACACGTCCCAAGACCCACTATGTCCCTTAAGGCATTTCATGTTGTCTTCGTTTCCGTATGCATTCTGCTGACCCTCGTGGTCTCCAGTTGGTGCTTCGGGAATTACTCGGATGGTGGAACGCCCCGCGACCTGGCGTGGGGCCTGGTGTCCCTGTTTGCGGGCGGCGCCCTGGCCGTGTACGGGAAGGTCTTTTTGAGGAAGTTCAAAAACATCAGCTACCTGTGAAGATCCGCTTCTCCCTCCTTGTCGCCGCCGTCGCGTCCGTATCGACGGCTCCGGGTGTGATGGCCTGTGCCGCCTGTTTTGGTCGGACGGATTCGCCGCTGGCCTATGGCATGAATGCCGGAATCTACTCCCTCCTGGCCGTGATCGGAACGATGCTCGGCTTGATCGCCTCGTTTTTTGTCTTTGTCAGCCGTCGCGCCTCCCGTGTTCGCGAGGTGGGTGAGGATTCTTCGGCCCAATAATTTTCCCTGATTTTTCCTGTCATGAGTTTCTGGCAATACCTGTTCCCGCCTGCCAATGCCTCCGCGCACGGCAAGAGCACGGATGACCTCCTCCTGTATCTCCACCTCCTGATGGCGGTGCTGTTCATCGGATGGCTCGCCTACTTCCTCATTGCGGTGTTTCGCTTCCGGAGTTCCGCCAATCCCAAGGCGGACCATGTCGGAGCCCGTTCCCATTTTTCAACCTACGCGGAGATCGGAGTCGCCGCGGTGGAGGTCCTGCTGCTCCTGGGGTTTGCGGTGCCCTTGTGGGCCAAGGCGGTGGACCAGTTTCCGGTGGCCACCGGAAATCCGGCAACGGATCCCATCGAGATCCAGATCATGGCCCAGCAATTCGCCTGGAACGCCCACTACCCCGGCACGGATGGGAAGTGGGGCAAACAGGACATCAAGTTCGCCGAGAAGAACCCCTTCGGCCTCGATGATGCAGACCCCGCCGGAAAGGATGACGTCACCTGTCTGCGGGAACCCTTCTACCTCCCCGTCAACCGGGAGGTCATTTGCCGCATCTCATCCATGGACGTGATCCATTGCTTCAAGCTTCCGCGCATGCGGGTGACCCAGGATGCGATTCCGGGCATGTCCATCCCGGTTCATTTCAAGCCCACGACCCCCGGCGAATACATGGTGATCTGCGCCCAATTGTGCGGAAATCTGCACTCGGGGATGAAGGGGGAGTTCCGGGTCGTCAGCGAGGAGGAGTACGCCAAGTGGTACGCCGAGAAGTCAAAGGCGGGCGGGGCGTCGAGTTTCGAATAACCCCTCCTGGATGGGAGGCGCACGGGATTCGTTTCCAGACCCCGGCCCCCCCACGTCCGTATCAGGAGTGAAACGGGCCCAACATCTCCTTTGGGCCGGATTTGTCGTGGCCCTCGCCGTTCTGACGGGGGTGGCCCTTCATCAGTACCGGAAGGAACCGGCCCCGGGAGTGTTCGGGCAGGTGGGTCCCTTTCAACTCACCAATCAGCTTTCCTCCGAAGTGGGGCTGAATTCACTTCAGGGGGATGTGGTGGTTGCCAACGTGATCTTTTCGCGTTGTCCATCCCAGTGCCACCGGCTCTCGCAGCAAATGGCGAGAATCCAGTCCCGGACGGGTCCCGGAATTCGGCTCGTGTCCCTGACGGCCGATCCCGATTACGACCGCCCGGACATCCTCCGGCACTACGGAGAACGCTACGGGGCGGATCCCGCGCGGTGGTGGTTTTTGACCGGTCCCAAGGCGGAGGTGTATCGATTCGCCGAAAAGGATCTGCTGTTCACCGTGATGGATACCGGCGAAAAGAATCCAAAACTTGAGGACCGCTTCATTCACTCCGGGAACTATGTGATCCTGGACCGGCAGGGACGCCTCCGGGGCGTCGTGCAGTCCGAGGAGGCGGGAGCCGAGAAGAAGGTGGTGTCCCTCGCGCGTCGCCTGCAGGCGGATCCAAACCTATGAACCTTTCCGATTTCCCGCCGCTGAACGCCATCCTCAACGGATCGAGCGCCGTCCTGTTGATTCTGGGGTGGATGTTCATCCGGTCCGGACGTCGGACCGCCCATCGCAACTGCATGGTGGGCGCGTTTCTCAGCTCCGCGATCTTCCTGGCCTGCTATCTCTGGTACCACTTCCAGATGCAGCGGCTTCACGGTCGTGCGCACACGCGCTTTGTGGATCCCGCCTGGTTCCGTCCCGTCTACATGGCGATCCTGATCACGCACCTTGTCGGCGCAGTGGCGATCCTGCCTCTGATCGCCGTGACCTTCACCCGCGCAATTCGCGCGCGGTTCGACGACCATCGCCGGATTGCGCGATGGACGCTTCCCATCTGGCTCTATGTCTCCTTCACGGGGGTCGTGATCTACCTGCTGTTGTATCGGATCTTCCCCCAGGCGGTCGTCCGGTGAACCGGGGAATTTCCCGTTCCATGAAGCGAAGTCCGGCTTAACCTCCCGAGCATTGTGGGAATCTCGCCCCAGGAATTTGCCCGCCTTCAGGACCGGGTCTCGGGACGCCGTCCCAAGCCGGTGATGGAGGCGCCGGTTCCGGGTGGGCCGGTGTTGCTCCGCAGGCTGATCGGCATCGACCCGTCCCTGCGGGGAACGGGCCTTGGCGTGGCGGCGGTTGAGGAGGGGCGGCTGACGGCGCTGCATTGGGAGACCGTGAAGTGTCCCGCTGCGTGGCTGCGCACGCGGTGTCTCGGCCGGATCGGGGAGCGGGTTCGTGAGGTGGTTCAGGCATTCCGCCCCGAGGCGTGTGTCGTGGAGGGCCTCTTCTTTGCGCAGAATCTCAAGACGGCGTTGACCATGGGCGAGGCCCGCGGTGCCGCCCTCGCGGCCGTGGCCGTGGCAGGCCTTCCGGTGTACGAGATGGCGCCACGCAAGGTGAAGCTTGCCGTGGTCGGCTTTGGCGCAGCGCAGAAGCTTGCGGTCGCAAAAATGGTCCAGCGTCTTCTGGCGCTTCCGGAACTGCCGGATCCCGACGCGGCGGACGCCCTCGCGTTGACGATCGCCTTTGCCCATGAGGCGCGCCGGCCGGGCGCGTTGGTGCGGGCCCAGTTGTAAGCGCCCGGGGGGAAATCCGCAGGACTGGAATTCCGGGGGCTCCTCGTGGTTGACTTGCGGGGTGTCTCCGGACCGCTTTGATGCCATCACGTCCCGCTACCCCGGCCTGTGCCTGGTGGTGGCGGGCGACTTTTGCCTCGACCGCTATTTTGAGATCGACCCGGCCCGTTCGGAGACTTCGATCGAAACGGGACTCGAGGTCTACAATGTTTCCGCCGTTCGATGCCAGCCGGGGGCTGCGGGAACCATCCTGAACAACCTGAGCGCCCTCGGGATCGGAACCATTCTGCCGGTGGGTTGCTGCGGCGAGGATGGCGAGGGATGGGAGCTTCGCCGTGCCCTGCTTTCTCGGCCGGGCGTCCGTCTGGACTTCTTCGAATCCTCCCCCCTCCGGCATACATTTACCTATTCCAAGCCCCTGGTGATCCGGGACGGGGAACCTCCCCGGGAACTCAACCGGCTCGACCTGAAGAACTGGACCGCGACACCCGAATCGCTTCAAACGTCCCTCCTTGGCGCCCTTCGCCGTGCGATCAAGGGTGCATCCGGGGTGATCCTCATGGACCAGGTTGATCTGCCGGAAACCGGTGTGGTGACCTCCCGCTTTCGCGCCGGCGTGGGTGAATTGAAATCGATGCAGCCGGAGCTTCTGGTGGTGGGCGACAGCCGGCAGGGACTGAGGGGCTGGCCGCCGGTGATCTTCAAGATGAATGCCCGGGAATTGGGCGCATTGACGGGCGGCGAGGTGTCCGCAATCCCCGGGATCCAGGCGGCGTGTGCGGCGTTGGCACGGGCCAATCGCAGTCCGGCCTTTGTCACCCTCGCCGAGTTGGGCATCGTGGGGGCGGACGCCGATGGGCGCGTGGGACATGTTCCGGCATTCCCCGTGTCGGGACCGATCGACATTGTCGGTGCCGGGGATTCCGTGACGGCCAACCTGACCGCCGCACTCGCCGCAGGGGCCGGTGTTGTGGAGGCGATGGAACTCGCGATGGCGGCGGCCAGCGTTGTCGTTCATCAGTTGGGAACCACGGGCACGGCGACGGTCGCGCAGATCCGGGAGCGAATCCTGTGAGAAGGATTTCCCGGTGGACCGGGTGGATCCTGATCCTGCTCGCGGGATGTCGAACCGATTCCTCCGGGGGGCTGGCGCGCTATGAATTTGAGCGGCCGGAAATGGGGCTTCCGTTTCGGATGGTCCTCTACGCGCCGGATGCGGTCACGGCGGGCTCTGCATCGGAAGCGGCGTTTGGACGCATCGCGGAACTCAATGCGTCCCTGAGCGATTATGATGAGGATTCGGAGCTCAGCCGCCTGTCCAGAACCGCGGGCAGTGGCCGATGGGTGCCGCTGGGGGCGGATCTCGCGCGCGTCCTGACAACCGCCGAGGGGGTCTCCCGTGCCTCCGAGGGCGCGTTTGATGTGACCGTGGGACCCCTGATCCAACTCTGGAAGCGAGCCCGACGCCAGCGCGAATTGCCCGGCGGCGCATCACTGGCGGCAGCCCGGCAGGTCACGGGATGGACCAATCTTTGTCTCCGGCGGATGGATGCCGGATGGGAGGCCCGACTGGTCCGCGCCGGGATGCGCCTCGACCTGGGTGGGATCGCCAAGGGCTACGCGCTGGATGAGGCGGCGCGCGTCCTGCGGCGGCGCGGAGTGAACCGGTATCTGATCAGTGGAGGGGGGGATATGGTCGCGGGGGAACCGCCTCCGGATGCCCGCGCCTGGCGGGTAGAGATCGGGGTGTTCGACGCTCCCGAGGCACCGGCACCCCGGTTCGTCCTGCTGAAGAATGTGGCGTTGGCGACGTCGGGGGACACGTTCCAGCGTGCCGAGATTGGGGGGAGACGATACTCCCACATCGTTGATCCGCGGACAGGGATCGGACTGACGGACCACGGTTTGGTGACGGTGATTGGTCCGACGGGCATGGAGGTGGACGCCCTCTCCAAGGTCTTCAGCGTCTTGGGACCCGAACGGGCCTGGACCCTGGCCCGCCCCCACGGTGTCCAGGCATTCATGCTTCGAATGCCGGGGGACCGGGTTGAGGAATGGCAATCGCCGGGGTTTGGTCGCTGGTGGGCTCCCGGATCCGCTCCGTGAACGCCGGTTGCGGGCTCCCGGGAGCCCGGTAGGGTTCACCCTGTGTCCTCGATCGGGATCCGACTGGCAACGGTTGCCGCCGCGTTCGTTGCGGTCCTGTCGGCGTGCGCGGACGACATTGCCCTGGTGGGAGTGGGGGACCGCTGGAAGTATCAGCCGGCGGTGTTTCCCGTGTCGGACACATGGAATCAGACCGAATTTGACGACCACGAATGGCGGGACGGGGAGTCCGGATTCGGCACCAGCACCTGGGGGGAGAACACGCTGTTTGGAGACCTGCTTCGAGGGGAGGGGGCGATCTTCTTTAGGAAGAGCTTTCGAGTGGAGGAACCCGCGGCCATCCGTTCGTTGACGCTGCGCTGCGACTGGCAGGGTGGGTTCGTCGCCTACCTCAATGGAATCGAGATCGTTCGTCGGAATCTTCCTGGATTTCCCGGCACTCCGGTGTCTCCGGAAACGCCGGCGTCGGTGCGGTATGCGGGATGGGCCGAGGATATTCCGATTTCAGGTTTTCAGCCGCTGCTTCGGCGGGGAACCAATGTGCTCGCCATCCAGGCTCATCCGCATGAGGTGGGGTGGCTGGACGTGGTGTTGGTGCCGGAGCTTCTCGCCAATTTCACCCGCGGGCCCTATCTGCAGAACGTCCAGCAGGACCGGGCGACCGTGCTGTGGAAAACCCCCACACCCCAGGGCGGACGAGTGGAGTATGGGCCGGACGGATCCCTGGACATGAGCGTCGCGGTCCCGTCTCCCCTCGCGACGCAGAGTGTGGAACTTTCCGGACTGCGCCCGGGGCATCGGTACTCGTATCGGGTTCGGACGGGCCCGGCCGCCGCCGAGGCCACATCTCCGGTGTATTCCTTTCAGACGCTACCGTCGGGGGGTGATCTGGAGTTTGCGGTCTTTGGGGATTCCGGTGCCGGCAGCGCGGCGCAGTTCCAGGTGGCGCGTCAGATTTCGAAGTCACGACCCGGACTGGTGCTGCACCTGGGTGATGTGGTGTATCCGAGCTTCGTCTCCGGGCGTGCGGACACCCGTTGTCTCAGTGTGTATCGGGACCTTTTCCGTACCACGCCGTTTTTCGCCACCTGGGGAAACCACGACCTTTACGCGGGCCCGGAGCCGTTCCTCGATGTGTTTCGTCAGCCCACCAATTCGACCCCTTTGGCCGATCACCTCGCAGAGGGAACTCGCCCTGAGTTCTATTACTCCTTCGACGCGGGTGATGCCCATTTCTCGGTCCTGTTCTGGCCCTATTCGAACCAGTACTTCATGCGGGAAGGATGCGCGCAGCTCCGCTGGCTGGAAGCGGATTTGGCGGCATCGCCCAAGCCGTGGAAATTCCTGATGGTTCATCATCCGGTCAATACCTCGGGCGTCCACCGGTTTGACGACTACAACCACAATCAGGTTTTTGACCGGCTGGAGGTGGCGGAGCGCCTCCTGCCCGTGGCGTCCCGATACGGAGTCCAAATGATTGTTTCGGGTCATGACCACAATTTTGAACGATTTCACCCCATCCGAGGGACCCACACCGTGGTCAGCGGTGGCGGTGGGATCATTCTCTACGGTCTTTCCCTGCGGGATGCCAACAGCGCGGTCTTTGATTCCCGCTGGCATTTTACGTCCTTCCAGTTGAAGGGGGACATGTTGCGCATGGCGGCTGTGGATGCGCAGGGTCTGGTCTTCGATGCCCTCGAATTCCGGCGCACGGCGGTGGATTCCGGAGACGCGGACGGCGACGGACTCAGCGACGCGGCGGAGTTGGCCTGGGGAACCCGGCCGGACGATCCCGACACCGATGGCGATGGGCTGCCGGATGGATGGGAGTATCTTCGGGGATTGGATTTGAGGACTCCGGACCCGAGGCCGCCGGGACAGCGTTTCGTTGAGTTGCTCGCGGGGCCTCTTCCCCGGCCGTCCGCGGAACTTGCCGGATTTTCCCGGGTGGGCGGGGGTGTCGAACTCCGATGGCTCCACGTCCCGGGCTTCCGGGTTGTGATTGAGGGCTGTGATCGGCCCGCGGGGAATTGGGATGTGATATTCACCGGTGGATTGGCGGGGGGAGGGGATGCGAATGCCCAATTCCTCGTGGTGCCCGCGGACTTGGGGCGGCGTTTTTTTCGGGTTCGTCTCGCACCTCGATAGCGCGGCCCACCGTTTTCTATTGGCAACGATCCCGAACCGGTCCGGAATTCCCGCCCCGATGAAATCGTATCGCCTCAATCGCCTCTTCCATCCGGTCTCCGGACGCTGCTTTGACGTCGCCATTGATCACGGATTCTTCAACGAGCGCGGATTTTTGCTCGGCATCGAAAATTTGGAGGCCGCCGTAGGCACGGTGGTCGCGGCGGCCCCGGATGCCGTCCAGTTGACCGTGGGCCAGGCCCACTACCTGCAGTCCCTTCCAGGCCGTGCAAAGCCCTCGCTCGTGCTTCGGACGGATGTGGCCAACGTTTACGGTTCGGATCTACCGCGGACCTTGTTCAGCCGCATGATCGACGCCCCGGTGGAACAGGCGATCCGCCTGGATGCCGTGTGCGTCGTGGTGAACCTTTTCCGGATCCCCGGGGAACCCGAGGTGACCGACCAATGCATCCGCAACATTCTGCGGATCAAGCCGGAGTGTGATCGCTACTCAATGCCGCTGATGGTGGAGCCACTGGTCTTCCAGCCCAATGCCAAGGCGGGTGGCTACATGGTGGACGGCGATCTCGACAAGATCCTGCCCCTCGTCCGGCAGGCCTGTGAGTTGGGGGCGGATATCATCAAGGCGGATCCCACCGACGACGTCTCCCTGTATCACCGGGTGGTGGAGGTCGCGGGCCGGATTCCCGTCCTGGTGCGCGGGGGAGGGCGGGCATCGGATTCGGAGATCCTGGCCAGGACGGAGGCGTTGATGAAGCAGGGGGCCGCGGGAATCGTTTATGGCCGCAACATCATTCAGCATCCGAATCCTGCGGGAATGACGCGGGCGTTGATGGCCCTGGTGCACGACGGCGCGACGGCGACCGCGGCTTCAGCCTTCCTGAAATCGGGGAGAAGTGCGAAGAAGCCTGGACGGAAGGTGTGATGATTTTACCGGTGTTCCGGAGGCTTTTTCAGTGAAATCCGCCGGTTTTGCCTTGCCGATTGCGGCTCCACCCATTAAACCCGCCGGCATTCCGTCCTCGTCCGAAGGCGGTCACAACACAACTAAAACAGTCTTCAAACATGGCTAAAGCCCTTACCAAGTCCCAGATCGCGGCCACCCTCGCGGAAAATGTCGGCATCACCAAGAAGCAGGCCGTCGCCGTTCTCGAAGAGGTCGCCACGCTGGCCTACAAGAACGCCAAGAACACCTTCACCTTCCCGGGCGTCGGCAAGCTCGTTCTGGTCAACCGCAAGGCGCGCATCGGTCGCAACCCGGCCACGGGTGCCGAGATCAAGATCCCGGCCAAGAAGGTCGTGAAGTTCCGCGTCGCCAAGGCGGCGAAGGACGCCATCCTCGGCGCGAAGTAAGCGGAAGTCTTTTCCGGGCGGCGCTCCTTCGGGAGTGCCGCCTTTTTTGTGTCGCGGTCCTCCGCGTCCGGTGCGCCATCGACCTCTCTCAGCCATGAAGATCGCAATGGTGGGGTGCGGAGCCGTGGGTGGGTATTACGGCGCCCTCTTGAGCCGCGCCGGGCATGAGACCCACTTTCTGCTGCGCTCGGATTACGAGGCGGTGCTTCGGAACGGGATGCGGGTGCTGACCGCCGCAGGCGATTGGGAGGCGAGGCCGCGGATTGCCCGCGAGCCCGGGGAGATTGGTCACGCGGACCTGGTGGTGATCGCCTTGAAAACCACAGCCAATCGGGAGTTCAGACGCCTTCTGCCTCCCCTGGTGGGGGCGCACTCCGCCGTCCTGACCCTCCAAAACGGCTTGGGTAATGAGGAGGCGCTCGCCGCGTTGTTTCCGTCCTCGCAGATCCTCGGCGGACTTTGCTTCGTCTGTCTCAATCGGGAGGCGCCCGGAGTGGTCCGGCATATCGCCCACGGCCGGATCCTGCTGGGGGAGTTCGGTCGCGTGGCCGGCGAGCGCACCCACACCCTTGCCCGGATGTTCGAGCGGAGCGGGGTGCCTTGCGATGTGACGGACTCCCTCGACGGTGCCCATTGGGAGAAGTTGGTCTGGAACATCCCCTTCAATGGTCTGGGCGTCGCCAGTGCCGCGGGATGGGACTCGGTGACCGGTCGGAATCCCGGTCCGGCGAGGGCGCAACAGGCGCCCCTGACCACGGATCAACTGCTGGCGGACCCGCGGTGGCATGGCCTCGTCCGCGAGGTGATGATGGAGGTGATCACCACCGCCCGCGCCTTGGGACACCCCATCCCTGAGTCCCGGGCCGATCATGAGATCGCGCGCACGTTGGAAATGGGTGCCTATCGTGCGTCGACCTTGATCGACTACGCCTATGGCCGGAGCATGGAACTCGACAGCCTGTTTCTGGAGCCCGCGAGGCGCGCGGCCGGGGTCGGGATCCGGACCCCGCGACTGCAGGCCATTGGCCGGGTGATTGGCGAATTGGCGGAGTCCGGGACGGGAGCGTGACGGTGATTTCCGATGGCAAAGGGTCCCCGGAACCTCCCGGGGACGGATTCGAATCCTCTCAAAACGCTTGCACCGGTTGGGGTGCCCGGTAGTTTCCGGCGCGCTTGAGGGCGC
Source organism: Verrucomicrobiales bacterium (assembly GCA_016793645.1). GTDB lineage: Bacteria > Verrucomicrobiota > Verrucomicrobiia > Limisphaerales > UBA9464 > UBA9464. The sequence goes on from JAEUHD010000131.1 coordinate 23,519, forward strand.
GGGTTGGTAGCTCAGTGGTAGAGCAGCGGCCTTTTAAGCCGTTGGTCGTGGGTTCAAATCCCACCCGACCCACCAGTACCATTTTTAGCAGACCCCATCGTCTAGAGGCCTAGGACACCGCCCTTTCACGGCAGTAACCGGGGTTCGAATCCCCGTGGGGTCGCCAACTTCGAGGAGCCCGCAACCCGGGAGGGTTGCGGGCTCCTTTCGGTTTTGAGGGGGTTCCATCCCGGAGTTCGCCCCTTGCGTGATTTTCCGTGAACAGGTGTGAATTTCGCGCACGGTGGGTGTTTGTGGACCGCCCCGGGTGGAACCGCGAGGGGCGAAAGGGAGGGGGAACGCGGCATCGGGGTTAAGGAATTGTGCCAATCTGTCGTGGGTGGCCGGCACTTGGACTCTGGCACTGCGCCTGCTTTGGGGTGTTGGGCGGCTTGTGCCGATTCGTCTCTGATCACGAATTCCGTTAGGTTTCGACGGGGTCCGTCGTTGTGGAGGAAGAGGCAGCCGCGATTCTCCGTGCCTGGCTTGGTCCCTGGACCCGTTGGGTGCGGTGAAGACGTGAATTTGGCGGTCACCGGACCCACGGGTCGTTACCAAAGGGGAGCGCGTTCGAGTGTTCCAACCGGTGGCCGCCATTTTCTTTTGTAGTGCAACGGCAATCCCTGAAACGGCGAGGCCGGCCATCGGAACGCTCCGGAACGCCCAGGAAGACGTGTCCCGGATCCGACGGTGATGATCGTGGGGTTCATTTTCCCCCTAGCCCGGATAGTTCACGCTCTTTCTACTGCGGCTGGCTGCAAGCCCGTCTGGCGGCGTTGGCCTCGCGTTCCTCACCGGACAGTATGTCCCCATACAGCCCGGTTCGGAATCGCTTCGGCCGCCTTGCCAGACGGGCATTCGCTGCGCCTCGTAACGAAAGATTGTGAAATATCCGGGCTAGCCTCCCCCGGGATCCGCCGCCTACCTTCCGCGCCCGATGTTCGAAGCCACCCGGGCCAATCTGGACGCCCTGTCGTCCAAGCTGAGCCAGTTGCGCAAGTTCGTGGACCTCCCCGGCGCCCAGCGCCGGATTGCGGAGTATGACGCGCAGATGGCTTCCGATTCCTTTTGGACCAATCAGGAGGCCGCCAAGAAGGTCATCGAGGAGGCCAACCTGTTGAAAAAGAAGGTGGAACCCATGGTGGGGTTCGAACGGCGGGCCGATGACCTCAGGGTTCTGCTGGATCTGGGTGAGGCCGAACCACCGGCGGGGCAGGATGCGGTGCAGAAGGAGTCGGACGCGGAGTTGGAGCAATTGAACCGGCAGGTGGACCGGTTTGAGCTGGAGATTCTTCTGACCGGTCCCCATGACCATCGAAACGCCATCTTCAGCATCCAGGCGGGCGCCGGAGGAACGGAGGCGCAGGATTGGGCGCAGATGCTGTCCCGGATGTACGAGCGGTGGTTTGAAGGCCGCGGCTGGAAGTTTGAATCCACCGACGCGCTCCCCGGCGAACAGGCCGGGTTGAAAAGCATCACCTATCGTGTCGAGGGGGAAAATGCGTATGGGTTCTGCAAGGCCGAACGCGGGGTCCACCGGTTGGTCCGGATTTCCCCGTTCGACTCGAACAAGCGCCGGCACACCAGCTTTTCAAGCGTCGACGTCATCGCGGAGATCAGCGACATCACCGAGAGCGACATCGTCATTCCCAAGAGCGAGATCCTCCGGGACACCTTCCGGTCGGGAGGCAAGGGGGGCCAGAACGTCAACAAGGTCGAGACGGCGGTCCGACTGACCCATATTCCCACGGGCCTGGTGGCGGCGTCCCAGGCCCAGCGCAGCCAGGCTCAGAATGAAGCCACCGCCATGGCCATGCTCGTTTCCAAGCTTTATGCACTGAAGCTGGACCAGGCCAAGGGGGACATGGAGCGCTTCTACGGGGAGAAGGGCAGCGTTTCCTGGGGCAATCAGATCCGGAGCTACGTCTTCCAACCCTACCGGATGGTCAAGGATCTCCGCACCGGGGTGCAGACGAGCAACGTGCAGGCCGTCATGGACGGGGATCTGGATCCGTACGTCAACGGATGGCTCAGGGCGGGGTGTCCGCTCAAGCGGATCCCGGGCCTCAAGGATGAGGAGGAGTGAGCGTGAACATTCTCGAAACCATTGTTGCCCGGAAGCGTGTTGAACTGGAGCGATTGCCGTCCGGAGCGATCGGTGCCCACCAACTCCGCGATGCGATCCGGGCCCGGGGCGGCGGGATCCGGGATTTTGCCGGGGCTCTGGCCAACCCGCGTCGCGGCGACATCGGTTTGATTGCCGAGGTCAAGAAGGCGTCCCCGAGCCTGGGAGTGATCTGTCCGGATTTTGACCCGGTCCGGATCGCGCGGGCCTATGAGGACGCCGGGGCGAGCTGCCTTTCCGTGCTGACGGATGAACCGTTTTTCCAGGGCTCCCTGGAATACCTGAAGGCGGTTCGCGACGCCGTCGGGCTCCCGTTGCTCCGCAAGGATTTCATCATCGATGAGCGGCAAATCCTGGAGGCGGTTGAGTGGGGGGCGGACGCGATCCTCCTGATCGTGGCCATTCTGACGGATGACCAGTTGATGCACTTCCATTCCCTGGCGGATGCCGCGGGACTGGCGGCCCTGGTGGAAGTGCATGATGAGCGTGAGTTGGAGCGGGCGCTCCGTTGCGGTGCGCGGCTCATCGGGGTCAACAACCGGGATCTCAAGACCTTCACCGTGGATCTGGCCACGACCGAACAGTTGGCGCGCCGGCTGTGCGATTGGATCCGCGGATCCGGAACCCACGCTTCCCTGATGCTCGTCAGCGAGAGTGGAATCCGCTCTCGGGGGGATGTGGATCGCCTGAAGGTCTGCGGGGCGCGGGCGATCCTCGTGGGCGAATCCCTGATCAAGTCGGGACGGATTGCGGAGAAGACGGCCGAATTGTTGGGTGTGAATTCCCGGTGACGGCGCCCGGGGCGTGGGCCAGCCTCGCGGGACCACGATGAACCCGGTTCGCACCCTGATCCTGCCCGTTGCCGTTGCCCTGGGACTGCTGCGCCTCGACGCGGAGCCGCGCCCGCTGCCTCGAAGTGCTCCGGAGTCCCAGGGCGTCTCCTCGGAGGCCATTCTGGACTTCGTCAATGACGCCGACCGTTCCCTCGATTCCCTGCACAGCCTGATGATTCTGCGCCATGGCCGGGTCATCGCGGAAGGTTGGTGGACGCCCTACGATGCCCGGACCCGGCACGAGTTGTACTCCCTCAGCAAGAGCTTCACGTCCACGGCCGTGGGGTTCGCGGTGGCCGAAGGAAAGCTCGGCGTCGACGACGAACTGACGAAACTGTTCCCGTCCGAACTGCCCGCCGAGGTTTCCTCAAACCTCCGCGCCATGCGGCTGCGGGATCTCCTCTGCATGTCCGCAGGTCACGGCGTCGAGATTGGAACCGGGCCCAATGCGATGACGACGCGGGCGTTCTTGGCGCATCCCGTGCCGTTCAAGCCCGGGACGCGGTTTCTCTACAACACGCCTGCAACATTCATGCTGTCAGCGGCGGTCCAGCGCGCCACCGGCCAGACCGCCCTGGAATACCTTCGTCCCCGGCTCCTGGATCCGTTGGGGATTGAGGATCCAACCTGGGATTCCAACGTGGAGGGAATTTCCCTCGGTGGATACGGCTTGAGCGTCCGCACCGAGGACATCGCCAAGTTGGGACAACTCTACCTGCAGAAGGGCAGGTGGGAGGGGCGCCAGATTCTTCCCGAATCCTGGGTGGATCTCGCGACGTCCCGGCAGACCTCCAATGGGAGCAACCCCAGGAGTGATTGGGAGCAGGGCTATGGGTTCCAGTTTTGGCGGTGTCGCAACGGTGCCTTCCGGGGGGACGGGGCCTTCGGCCAGTTTTGCGTGGTGATGCCGGCGCAGGATGCCGTGGTCGTCACCACCGCCGGACTCAAGGACATGCAGGCGGTCCTGGACCGCGTCTGGCAGCACCTGCTGCCCGCCATGAAGCCAGGGCGACTGGCGCGCAATCCCAAGGCCCACGACGCGTTGACCCGCCGATTGGGATCGCTGCGGCTGCCCGCGGTCCCCGGGGAGGCCACCACACCGGAACTCTGGAAGTGGGCCGGGCGACGCTTCGTTTTTCCCCCGAATGAACAGAAGCTGGAATCCCTCGTCCTCAGGGATGCCGGACCGGGGGGCCTGGTGTTGGAGTTGGGATTCGACGGCAGGACCGATGGGGTGTCCTGCACCTTCCAGGAGTGGCATCCGGGAAGGGTGCGGTGGGGCACGTTCCCCGAACGCGCCGTGGCCTCCTGTGGCGCCTGGACGGCGCCGGATGTCTATGAGGCGCGACTCTGCTTTCGGGAAACCCCTTATACGCTGACGCTCCGAATGAAGTTCGGGGATCACGGAGTTCACATCGAACCCGCCTTCAACGTGTTCTTTGGAGCGACGCAGCTCCCTCCTCTGACGGGGGAGATGCGGTAGCAGACCCCGTGGGGGCACCGGGTGGTGGCGGTTGACGGATTGGGTTTTGGCGACACGTTGCGTCGCCAAAATTCAAAAACTCATGCCCAACGTACCCATCACGGTTGCCCACGGCGACGGCATCGGACCCGAAATCATGTCCGCCACCCTTCACATCCTGAAGGAGGCGGGAGCCCGGTTGGATATCGAGACGATTGAGATCGGGGAGAAGGTCTATTTGCGCGGCAACCCTGCGGGCATCGATTCGGCCTCGTTTGAATCACTGCGACGGACCCGGGTGTTTCTGAAGGCGCCCATCACGACCCCGCAGGGCGGTGGATTCAAGTCCCTCAATGTGACCACGAGGAAGGCGTTCGGACTCTACGCGAATGTCCGCCCCTGCCTGAGCTACCACCCGTTCGTTGAGACCAAGCATCCGCGGATGGACGTGGTGATCGTTCGCGAAAATGAGGAGGACCTTTACGCGGGAATTGAACACCGGCAGACGGCGGATGTGATGCAATGCCTGAAGCTGATCACGCGTCCGGGAACGGAAAAGATTGTTCGATACGCATTCGAGTACGCCCGGGCCTACGGGCGGAAAAAGGTCACGTGCTTCACGAAGGACAACATCATGAAGCTGACCGATGGACTGTTCCATGAGGTCTTTGACACGATCGGAGCCGAGTATCCGGACCTCGAAAAGGAGCACTGGATCGTGGACATCGGCGCCGCGAAGCTCGCCGACACCCCCGAGGTGTTTGACGTGATCGTGATGCCGAACCTGTACGGGGACATCCTGAGCGACGTGGCGGCCCAGATTGCCGGTTCCGTCGGGCTCGCCGGCTCGGCCAACATTGGGGATGGCTGCGCCATGTTTGAGGCGATCCATGGGTCCGCTCCGCGCCGGGCGGGACAGAACCTGGCCAATCCTTCGGGGTTGTTTCTGGGGGCGATCCAGATGCTCATCCACATCGGGCAGTCGGACGTCGCCGAGCGTGCCCACAACGCCTGGTTGAGGACGATCGAGGAAGGGGTTCACACCTACGACATCCACGATCCCTCGTCTTCGAAGGAGAAGGTGGGGACCCGTGAGTTTGCCGCCGCGGTGGTCGCCCGGCTTGGCAAGCGGCCGGAAGTTCTCAGGGAGGCCCGCTATGGGAATGCTCCCCGGCGTCCGCTGACCGACCGTCCGCCCTACGTGCGGCCCTCGGATCCGAAGGCCCTGGTGGGTGCCGACGTGTTCATCGAGTTCCTGGGCAGGCCTCCGGAATTGGCCGCCCGACTGCAGCCGCTGTGTGCCGACGGGCTTCGGTTGGAGATGTTGTCCAATCGCGGCATGAAGGTCTGGCCCGGCGGCCTGGAGGAGACCTTCACCGTGGATGTGTACCGCTGTCGGTTCCAGTTGCCGGAAACCAACCCGGGCCCGCTGGCGCACCGTGCGGTAACGGCGCTTCTGGACCGCATCACGGCGTCCGGTCTTGAGTTCGTGAAACTCGAGGGACTCTACACCTTCGGGGGGAAGCCCGGGTTCAGCCGCGGACAGGGCCAGTAGTGGCCCGGGCCTCCCCCCCGGGAGTGGCGTTTCAGGCGTGCAGTCGGAAAATGCGGAGGGAGAAGCGGCTTCCGTGGCGATGCCGTTCCGAGGGGCCATGCATTTTCCGGCGCCGTCCCGGAGGCCGGCCCAGGCGGCCCCGCTTCCAGGCGCCGGGACCCTTCCGGGACTGCGCTTCCTTCCAGCGATACACCGAGGTTTCGCTCACGCCGCAGCGGCGGGCGACCTCCGCCTGGCTCAGGCCACGGGCCAGGAGCTTCATGCCCTGACGGCGGCGCTTTTCGAGTTTCGCGAAGTCGCGGCGCGGCTTCAGGGATTTCGTCAAATAGGGACTTTTCATGCCAGATTTGGTGCAACTCTGCGGCCAGTTTCATTTCTGCGAAACGGACTGGGGCGGAATTGGGACGGGATGGAGTTCCGGGGGCGGGATGGTTTTCCCAAGGGAACGATTGAATCCCGAACCTGGATGCCCGGGAGGTGCCGGCGGGTTCCCGCGGGTCGGGTGGAATGCCCCGGTCGGGCCTCCTCAAATCCGGGAGGTCATCGAGTGCGCCGTCATGAGGGCCCAGAGCTGGCGCACGGAGTTCAATTCGTCGGATGTGGGCGGTCGCGACCCATACGCGTACCGGCTGTAGGTCTGAACGGTGGTTTGAATCGGGTGGGTGAACTCCGGCAGGGATTGGACCACGCGGTCGGAGAACTCGATCGGGGTTTCCTCGTCCTGACGCGGGAGGCCGCATCCGGCGCACCAGGCCTGAAGGGCCTCGAATGAGTAGGCCACGATCTCGGGCGCCGGAAGTCGACTCAGCCGGGGATCGGAAAAGGGATTTCGATAGTGCGCGAAGGGCTTTGGAATCGGGTTGTTCCCCCGGGAGGGCTTCCCCGACCGCGCGCCGGCCTGCCGGCGTCCCAACGAGAGCAGATCCCTCCAGAGTTCCCGAATCGCCTCCCAGAGGACACTTCCGTGCCGCCACAGGACCAGCAGGATACCTGTGCCCAGCAGGAGATAGGTGAACCACTTCAGGAGGCGTCCCAGGTCCGCCGGTCCGGAGGACGGGGTGGGTGTCGGCGGGTTGGAGACGGAGGACGGAGGCGGAGCCTTCGTCGAAGACGTCCGGCTGCCGGATCCCGAGGAATCGGGGGCCGTGTCGCCCTGGGTTCCCTGGGATTTCGGCTCGGTGGCTGGTGTCCCACGGCCACTCCGGGAGGCCTTGGTCCCGGATTGGGTTCCCAGTTGCTCTGCGAGCATCGGCAGCGAGTAGGCGGCGTCCGGTCGGGGCAGGAGGAAGGCGAGAAGGAGAATTGCCACGGCCGTGAGGGTCCCCCGTTGCAGCCACGATGCGGCGATGGAGGGCGGCATTTGGACGTGTCGCTGGCGCAGATAGCGTCGGAGTCCGAGAAAACTCGTGGTGAGGAGAAGCCCAAACGCGGCAAGGAGATAGAACCACAGGCAGGTGAAGGCGACCTCGCGACGGTCCAGGTCCGCGGCCGGGAGTGCCGCCTGGCCGAATCCGAACAAGGGCAGCGCCGCCAGCGAGAAGCCGATCACCCAGACGCCGGGAGGCCGCGCAGGCCGGCGCGCCTCCGCGGGGGCGGACCCGGAAGGGAGAGCCGGCTGTTGCCGTTGCGCCTCCCTCGTGGCGAACGCGAAGTAGAGCAGGCGCCCCTTGACCGGATTTCCCGTCTCCCGGTTGCGGCCGGCACCCAGTCCTGAACTGTCGAGCAATCCCTCGCCGGTGGCGTCCTCGTCCTCGTCAATCAACGTGGAATCCCGGACAAGTCGATCGACGCAGAACCAGGCGAGTGCCAGGAGGAGGATTCCCGCGAACGGGGGGTCGACGTACCGGATCAGGGCCAGGCTTGTGACGCCGGCGAGGGCGAATCCATAGAGGAAGCCCCGGGCGGAACCCAGTTCGACGGCAATGCGCGTGATCAGAACGCTCGCCAGTGTGAACCACCCCAGCGTCCAGCGGAGGCGTCCGCCCTGCTGGCCGTGGTAGAGCGCCTCCGCCAGAAAGAAGACCAGGCTTCCGACCAGCACCACCACGAGCGCCGGCGCCAGCGCGATGGCGAAGTAGTCGCCAAGGGACTTGCGAAGAGGGTGTCGGCGGGGGTGCGGCATGGACGGATGGACTACCGAACCAGCGTTTCGGAGCACAGGTGGGACAGGGAGGCGTCGTCGTGAATCCGCCGGACTTGGATGCCGGAGCCGACCAGCCATGCCGCCCAGTCCGGTCCTGCCGCCCAGGCGGGAGCCTCCCGTGAATCGAACCGGACCTGGACTGCCGTGACCCGATATCCTTGCCGGCCCAGTCCGGACAGGGCGACGGCCGTTTCCTCCGAGACATCCTGGAGGATGGCGATGACGGAGGCATTCCGGGGCAGTCGGCTCGACACCTCCGCCAGCAGGGAGGGGAAGCTCAACCCATCGGTGGGTTCCAGGCGGGCGAGGCATTGGAGAATCCGGCCGAGTTGGTCGGCGGCCCGGCGGGTTTCGACTCCCACCGGCCTCAGCCGATCACTGCCCGCCACCAGGGTCGTCCGGCTTCGGGCCTGCTCCCGGGTGCGGAAATCCCGGTTCCATCCCTCCTCACGGATCCGGTCCACGGTGTCCCGACCGTTGGAGAAGAATCCAACCGGGCTGCCCAGCTGGTGAAGGGCACTGGCGAGGGATGCCGCGGCGCTGGCGGCCAATTCGGTCCGGGCGAACTCTCCCTCGCCCGCCAAGGAGTCCCGGTGGAAGTCCAGAAGCAGCGTTGCTCCCGCCACGACGGAGGGTTCGAACGTGCGGCTTTGGAGCCGACCCAGGCGGGCGGTCGCGCGCCAATGGATGCGGTTGTACGGATCGCCATCCTGATAGTCCCGGATCCCCGATTGCCGGGTGGGATCCTCAAAGAGACGGTGGACCAGCCGGATCTCCCCCATCGGGCGGGACGATGCGATGTCGTAACCCTCCAAGGGGACCACCTTGGGGGGGACCTGGACAAACACGGGTTCGCCCACGACCCGGAACCCCCGGTGAAGTCCGAAGAAATCCCCCGATTCCGCCAGGATGGGACCGATCGGGTAGCAGCCCCGGGCAAGGAACTCGACCTGATACCGCAGGGTTTCCTCCTCTCCCGCCCGGAGGCGAACCAGCGAAAGCCGCGGTCCCCGCGCAACGATCCTTGCCGGTGACGCGGACAGGGCGTCGGCGGGAAGGCAGTCCTCCAGCAGCGTCCACGGAATGCTGGAGCGGGACGCATTGCGGAGGGTCACGACCACCTCGGCGGAATCCCCGATGGCGGCATCCGTACGATCACAGTCCCGGCGGACCTCCAGGCTTCCGATCCAACGCTGGACGGCAAACCACCCCAGGAGCATGACGCCGAGCAGGGCGTACATGGCATAGACGAGAAGCCCCAGGCGGAATGCGGCGCCGAGTGCCAGGAGCGCGAGGGCTCCCAGGAGCCATTTGGATCCCGGACTGGCGCGGGTGGAGCCGGAGTCCTTCATCCTCTCGTTGCAGGGGCGGTTCCGGAGAGACCGGTCAGGCGGTGATGCCCGGAAGCGTCGGGACCGGAGTTTGGTGCAGAATCTCCTGGACCACCATGGATGCGGAGACCTTGCGCAGACGCTTCTCGGGGTGGATCAGGATTCGATGTCCCAGCACATGCGGCGCAACCTCCTTGATGTGGTCGGGCAGGACGAAGTCATAGCCCTGGATGGCGGCGAGGGATTGGGCGGCCCGCAGGAGCGCCAGCGAGGCCCGGGGACTGGCGCCGAGCACCACCGACGGATGCTCCCGGGTTGCGGTGACCAGGCGCAGGAGATAGCCGCGGACCTTCGGATCGAGATCGATCCGCCGCACCCGCTCCTGGGCGTCGAGAATCTCCTCCGGGGTGGCCACCGGCGTCAGGGTCTCGATCGGGTGTCCGAGTTGGAAGCCTTCGAGAATCCGGAGCTCATCGGACTGCGCGGGATATCCGATTTGGAACCGGACCAGGAAGCGGTCGAGTTGCGCCTCCGGGAGTGGGAACGTCCCCTCGTGGTCGATCGGATTCTGGGTCGCGATGATGAGAAACGGGCGGTCCATCGGATAGGGCGTGCCGTCCACGGTGACGATCCGCTCGGCCATCGCCTCCAGGAGCGCCGATTGCGTCCGGGGTGTGGCCCGGTTCAATTCGTCGGCCAGGACCAGTTGCGCGAAGAGGGGTCCGGGTCGGAACTCAAACTCCGTCGTCCGGGGGTTGAAGATGCTCGCACCCGTGATGTCGGACGGCAGCAGGTCCGGGGTGCACTGGACGCGCTTGAAGGTTCCCCCGACGCTTTGGGCGAGTGCCCGGGCGAGCATGGTCTTGGCGACGCCCGGGACATCCTCCAGAAGGATATGCCCCTCGGCGAACCAGGCCACCAGGGCCAGGGTCAGCCGCTCCCGTTTCCCGATGATCACCCGCTCCATGTGATCCAGAAGGCGGCGCGCCAAGGGGGCCACGCCGGACTCCGGGGATGCTTTCGGTTCGGCACCGGAGGGGCGGTGGGCGGGGGCGGAGACGGAAGGGGGCTGGGTCGGCGGAGGTGCCTCGGCTGCCGACCCCGCCGGCGGTGGCACCGAGGTTCGGTTCGGCCTTGGGGAGGCGGGAGGGGTCCGTTCCGCGGTCTCGGGCGCCCCGCCCACCTTTTTCAGGAATGGGGAATTCGGGAGGTTCGCAGGAAGCCGGACCAAGGGGGAGGCGTCCACCGAGAGCCGTGTGGACTTCTTGCAGTACGGGCAGGTGGTTTCCTGTCCGGACAGTTCCTGGGGAAATTCCAGCGGCCGGGCGCACTGGCTGCAAAGGCAACGGGGCATGGTTGCGGGTTTGGACCGGGCGCCGGCACGGGCGTCACGGCCCGGATTTGATTCAGGAGGCTGGGGCAGGTGAGGGCCTGCGGAGAAACAACACGGCGACGTTCCCGACCCGCTGGACCAGTTGGGCACCGCTGCGGGCAAGGATTTCCGGGACCAGGACCTTCTTCTGGTCCTTGAAGTCATCGAACTTCACCTTCACCAGCTCGTGGTCCACGAGAGCCCGGTCCAGGGCCGCGTAGAAGGGTTCGGACAGCCCCGCACGCCCGATCTTGATGACCGGGTCGAGGCGTTGGGCCCTGGCTTTCAGGTCGCGGAGCTCGCGTCCGCTGGCGTGGCGGGAGTCGTCGGTGGGGGCGGGAGGGTTCATGATCAGGAATTGAGTTCGGTGCCGGACTGCACGCGCTGAACGAGGGCTGTGGTCGATTTGCCGGGAACGAATTGAAGAAAGCGGATCTGACCGCCGGCACTCTCCACCGCCTTCCGTTCCTCCTGGTTCATCGAATCGAGCGTGTAGTCGCCACCCTTGACATAAATGTCCGGGCGCACCGCGGCGAGGAACCGGACGGCACGGACCTCGGGAAAAATGCAGACGCCGTCCACGGAGGCGAGTGCGGCGAGCACCCGCGCGCGGTCGAACTCGGAATTCAGCGGCCGCCCGGGTCCCTTCAATTGCCGGACGCTGTCATCACCATTGACGCCGATCAGCAGGGCGTTGCCGAGGGATCGGGCCGCCTCCAGATAGGCAACATGCCCGACATGCAGGAGGTCGAAGCAGCCGTTGGTAACCACAAGGGAGCGTCCCTCGCGGCGGAGTTGATCGCGCCATTCGGAAAGGCGGGTGGGGGACAGGACCTTGTCTTCCGAAGTCATGAATGGCGGACGCTGGAGAGCATCGGGGGCTTTGACAAAGAATTCTTTCTCATCCGGGTCCGGGTTGAGGGGGCGGTAGTTCCGCCCGAAGACGGCCCTGGGGATCGAGCCGGGCGATGAACGGGAAACGGTCCCGTTCGAGGCAAACCGGAACGTCCCCGGCGAACTGGGGCTGGCTCAGCAGGCGGTGTCCGTTGCGTCCCTCCGCGACGGCCCGGAGCAGGTCGCCCCGGCGCGAGCGGTACAGGTCCCGGGCGATCCTCACGGCATCGTCGATCCATCCGGACGAGGCCAGGTGCCAGAGTTCGTCAGCCAGCGCTCCGGCGGCCAGGGTGTCCTCCAACGACGCATGGTCCAGTGTGCCTGCGCACACCAGCAGCAGTTGGCGCGGATCTTCCCGGGTCAGCCAGTGCGCGGTTGCGGACAGGTTTCCGAACGACGCTGCGAGGACCGCTGCTGCACCGGTGCACGCGTGGAGGGCCCGGGTGCCGTTGGTGGTGGTCATGACGATGCGGCGGCCGCGGACGCGGTCGGGCGTGAACTCCCGAGGCGAATTTCCCAGGTCGAACTCCACGCCGCCCGTTTGCGAGCCGTCGATGCGCAGACCGTTTCGTTCGCCGGCCAGCATCACCGTGGGATCCGCAGCCCGACCGGCGAGCGCCTCCGGGATTCCGGCGACCGGTTCCACCGATTCGGCGCCGGAGGCGAAAGCGGCCAGCAGGGTGGATGTGGCCCGGAGAACATCGAAGACCACGCAGACCGTCTCCCTGAGGTCGCGCTGGCGGAGACCGGCGAATTCGGAGGGGCAGAAAATGGCTTCAATGTGGTTCATGAGGTGGCGAGGGGGGGCGGGGGGAGCGTCGCCGGCTCGAAGCCTTGGGAAACGCAGTGCGTCCCAGGCGGGTCCGGACGTAGTGAAACAGATATTGCTGGGCGTAGCCTGCAAAGGGACCGAAGTGGGTCGCCGCAAATCGTTCCAAGGTCCGGAAACTGGGACGCCGATTCGGGAAATACAGTTGGCGGAGCGCGCGCTGGACCCAGACGTCCACGGGGAAGGCGTCCTGCCGTCCATAGGCAAACAGCAGGACACAGTCCGCGATCTTTCGTCCCACGCCGGGCAACTCCATCAACTCGCGACGAGCCGCTTCAGTTGGCAGGCCTGCGATTTCCTCAAGCATCGGACCGCCCTGGACCACGCGGCGCGCTGTGGCTCCGAGATAACGGGCGCGGAAGCCCAGTTTGCATTCCCGGAGCTGCCGTTCCTCCGTTTCGGCAAGCCGGCAAGCGGGGGGAAAGGAGTACACCGGTGCGGTTCCTGGAGGCACCGCCACGGGTTGCCCAAATCGCTCACACAGCAGGGAGACGCATTGCCGGATTTGGACGATCTGCTTCGTGGAACTCAGAATGAAGCTGGCCAGGCATTCCCAGGGGTCCTGGCGTAGAAGCCGAAGTCCCGGACATGCGGCGACGGCGTCCCGCATCGGGGGATCATCCGGAAACGAGGACCGGATGGCCGTGAGGTCCTCGTCGGTCCCCAAAAAGTGGAGCAGCCGTTCCCAGGGGGACGATCCGGTTGCGCCTTCCGCGTGAAGCTGTCCTGCGGTTTGCCACAATCGGAACCAATGGTCCCCCAGCACTCCCTCCCAGGCGGCACCCCGGGGAATCCACCGGAAGACCTGTCCGCTGTCGAGGGTGGCGGCCAGGTCGTAGTTTGTGAGGGGGAAGGATCGGGTCATGCCACGCCGGTCAATACCGGATGACGGCCTCGACCGGATGCGTTCCCAGCCGGCTTCTTCCGTTGAGGAAGCCGAGTTCGATCAGGAAGCTGATGCCGATGATTTCGGCCCCGAGGCGTTGGAGCAGTTTGACCGCGGCGGCGGCCGTGCCTCCGGTGGCCAGGAGGTCATCCACGAGGAGCACCCGCTCACCGGGTTTCACGGCATCGACATGGATGGCCACCGTGGCGGATCCATATTCGAGATCGTAGCTTTCCTCGTGGGTGGCCCACGGGAGCTTTCCCTTTTTGCGGACGGGCACAAAGCCCGCACCCAGCTTCAATGCGGCGGCGGCTCCGAAGATGAAGCCCCGCGCGTCGATGCCCACGACCTTGTCCACCCGGCGTCCCCGCGCCGCAGCGATGAGGTGTTCAATGGTGGAATCGAGCAGGCGGCTGTCGAGCAACACCGGGGTGATGTCCTTGAACTGGATGCCGGGTTTTGGGAAATCGGGAACGTTGCGGATGGCTTGGGCGATTTCCTCGCGGGTGGCTAGGCTCATGTGATGTGACCCGCGGGTTGTCCGCCAAGGTCCCGGCAGGGTCAAGTTCCACCGCGCGAATCGCGGTCCGCCGTCGTGACCTCCACGCTTGCTGATCCCCGGGCGCACGATACGGTGGCACCTCAATCCTCGGTTACGATCCTCATGAAACTTCTCCTCTCCATCGACGGTGGCGGTGGCGCCACCGGAACCTTCAATTGCACCAACAATTTTGTCCCCAACGGCGGTTCCGAAAAGGCCCTGATCGTCGGGCCGGACGGCGCTCCGCTCAGCCGGGCGACAGGACGGGTGGAGGTGCTGGCGCAGGACGGGAGCGTTCTCAGCAGCAACAAGGATGGCACCGGCAACACCCTGGGCGCCGACGGGTTGTTCTTCCTGGGGGTGATGAGTGTTCCCGGGGGAACCCTGGGTGGGGCCGGCCGTGTGACGCTCCGGGCCTGGGATTCCTCCACGGGCGCGACCTATGACGAGGCGTCGGTCAAGGGGCAGGTCTCCATTTCCCTCCCCAGCTTGGACGGCGGGATCAAGCCGCCGGACAACCTGATTGACTCGGACTTCCGCGGGCTCAGGCTCGCGGGCGGTATTGGATGAATCCCAAGGCGAAGGCCCCCCGGTTCCTAGCCCGGATAGTACACATTCTTTCTGCTGCGGCTGGCTGCAAGGCCGTCTGACGGCGTTGGCCTCGCGTTCCTCACCCGACAGTATGTCCCCAAACAGCCCGATTCGGAATCGCTTCGGCCGCCTTGCCAGAACGGCTTTCGCTGCGCCTCGCGACGAAAGGCTGTGAACGATCCGGGCTGGGGTTGGCTGGCCGATGGGAGGAGTGTTTGCCCCCGATGTGGGGTGGTCTGATTTCGAACCACCGGTCCGTATTCGGATCTGGGGATCGTCGTGGACTGCGGGACCGCGCGGACTGCGCTCGTGTCGCAGGAGCGATAAGGCGATTTCCTACCGGGATTACGCCTTGATCGCAGGGCGGTTAGAGTGAATTGCATCTCTTGAGGAAACTTTCGCCGCATCGTGCCGTTTGGAATGGGAGATGCTGCGGAAAAACTCCAACCTGCAGAATCAATCATAGCAATCACTCATCAAGGACGTTTCATGACCTACAAAAACCTGTTTGGCATCCTTTCCCTGGCAATGGCCGCCGGCTTTCCATCGATCTCCAGGGCGGAGGACCTGACCACATTTCCCTGGCTGGTGACGGCCTCGGACGTGGCCGGACGACCCTGGAGCAGTTCGCTTCTCGTGTTTACCTCCCAAGTGCCCGATGGCGAAGGGTATCGGGTGGAGGGATATTTTGACTGGTTCCTCGACAACGTTTCCCAAGGTCGGGAAATGGTTCGCGGAACGATGACGAGCTCGGGCGGCCTGGACTTGGCTGGGTACGAGTTGATCAATCCGGGCTCCATCATTCTGGATGTCTACAAGGCCCGAGTGGAACTTTCCGAAGGGAAGATCTCCAACGGGGTCTTCGGTGTTCCCCAGGGGATCGCCGGCGTCTGGTCGGCCGTTCAAACGCTCGAGGTGTCGTTCACCCTGGTCAACGAAACCACCGCCGAGCTTTGCTGGGATACCGGAGTCAATTTGTGGTACCAGGTACAGGTTCGCTCCGGGGTGGGAACGGATGGCTGGGTTCCCCTTCAGGCGGAATGGAAAAAGGGATCGGGTGGGCGCGAGTGCACCCAGATTCCGATCCAGCCGGGAACCTCGGCACAGTACTTCCAAGTGGTGACGGTGTCGGTGCCGCCTCCCGCCAACTGATTCGATGTCAGGTCCCCGCGCCAGACCTTCCGGGTTGGCGCGGGGATTCCGGCTTCCGGTTATCCCGATACCCGGCGAGCCGGAGCCGAGGTGCCGGACCGAGGCGCGGCGTCATGGCCCTCTCCGGATGCCGTGGGACGGGCTGGATTTCTCCCGTTGTTCCGCGGGACGGGGTCCGAGGTTGGTGAGTTGGATCGGGGTAAATCCCGTCGACACTGCAGGGGAATTCGGGCGCAGGCCCAGTTCCGGCCGCGCGGGATCCACCAACAGCGGATCCGCGATCTGCGAATGGCCGTCCTGGCCTCCCTGTCGCCATTCATCCCACGATTTCCCCGCAAATCGATACGCTGACGCCTGGGTTCCCGCACGGGTGTCGAAATAGGTGTTGTGATCCAAAAGGAACTCCCGGGTTGTCCCCATCCAGTGGCTGCCCAGGAGGTCGCCGGTGTCCCAGATCACAACGTTGTGCTCGAAGCGAAAGGAACGGTGTTCCTCGCCTCGTGTTCGCATGAGCTCGTGCTCGCGGTTGAAGGCGATCAGGTTGTTCCGGACAACGTTGTCCCGTCCGTAGTGCTGGTGGAATCCAGCGCTCTTGCAGCGATAGACCACGTTGTTCTCCAGAAGGATTCCGGTGCTGCCTTCGTCCGTGTAAAGTCCCCAACCGCCATAGCCGTGGCTGGAGATGTCGCGGAAGACGTTGTGCCGGATGACGGTGCCGGGTTGCGGACCCAGCGTGTAGATGCCGCCCATGTCGCTGAGGCGATCCTGTCCAATCCGCTCCACGAGGTTGAATTCGATCACATTCTCCCGGCATGGGGTGGCCTGGTAGCCCCAGTTCCATCCCACCGAGATCCCGGTGTAGTAGAGGTCGGAAATGTGGTTGTGGGCAATCCGGTTGGTGCCGCTGTGGAACACCAGGATGCCCACGGCGGGTGCAAAGATGCGTCCAAGGGACTGCAGGGTGTTGTCGGTGATCTGGTGGGAATGGTTTGCATCGGCAGCTCCGGCGTCACGGCCGCCGGGCTCACCCATCCGGATTCCGCCGCCTCCGACGTTCCGGATCGTATTGCCGACGATGCGCCAATGCTGCGCACCCGCACCGAGTTCGAGGGCGTAGCCGCCCAGGTTCTCGAGAAGGTTGTCCGCGAAAACGCCTCCCGTGGCGTGATGGACGCGGATCGTTCCCGGAATCGGAACCGCCGCCTGGGGGGAGATCAGTCCCGCGTCGGGCATGTCGTAATCCGCGTCAGAGAAGGCGATCCCCTCGATGCGGATGTCGCGGACAGGATGAGCGGGGTCGTCGCCCTGAATCCGGACGAGTTCGGTGAGTCGCGGAGCGACGACCAACGCTTCGTTGGGGTTCACGCCGGGAGGCGCGAGATAACGGAGGGTTCCCGACTTGCGGTCCAGATACCATTCGCCGGGTGCATCGAGGGCATCGGCGACATTCTCGACCCAGTAGCGTGCATCCGCTTCGTCCATCCACGCGGGAACCGGTCCGCCCGGGAGCCGCGCAATTCCCGGATTTGTTCCCACGCCCACGTTGATGGAAAGGATCGGCAGGTGCAGATCCGTCCACTTCATCAACAGGACGAGACGGGCATCGCGGTCCCCGGCCCACTCGGGGTGGAGGTCTCCATTGTGAAAGGAGAGCTCGATGGGAGATCCCGACCCGAGTCGGCGGACGGTTTGAAGGAATCCCGTGTTCGGGGTTCGCGCCCGCTGCGCCCTCTGGCCGTTCACGAACAATTGCCGGAAATACCATTGGCCCTCACGAACCTGCGGAAGTGGGGTGATCCATTCGTTCGTGCGGTCCGGAACAGGCGTAAAACCCCGGATCCGCGTTCCTCCCGAGAGGATCGGATGTTCCCCGGGGGCGGCGCGCAGGGTGAGCCCCGAGTCGGCGGTGCCGAGATCCAGGGGGCGGGACAATTCATAACGTCCGGAGCCGAGTTCGATGACGATGCCGGACTTCGTGGCGCCGCGTTGTCGCGCTTCCTCCAACGCCCGACGCAGCGGGGCGTCCGAGTGGGCGTCGTCGGGTACCACCTGGAGAATCGTTTCGGCGAGGAGAGGTTCGATTCCCAGGAACCCGAGCAGCAGAATGGAACCAACGAGTCGCAGGCGCATCCGGGGTGGACGGCTCTGCGGGTCAATTCCTTCAGACGCGAAAATGGCGTCCTGGGCGTGGGGCTCCGTTCGTAGTTCGGCCTTTAGGCCGTCGGCATCCCCGCCCACCCGCTGTCGTGTCGCCAAACCACAGGCTAAAGCCTGCACTACCAACGCCCGTTCGTAGTCCGGCCTTCAGGCTGTCGGCATCCCCGCCCGCCCGCTGTCGTGTCGCCAGACCACAGGCTAAAGCCTGCACTACCAACGCCTGTTCGTAGTCCCGCCTTCAGGCGGTCCTGTGGCTCAGGCCAGCACACCCCGAATCACCTGTCCCTCGACGTTCGTGAGCCGCCGCTGAATGCCGTTGTGCTCAAAGGTCAGCTTCTCGTGATCGAGTCCCAGCAGGTGGAGAATGGTGGCGTTGAAATCGTAAAGGCTGAGCACGTTTTCCACCGCCTTGCGTCCAAGCTCATCGGTCGCCCCGACGCTGACGCCCGCTTTGACTCCCGCCCCGGCCAGCCAGCAGGTGAAGCCGTCCGGATTGTGGTCCCGTCCCATCGACCCCTTTTGGAACATGGGCATCCGGCCGAATTCGGTGCACCACACGACAAGGGTTTCCTCCAGCAGTCCGCGTTCCCGCAGGTCGCGGATCAGGGCCGCCGCCGGCTGGTCCAGAATCGCTCCGTGGCGGTCGTACTGTTCCTTCAGCTTGTTGTGGCCGTCCCAGTTCAGCTCGCCGCCGCTGGCGTACGCGCCATTGAACAGTTGCACCATGCGGACGCCGCGTTCCACCAGGCGGCGGGCCAGGATGCAGTTTCGGGCGAAGGCGGCCTTGAGGGGAAGGCGGGAATCGTCCGCCCCATAGGCACGGAGCACAGGGGCGGGTTCCCCGGAGAGGTCCAGGATCTCGGGTACACTGAGTTGCATGCGGGCGGCCAACTCGTAGCTGGCAATGCGCGCCTCCAGCCGCCCGTCCTCCGGATGGGTTTCGAGATGCCGGGCATTCATCTGCTGCAACAGGTGCCGGGCGGTGGCGTCGGACTCCGGGCTGATCCCGGCCGGCGGCGTCAGGTGCCGGATCGGTTGGGAGGCGCTCATGGGAGTGCCCTGGAACACGGCGGGAAGGAATCCGGGACCCCAGTTGTTGGCCCCGGCCTGCGGAACGCCCCGGGGATCCGGAATCGCGACGTAGGCCGGCAGGTCCTGGCTCTCGCTGCCCAAGGCATAGCTGACCCACGAACCGAGGCTCGGGAATCCGTCGAGCACCGTGCCGGTGGAAAGGAAATTTTCGGCGGGCCCGTGCGTGTTGGACTTGCTCGTGAGGGAATGGATGAAGGCGATGTCATCCGTCAGTTCCGCGAGATGCGGAATCAGGTCCGAGACCCATTTCCCCGTCTCCCCGCGTGGACGAAACGGGTACTGGGGCCGCGCCAGCTCGCCCGCGGGTCCCTGGAAGGTGACCGGCGGTCCGCCGGCCAGCGGCTTGCCGTCGTGCCGGATCAATTCCGGCTTGTAGTCCCACGTCTCCAACTGGCTGACCGCACCGGCGCAGAAAATCATGATGACGTTTTTCGCAGGTGGACGAACCCGCGGCGGGCGTGGGGCAAACGGTCGCGCGGGATCCACGGGAGGGCGGTCGGCCGCCAGGAGACCGTCTCCGCGCAACAATCCCGCAAGCGCCATGGATCCCATGGACGTGGCCGCTCCCGACAGAAACCGGCGCCGGTCGAGCAGGTGTCGTCC
Source organism: Verrucomicrobiales bacterium (assembly GCA_016793645.1). GTDB lineage: Bacteria > Verrucomicrobiota > Verrucomicrobiia > Limisphaerales > UBA9464 > UBA9464. The sequence continues at coordinate 43,124 of JAEUHD010000131.1, forward strand.
CGGGGGAAGCAGTCGAATGGGATCGCCGGTCATGGCAGGAAGAGGAATTCGCTGGAGTTGAACAGCGCACGGCACAGGGGTTCGGCTCCGAGGCGGGCCACGGCGTCGCGGGCGTCGGCGAGTTCGCCCGGAGCCGGTTCCCGTCCGAGCGCAATCCGGTAGGCCAGTCGAACCTGTCGGGTCGGATCGTCGCCGGCTTCCTGCCGGATCCGCCGCGCGAAGGCAGCGGACTGTTCCGCAGTGAAGGTGCTGTTGAACAGATTGAGCGCCTGGATCGGGGTGGTGGATTCCCGGCGTCGCGGGGTGCTCTGTCCGGCGTCCGGACAATCAAACGCGCCGAACACCGCCTCCGGCTCGCGGCGTACCTTGTGGGCGTACACCATGCGCCGCAGTCCGGACACCGGAAAGGACTCCACCGGCTTGAATCCACTGAGGCCGCCCCGCAGGTCAAAGAGATCGAATCCGGGTCCGTACATGGCCGCATTCAAATTGCCCGCGGCGGACAACATGGCATCGCGCAGCGACTCCGCCTCCATCCGGCGCGAGGGAAATCGCCAGAGGAGTCGCGATTCCGCGTCCCGCGACAGCGCCACCGGGTTTCCCCGGGAGCTTTGCCGGTAGGTGGCGGACAGCACGATGAGCCGGTGGAGATGTTTGGTCGATTCCCCGGAGCGTTGGAACTCCCCGGCGAGCCAGTCGAGCAATTCGGGATGCGTGGGGCGGACGCCGTTCCGTCCGAAATCACTGGGGGTCGGCACGAGGCCGGCGCCGAAATGGCCCTGCCAGATGCGGTTCACCCACACCCGGCCGGTGAGGGGATTCCGGGGATCCGTGAGCCACTGCGCCAGCGCGGTGCGACGGGCGGATTCGTTCGCGTCTCCCGGGACGTGGCAGAGGCCCAGCACCGCGGGAACGCCCGGTTGAACCTCCTCCCCCGGTTGTTCCGGATCTCCCCGCCGCAGCATGTGAGTCGTATCGGGTGCCCGGAAGAGTCCCGCGAAGGCGCGCTGGCCGCCGTCGAGTTCCTTGGCGGTGGCTTCCAGGCGTCGCCGCTCGCGCAGCGTCGGGGCGGCCTCGGGCGCCACGATCGAGAAGGGGTCCGGGGGAGTGGTACCGGCCAAAAAGCGCGTCCGATCCGAGGAGTCCGCCACACAGATCCAATCCCCGCCGTCGACAGCCACCTCCACGCGATAGTCGGTGGCGAGGCGGTCGTCGAACTGGCCCTCACGATCGCGGCCCCAGAGGACGCGGTCCACGATGTGTTCCTTGGGGAACTCGAGCACGATCCAGCCGCGGCCCTTCTCGTTGGACATCCAGCTCCGGGAATTGCCGTAGCGTCCATCGTGGATGTGTCGCAGTTCGTGACGGTCGGGAACCACGGTGTCGCCGGACGACGTGGCGCGCGTGCCCTCGGATGCAGCCGCGACATTACGATCCTCCGGGTCCAGAACCTCGATCTCGTCGAGACAGGGCTCGAGTGAATTGGTCTCCCGGATGGTGAATCGGACCCGGCGCGCGGCGACGGGTTGAAACCGTTCGATGTTGAGTCGTCCATTGACGCAGACGCGGTTTGTTTCCGAACGGGCCGCGGGAACATGGCGGGTGATCTGGCGCTGGAGAGCGGCGATGCGATCCGCAACCCGGACCGCCTCCGCGCGGCGCGCCTCCGAATCGGGGTCATGCAGGTCGCGCTCCCCGTACTCAACCCCGGCGAAGAAGGCCTGCATCGCGTAGTACTCGCGCTGGGACACGGGATCAAACTTGTGATCGTGGCAGCGGGCGCAGCCGATGCTCAAACCCAGAAAGGTCTGGCCGGTGTTGACCACGATTTCGTCCAGGGAGTCCTGGCGGGCGAGCCGGATGGACGGCTCATCCTTGCCAATCTGCCCGGGAAGCAGCACCGAAGCCGTCACCAGGAATCCGGTGGCGGCATCCTCACCGAGCAAGTCGCCGCAGAGTTGCTCCCGCACGAACCGGCCATACGGGGTGTCCCGGCTGAAGGCGCGGATCACGTAGTCGCGGTAGGGCCACGCATTGGGACGCTCGGTGTTGACCTCGAAACCGTGGGTGTCGGCGTAGCGGACGACGTCCAGCCAGTGCTGGGCCCAGCGTTCGCCATATCGCGGGGACGCCAGCAAGCGATCCACGACGCGCACTTCGGCGGCCGGATCGGTGGAGTTGATGAAGGCATCCAACTCGGAGGGTTGTGGGGGAATCCCGGTGAGGTCGAGGGTCACGCGGCGGAGCCATTCGGCTCGGGTTGCCGAAGGGGAAGGCGTCAATCCTTCGGCTTCGAGGCGAGCGAGGATGAACCGGTCGATCGAATTCAGCGGCCACCGCGAGTCCCGGGTTTCGGGAATCGGGGATTCCCGGACGGCTTCAAACGACCAGTGATGCGCTGCGGGGGGAGGGGAGCCTTCCGGTCCCGCGAACAGAGGCGCGCCGGCTGCCGGGCCGAGGCCCAGCAGTCCGGCCAGCAGGATCCAGCGCCCGGGGTGCATGCGACTCCCCTAGCGGGTTCATCGGAAAACGCGAGAGGGAATTGGGGATTGGTCGGTGGTCAGTGGTCAGTGGTCAGTGGTCAGTGGTCAGTGGTCAGTGGTCAGTGGTCAGTGGTCAGTGGTCAGTGGTCAGTGGTGGCACGTGACTGTTTCAATAGTTTCTTCACCCATCGTTTGGACGTCAGTTGTTCCAAGTCACTGCGCAGGGCTGCGGCGCATGAACAGTGGGTGCTTACCCTCGGCTCGTACGCTCGGTTGAGGATGGTGATCAGTTCCTCGTTGAGTGCGGCGGCGGGACCCCTTTGAAGGTCGATTGGAATCTCGGGGAACTGTTGACCACTGAATCCGGTCAACGCGTTGTATAGGACGTCAATGAGCGCCAGGAGGTCGGCAAAAGGCGCGTTCACCGATGGGAGGGTTGCGTAGGCTCTGACCACGTAGGGCGGGCAGTCGTCGCCAGGGGAGGTCTGGACTAAACTGTGCACTCTTCCAAACTTGGGGAGGCCATTCACAAAAAGGATCTTCGAGGCTGTGAAGGGACTGCACGCCAGTCCGTGGGCGTGGAGATCGGCCAACGCTTCGGACAGGGCGAGTCCAAGTTCCAAGACACGCACTACGGGCATGCGCCCTCCTTTGAGATCCGAATGAAGCGTGCGGGGAGAGTAATCAGGCAGGAGGACGAGTGAGTCATTGTTTTCGGAGATCAGCGCCGGGTTTCCGGCCTCCGTCTGATTACGGATGGCTGACCAAGTGCTACTTCTGCCCGGCGTCGCCGGGTCGGCCAACTCCATCACGTAGTAGAAATAGCCCGCGGTTTCGTCGCGTCCCACGTGGAAGAGAGCGAGTTGACTCGGATGCGAACGGGAGACGGCTTCGAACTTCAGAATTCCCTCGAACTCGCGCTGATACGGCCGTTCGTCGGAAAACGTGCTGCGGTAGATGATCTTGACCGCCCGAAAGACATTCGTCGCGGTGCTCCGTGCGAGCCACACGTCGCCGTAAGCTCCTGATCCAATCCGATGCTGCAACTGGTAGTCCGGAATCGTGGGTGGGGCCGCGGATCGCTGCGCCTCCGGGCGGGCCGAGGCGGATTCGTCACCCGGATGGGAACCGGACGTGTTCACGGAAGGACGGTACTGGAAACGACGGGACGGGGAAGGCTGGGGAATTGGGAATTGGGAATTGGTCACTGGTCACTGGTCACTGGTCACTGAACACTGAACACTGAACACTGCGCGGTGGATCGTGTGCGCTGCGCGAGATTGAATCCGGCATTGACCGAGGGGAATGGGCGGGAGGAGGATGATTGTAAGGTGGGGAGGAAACTCTGCGTTCTTTACTCACCGAGCCGGAATCCCAGGGCTCAATACCGTCATCGTTTGCAGTCACCAAAGCATCCTCTCCATGTCCAAGAAATCCGCTCCCTCGCTGCGTCCCCGTCCCGTCAAGGAACTGGAACCCGCCGGAACCAAGTACGTGTCTCCCGAACGCTTCCGGGCGGACCTCAAGCCGGGAAGCATTCTCGATCTGTTGGGAGGTGGATTGGAGGAGTTCTCATTCGGTCCGATTGAGACGTTGTCGCCCGGGAAGACCTTGGGGAAGGGACGGACCAACCTGACCCTGATCGAATCCACCATTGTCCAGGTGGACACAACCCCCCCGGCACCGCCGTTCGCGAACTTCGACAAGACAAAGTCGGAGCGGAAGCCCGCAATTCAGATGCACTTTGACCCCGCCGCCTACGGCTTTACGTCCCCGCAGACGTTCATCATGGAATTTACCTTGTCCGTGGTCGGGACCGCCTCCTTCAACCTGGTGGCCGGACCTGCGGGTGTGAACATTACCGGCGTGGGGGCGCGCAACCTCAGTGGCAATGTCCGGGTTTCCATTGTGTTTCATCGCCTGTCGCCGGGGCAGCAGGTCTTTGGTTTCATTGAGCAGACCTCCGGGGGGGTGTGGACCTGGTTTCAGACCCAGATCAAACTCCCGCCGTTGGTGCTGTCGCGTTGAATAGGCGCCTCCTCCCGTCGGCGGCTACGGAATTGGTTCAACGGGCCACCGTGACCATCCAGCCGAGGCCGAATTTGTCCGTGACCATGCCGAAGCGCGGAGACCAGAAGGTTTTCGCCATCGGCATGCGCACCTGGCCTCCCTCCGACAATGCGGCGAAGGCCCGATCGGCTTCGGCTTCGGTGGGAAGGGCCAGTGAGAGATTGAAGCCGTCAAAGCGCGAGGTGGTGTCGCATCCATCGGATCCCATCAAGGTGGTGCCCCCGATCTGGAACGTGACGTGCATGACCTTCTCCTCGAATCCAGGAGCAAGAACGCCGGGCGGCATGGCGTCGGGATTCTCCTTGTACCGCATCAGGAACAGCACCGATGCACCGACTGCGGTGCGGTAGAATTCGAGGGCTTCGTCACAACGGCCGGCGAAGAACAGGTACGGTTGGACCAGGGCGGTGCTCATGGAAGTGTCTTGAGAAGGAGTTCGGAGAAGCAGTATCGGCCCCGGAACTGAAACGCCATCGCGAAGATCACGTCGAGGAGGAAGTCCCTTCAGAAGCGTCCGCGGCCTGCAGTCCCTGCGCCAGCGCGGCGAATTGGACCGGGCTGATCGTTTCCGCACGGGCGTCCGTCGGAATTCCTGCGGCGGACATTGCCGACTCGACCCGGGCCGGGGGCCAGGAGGCGGACAACAGCTTGCGCATCATTTTCCGGCGTTGGGAGAACGCTTGTTTGACGGCGCGGACATAGGTGGACAACGCCTGATCCGAAACCAGCGGCGTCCCGCGCCGGGTCAGAGTGAGGCACGCGGACTCGACATCGGGCGGCGGATGAAAGCAGGAGGAGGGAATCTTGAAGCTCGCACCGGCGGCATAGCGGGCCGCGATGAGCAGGGTAAGGACGCCGTAATCCTCGGTGCCTGGAGCCGCGCCCAGCCTTCGGATGACCTCCCACTGCAGGGTCACCACCATTCGGGACGGAGGGAGGGGAGCCAGGGCCAGTTCCACCAGGATCGGGGAACCCACGGAGTACGGAAGGTTCGCCACCAACTTGGTGGTGCTCCAGTCCCGCGGAGTTTCTCGCAACCACGCCAGCGCATCCGCCTGCACCAGCGTGAAGTTCGGTTCCCCGCCGAACCGTTCCTTCAGAATCTCCACCAATCTTCGGTCCACCTCCACGGCGGTGACCGGATTGCCGCGGGCGAGCAGCAACTCCGTCAGCGGACCCAGTCCCGGGCCGATTTCGAGGAGGGAATCCCCGGGCACGATCCCGGCGGCGTCGGCAATGCGCCGGAGTTGATTGCCGTCATGGAGGAAGTTTTGGCCGAGCGATTTCGTCAGGACGATTCCGCGGGTCTCCAGCCAGCGCCGCATTTCGCCGAGGGTCATGCCGTCAGCCTCCCCAGGACCGTCGCCAGGGTCCGCACGCAGCGGTCCAATGCTCTTCGCGAAATGGTCAAGGGCGGTGTCAGGCTGATCACCTCGCCGTGCGCGCCTTCGGGAAGCAGAATGTAGCCGCGCCCGAGGAGTTCCTGGACCGCCGCGAGACTGAGGTCGCCTGCGGGGGAACCACTGGCATGGCGCAGTTCGATGCCCGCCATGAGCCCCACGCCCCGGGATTCCAGACGGAGGCTTCCGAGGGTCCGGGGCAGGGCCTGAAGCCTTTCGAGCAGCCAGCGTCCCTCCACTGCGCTGCGCTGGACAAGTCCGCGGGTCCGCAGTTCACGAATCTGCGCGAGCGCCATGGCGCAGCCCACGGGATGTCCGAGGAAGGTGCTGGTGTGGCGCGCCTCGCCCTTCGACGGAGGCCAGGCTGCCTCCATCAGGTCGGAGCGTCCCACACAGGCGCTCAACGGGAAGCCGCCCGTGAGTGCCTTGCCGAGGCAAATGAGGTCGGGAACCACCCCGCTGTGCTCGCAGGCGAACCACCGGCCCGTGCGGCCGAATCCGGTGTAGATCTCGTCCACGATGAGTAGCGCCCCGGACTCATCGGCGAGTTTCCGAAGCAGGGGCAGGAATCCCGCGGGGGGAATCCGGATGCCTCCGCGGGCCTGCATCGGTTCCACGAGGATCGCCCCAACGGATCGCCTTCGGAGCGCGCGACGGAGCAGCGGTTCCATCGTTTCCCACGGACAGGTGTCTTCGGATCGCGACTCTCCTGCTTCGGGCCACGGCAGGAATTCCGCGAAACCGCCGAGCTGATCCTGGAAGGGTTTCCGGAACAGGTCGCGGTGGGTGACGTTGAGGGTGCCGTAGCCGAGTCCGTGGTACGCCCCGCGGAAGGCGAGCACGCCCCGGCGTCCGGTGGCCAGGCGCGCCGTCTTCAACGCGGCTTCAACGGCTTCGAATCCCGAATTGGTGAGCACGGTGCGGCCGCGAAGGGGGTGCGAGGATCGGGCGGTCCAGCGTTCAAACGTCAGTCGGCTGAGTTCGCGGACCAGGTCCGCCTTGAGCGCGTGCGGGTGCACATCGCCCATGGCGTGCAGCAGGCGATCCATCTGGCGTTTCGCGGCGCGCACCACGGCGGGATTCGCATGGCCGGCGGCGGCGACGCCGAAGGCGGCGGTGAGATCCGTGTAGCGGCGTCCGTCAGCGTCGGTGATGGTGCAGTTGCGGGCCCGCTCCCAGACGATGGGCCAGGCGCCGCCGGGATCGAGGAATGTGACGTCCGGCGACTCGAACTCGCGGAGCCGGCCCAGGGTTTGGCGGGAGGTCATGCGGTCACACGCCCTTCTGGTCGGGGGGCCAGATGAACTTGTGCATCTGGAGCTGGAACCGCACGGGCAGCCGGTCGGCGACGATGGCCTCGACGAGTTCCTGTCGTGAGATCGGGGTTTGGTTCGCGGGCGGCGACTTCAACGATGGATCCTTCTGGTGCGGGAGCAGCGGGGCGACCCAGGAGAAGAGCAGGGGACAACGCTCCGCGAGGTGATGCTCGGCGATCACCTGGCGCGACCAGTCGTAGTCCTCGCGGGACCCGATCACGAACTTCACCTCGTCCGTGGCCTTGAGCCGGGCGATGTTCTCCCAGCGGTTCCGGGACACCTCGCCGCTGCCGGGCGTCTTGAGGTCCATGATGCAGCGTACCCGCGGATCCAGGATCCCGAGGTCGTGGGCGCCGCTGGTCTCCACCAGCACGGTGAACCCGGCGTCGCAGAGGGCGCGCATGACGTCCGCCGAGCCGGACTGGAGCAGCGGTTCGCCGCCGGTGAATTCGACCAGGGGCAGGCGATGTCCTGCAATGGAGGTGCCGGAGTAGCCTGCGGCCAGGCGGTGAACCTCGGTGAGGATCTCCTCGTGGGTTTGGCGCCGTCCCCCGGTGAACGCGTAGGCGGTGTCGCAATACGAGCAGCGCAGGTTGCATCCGGTCAGCCGGACGAAGACGCAGGGGAGCCCGGCGAAGGTGCTTTCGCCCTGGAGGCTCAGATAGATCTCGTTGACGACGAGGGACGCCGGCATGGCGCGAGGCTATCGGGAACAAGGCGTTCCGGGAAGAAATGGTGGCTGCGGGCTGCCGCCCGCGGGTGACCTCTCCTTCGCGCCTGCTGCGCGAAGGATCGGCGGGACTGAAGTCGCCCGATTCCAGAGCAACAACGGGAGGGATGGCGTGTCGCCGTCCCTGAACAATTCCGCGGTTTGGCGCGAGGAGGAGTGGCGGGTGGATTCCGGCACGCCGTCCGTGACTTGAAGTGGGCCCGCACCATGCGAGCCCTCCCGATCCACGAGGGTGGCTGCGGGCTGCCGCCCGCGGGTGACTGCTCCTTCGCGCCGGCTGCGCGAAGGAACGGGGTCCTGCGATCGTTCTTCCTGCGACGGTGGCTTGCGTCCGGGACATTCCTTTTTATCCTGAGCCCTTTATGCCGTCCCGTTCCGTTCTTCGCCGTTGCGCCGGATTCAGCCTCAGCCTGCTCGCCGGACTCCTTCCCGCCGCCGCCCAGCACAAGTTGGGACCCTCCGGAAGTTTTGAGGCTCCGAAGATCGCCGCCGCGTCCGACGACGGTGAAAAGGCCATCAAGCGCTTCCAAATGCCCCCCGGCTGGAAGGCGGAACTGTGGGCGGCGGAACCGGACGTGGCCCATGTGGTGGCCTTCGATGTGGCCAATGACGGACGCTTCTTCGCGGTGGAGTCCTTCCGCGCCTGGCGCGGGGTGCCCGACATCCGGGGCATCATGGATTGGCTCGACGAGGATCTCGCCTGCCGCTCGGTGGATGACCGCCTCGCCATGATGCAGCGCCACCTGGGCAAGGCCGGCATGGAGGACTACCGCAAGAACACGGAGCGGATCCGTCTGCTGCGCGATACCCGCGGAACCGGCCGCGCCGATTCCTCCGTGGTGTTTGCCGACAATTTTGCGACGCCGCTGGACGGCGTGGCGTCCGGCGTGCTGGCCCGCGGCAAGGATGTCTGGTTTGCCAACATTCCCAATGTGTGGTGGCTGCGCGATGAGAACCTCGACGGCGTCGCCGATGCACGCCAGAGCATCAGCTACGGACACGGCATCCGCGTCGGGTTTCTCGGTCACGACCTGCACGGGCTGACCTGGGGTCCGGACGGACGCCTTTACTTCAGCATCGGGGATCGCGCGTCCATGCTGAAGACCGAGGGTCACCTGGTGGGAACCCCGGATTCCGGCGCCGTGTTCCGGTGCAATCCGGACGGCACCGGAATGGAGATGATCTACGTCGGACTGCGGAATCCCCAGGAGCTGGTCTTTGACGAATGGGGCAACCTGTTCACCGGCGACAACAATTCCGACGGCGGCGACCAGGCTCGGTGGACCTATCTGATCGAGGGCGGCGACAGCGGATGGCGCATCGGATGGCAGTTCCTGGAGAAGCCCAATCCGCGCGGTCCATGGAATTCGGAGAAGATGTGGATGCCGCAAAATGACGCGCAGCCGGCCTACATCACCCCGCCGATCAAGAACATCACCGCGGGTCCGAGCGGCAATGCGTACTATCCGGGCACGGGTCTCGGCCCCGAATGGCAGGGCACCTTCACGCTGTGCGATTTCCGTGGCAGTGGCAGCGGGTCGGGAATCGTCTCCTTCAAGTTGAAGCCCCGCGGCGCCAGCTTTGAGATCGTGGACGACAAGAAGTTTGTGTGGTCCATCGAAGCCACGGACGGAGCGTGGGGACCCGACGGCGCGTTCTGGATCAGCGACTGGGTGGATGGCTGGGAGCCGGTGGGCAAGGGGCGCATTTATCGCTTCTACGACACCAACACCATCCACCAGCCCATCGTGAAATCGACGCGGGAACTGCTCGCCTCCGATTTCGGAACCAAGACGGACAAGGCGCTGCTGGAGCTTCTCGCCCACCCGAATTTCCGTGTACGGCAGACGGCCCAGTTCACCCTGGCGGAACGGGGGGACGCCGTGGTTTCCAAGCTCATCAAGATCGTCCGCGGCAACGGAGATTTGCACGCCCGCCTCCATTCGCTGTGGGCCCTGGGGCAGATCCAGGCGGCCGCCCACAAACCGGGTCGCGAAGCCAAGGCGGAGGAACTGGATGCCCTCGTGCCGCTCCTTGGCGACAAGGAGGCGCACCTTCGGGCCAATGCGGCGCGCGTGCTCGGCGACGCCCAGTACGCTCCCGCCCATGCGGGACTGGTTCGGTTGACGTCGGATGCCGATGCCCATGTGCGTGCGCTCGGGACGATCGCCCTGGGCAAGCTGGGTCGGCGGGATTCCGTCCCGGTCCTGTTCGAGGTCCTGAAGGCGAATGCAGACCAGGATCCGTTTATTCGTCACGCGGCGGTGCAGGCGTTGGTGACCATCAATGATTTCGACGCCCTCGAGGCGGCCACTGGACATCCGGACGCCGCGGTGCGCATGGGCGTCCTGCTGGCCATGCGCCGGCTGGGGCGTCCGGAGATTGCCGCGTTTGTCTCCGACTCCGATCCCCGCCTGGTCACGGAGGCGGCGCGGGCGATCAACGACGTTCCGATCTCCGGGGCTCTGGAGCGGCTCGCCGCGCTCACGGAGCAGCCGCTGGATCCGAAGAACGCGGCGTTGGGTCGCCGGGTGCTGAATGCGAATTACCGCTTCGGGACCACGAACACGGCGGTGGCCCTCGCGCGGGTTGCCGCCCGGGATGAGGCGGAGGCCTATCGGGTGGAGGCGCTCGACGCCCTGGCCGAGTGGCCGGCGAATTCCGGGCGGGATCGCATCACGGGACTCTGGCGTCCGACGGCGTTCGCCCGCGACGCCCAGGTGCCCGCCGCGGCCCTGCAGCCGGTGCTGGTCCCGGTGCTCAGTTCCGCCCCCAATCGCGTCCGCGCCGCCGCTGCGCGGGCGGCGGGAACCCTGCACCTGATGTCCGCGGGCCCGACGCTGGCGAATCTTGTGGTGCAGAAGCAGGGGGATGGCCCGGTGCGGTCCGCCGCCCTGACCGCCCTGTCCCAGTTGCAGTCGCCAGAGTACGGCCCGGCTCTGGCGGCGGCGCAGAACGATCCCGAGGAGTCGGTGCGGAAGACGGCCCTGAAGCTGAGCGTCGAGGTGCCGCCGGTGGCTTCCGCGGCGTCCGGAGCGGCAGCCGCGGACCCCACGGCGCGCCTGGCGTCGGTCATCGATTCCGGCTCCCTCTCGGAAAAGCAGAACGCACTGGCCAGCCTCGCCAAGGTTCCCGGCGGTGCCGCCGATGCCCTGACCCGGACGTGGATGCAGCGGTTGCTGGACGGAAAAGTCCCGGCGGAGCTGCAACTGGATGTTCTGGATGCCGCATCCGCGCGTCCGGAGTTGAAGGCACTGGTGGACCAATGGAAGGCCGGCCATGCCCCCAAGGGAACCAATGACATCACTCCGTGGGCACTGGCCCTGACCGGGGGAAATGTGGAGGCGGGGAAGAAGGTCTTCGTGGAGCGCGCGGAAGTGAGCTGCACGCGGTGCCACAAGATCAGCGGCGAGGGCGGGGAGGTTGGGCCGGAATTGACCGGCATTGTGGACAAGAAGGGACGCGAATACGTGCTCCAATCGATTGTTTATCCCAATGCCGGCATCGCGGAGGGATTTGAAAACCTCCTGGTGACCCTGAAGAACGGCACCGCGTATGCCGGCATCATCAAGTCGGAGAATGCCACGGAGCTGGTGTTGAACTCGCCCGAGGATGGTTTGGTGACCATCAAGAAGGCGGACATTGCCACGCGGGAAAAGGGACTCAGCGGCATGCCGGACGGATTCGGGGAACTGCTCACGCGGCAGGACCTCCGGAATTTGATCGAGTTCCTGGCGTCGGCGAAATAGGGGACGGGCTGTTCGTAGTGCAGCCTTCAGGCTGTCCGAACCCGCCCGGAGACGGGGGGACGGGCTAAAGCCCGGACTACGAACGGGGCGGCGACCTTCGGCGTTGACACACGGGGTCGGGACTGCGGACGTTGTTGCAGTCCCCATGGCTGTCCGTCTTCCACCTTTGGCCTGCGATCCGGATGCACCGGGGGTTGGACGCCGCGCCTTCACGCTGATTGAGCTGCTGGTGGTGATCGCCATCATTGCGATCCTGGCCGGACTGCTGTTGCCGGCGCTGAGCAAGGCGAAGGAGCAGGGCAACCGCACGGTGTGTCTCAACAATATCAAGCAGCTGTTGTTGTCCACGCACCTGTACGCCGGGGATCAGCAGGATTACCTGCCGTACACCTCGTGGAGTTCCGGGACCTTCAATGTGGCCAATTGGGCGTATACGCGGGTGTCCACCAACAAGCCCGACCACACCGTCGAACGCGGCCAGTTGTGGCCCTATCACCAATCGAGGAAGCTCCTGTTCTGTCCGCTCGACCGGACGAATACCGCGCTGTTCCGTCAGCGCGAGATGAAGGTGTGCAGCTACATGATGAATGGGGCGGTGTCGGCGTACGGCACCGGCCCCCGGGGGCAGTACACCACGTACAAGCTCGCTCAGTTTGCTCCCGACGCGATGATCTTCTGGGAGGCGGACGAGAAGCAGCCGTCGAACTATGACAACGTGGCCAGCCGTCCCGATGAGGGAGTCACCCAGCGCCACAATACGGGCACGGTGATGGGAAACTTTGGGGGTCACACCGAGTACATGCGGTTCAAGGTGTATTATCAGGAGGCCGGGATCGGCGGGTTCCGGGGACTTCGTCCGGGCCGGTTCTGGTGCAACCCGGGATCCAAGACGGGGGATTGATGAGACGACATGGACAGTGGGTCGGTGTGCTGATGCTCCTCGGAGTTCTCCTCGGTGCCGGCTGCGGCCGAAACGAGGGTGGTGACGTGGGAATGGCGTCCACGCCGGCCCAGGCGGCCGGACAACTGGAGACCGCATTTTCAGGTGCATCCGCCGAGTATCGCAAGGCGGCCTCCGATGCCTCGGAGGCGTTGCGTGCGGGGGATTTCAACCGGGCCGTTGAGTCATTGGGCGCGCTCCGGGGTGGGGGAGACGTCACGCTCCAGCAGGGTCTTGCCGTCCACGGTTCCCTGGTGGTTCTGGAGGGCCGTTTGGCCTCCGCGGCGGAACGGGGGGATCCCCAGGCGCGTGCCGCCTATGATCTGCTCCGCCGTCTGAAGCAGAAGTAGGTGCCGGCTCTAAAGTGCGGCAGCGACGGATCGGAGGAACCCGAGCGCAGCCATCAGGATCAGGGAGCCGCAGAGGATCGCCCATGGGGAATGGGGGCCGCGGGGGCGGACGTACACACTCAGTCCGAGAAACAGGGGACAGGGAAGGAAGAGAACCATGCCGCCCGCCGCGCCCATGGCGGCGAAGGCACCTTCGGCACCGCCCGTGGATGCGCCCGAGTCGAAAAGCATTCCGACGAGCATCAGGCTCCCGGTTCCGGCCAATCCCGTCAGCGGAATCCAACCTCCGATCGACCACGGATGTTCCCGGTATACCAATGTCCCGAGACCCCAGGCTCCGACCATGAGGACGATGAGAATCGGAAATGCGAGGGCGAGGAAGGGGTGCATGACTCCGGGACGATTTCTCCAGACCGTCTGCCGGTCCGGGAGTTCGACAAGATTGCCCGGGGCCTTCCGTTGTGTGGTATTCCCAAATTTGGTGAGGCGGCTCCGGATCGCCGGCTCAGCGTGCGACGGCTCCGTGCGACAGCAGCCAGTCGGCGTCCGGATTTCCGGGGCTTGGAGTTTGGGTGGGTAGCTTCTTGCCGGAACCCTTGGGTGTGGTTCGTGGATCCTTCATCCGATGAACCTCCACATGCCCGTCGGCAAATGCCATCGTCGGGCCATTCTGATGACGGAATCCGGGGTAGTTCCCGAGGGATCCTCCCCCGGATGCGCCCGGCGACGAGAAGAGATCCCCGGGCACGAACACGCAGCTGTTGATCCCATCCGCACGTTCCTCCATGAAGGTGAACAGTGTGGATGGATTGGGTACGGCGGAGGGATTTCGGAAGACGCGATAGAAGGATTGGTCGAAGGGGCTGGCGGTGGCACCGCTGATGGAGGCGTTCAGCGAGACGGTCCGCAACCAGGGGTGGCGGCGTCCTTCGCCATCCACGGCGATGGCATCTTCGTCCGGACAGACCCACCGCTTTGCGGACGAATCCAGCAGCGGCGTGAGATGACTGTCGGCAAGGAAGGCTCGATTGGTGTTGTCCGGATTCACCCGGCCGAATTCGAGCCATCCGCGAACCCACTTGGTGGAGCGTTCGAGGTCGCGGATGGTCCTGCCGTCCGGCAGGACGCGGTCATCCGGGGATGAATTCACCCCGAAGAATGAATTGGGAACATAATATCCGGTGTCATTGCCATATAACTCGAGGGCCAGCGCGAACTGGCGCTGGTTGGCGAGACAGACGGTGGTGGCGGTTCGTCGAAGTTGACGCGCGAGGGCGGGCAGCAGGAGTCCTCCCAGGACCATCAATACGGCGAGGGTAGTGATCAACTCCACGAGGCTGAATCCATGCGTGCGGCGGCGTGATGCAGAGGGGAATGGGTTCATGGCGGTAAACCTTTGGGTTGGTTCCAACCTCATTCCCGGGAATACCGGTGAAAATACCGGCGAGCAGGTAGCGCATCGCCGGCGACGGAAGAGTGGCTTCGGGTTTGGGTATGGGATTCAGGCGCCGGTGGGTGAAGGGTTGCCCCTTGGGCCGCAGCAGATCGGCCCAGCCGGCGCCTGAATCCTGTGACGAGTTTCCCGGAGTTCCCGCGGAACGGAATACCCACCCACCAGTATATGGGGATACCTGATATCCGGGAGGAGTGACCCGCGGTGGAATCAAACCGGGAGGTGCCGCCGCCGCGTCCTGCGGCGGCGTTTATCCGCGTCGAAGGATTCCGGATTCCCGTCGCGTCGGTGTTCCGGTTGGGACCGCATCCAGCAGCGTCCGGCCTCCGGGCCCGCGGGCATCAGCGCCGGTCGGGAATCCATCCCTGCAGTCGATTGAGGTCCTGTCCGCCGGGCTGCCCGTAGCGGATCTGCTTCGGTCGAGCGAGGCGAACCAGTTCCACATGGCCATCGAGGAAGGCCAGTGAGTAGCCCCGAAAGTGGTGGATTCCGACCGAGTGATTGGAGGTGTCATTCCAGGTGGTCTGGCGGGACTCAGGGGGTGAGACTGCGAATGTGGGACTGCCACCGATGGTTTGCCTCTCAATGAAGGAGAAGGTTTGCGTGGGACGGGTGGCCTGACCCAGTCGGACGCATTGGCGTCGGATTACATTGGGATCCCCACTCTGCGCGCCGAAGCCATTGACGTATTGGCTTAGGGAATAGGTCCGGGTGGTTGGAAATGTTTTCTTCTGCGCGTTCGGAACGGTGCGGGACTTGTCTCCAGGGCAGACGTAAACGGCGGGGGCCTTCAAATAGGGGAACAGGGTGCCCAACCGGATGCCGAGATCGTTGGTGTCGAGGCGCGGATGACCCACCGCCCAGGAGCCGGGCAGTCCGACGCCGAGTCCGCTGTTGGCTCCGGAGGGATCGGGAACGGTTACGACCCGGGTGCCGGGAAGTACGTCGGCATTGTCGTCGGCGTACATCAAGAGCGCCTTTTGCAGTTGCTGTAGGTTGCTGCGGCACGCCGCGGTCAATGCGGTCGCCTTGGCGCGGCCCAGCGCCGGCAGCAGCATGCCGGCGAGGATCGCGATGATGGCGATGACGACGAGGAGTTCGATCAGGGTAAAGGCCTCAGCTGGACTCCGCGGACGGAGCCAGCCGGGGTTTGGATGACGAACAGGTCGATGGGTTGAGCGCATCGGGATGATCTATGGGTAATCCTGAGAGCCTGGCCCCCCGACGTGTGCGTGCGAGGCCTCTCCGAAATCAGGGTGAGGCTCTTCCCGAGGTTTGGAATACCTGTGAGCCGGTATTTTGGAGCCGGTCACCCGAGATGATTCCACTGCGGCCCGTGATGGACGTCCGACCCAATTCCTGCGCGGAAGTGGGCGTCAGGGCGCAGGGACCCGGACGGTAAAATCCGCGGTGAGAGGCCGAATGAAAACGACCTCGAGTGTGACTACTCGGACGTCGGGTGGAATCTTGAGGAGGAACGGTCGGATGTTTTCGCGACGCCCCTGTTCCTCGGCCTCCGCGGTCCAGAGCCGGCCCTGTTCATCCCGAATCCTGACGCCGATGCGGTCGTCGCCGGGAATGGTGGGCGCACGGAGGTACAGGGTGGGTACCGGAGTGTAATGGCCGTCCCACGACTTCGTCCGGTTGGGCGCAATCGTGGCGCTGATCCCCACCCAACCCGAAGGCGCCCCCCCCGCGACGGGTGCTGGTGAACCCCCGGGGGGTGGATTGGTCGTGTGGCGTCCCCCGGTGAACAGGTGCATTCCGGGAGGGAGGAGACCCACCGCGTCGAAGACGACGGGGCCCGTCGTCGCGGATCGGTCCCAGAGTATGCCTGCACCCAACGCATCCAGGGAAACG